>JANTFS010000128.1 GCA_024763335.1 Paracoccaceae bacterium | reverse complement strand
CAGGAACGCGGTGGCTGGTTTCCCGAAATCGACGCGCGGGGCAAGCCGGCATCGACCCAGTTCAAGGGCAAACCCGATATTTACCACGCGCTTCAGGCGACGTTGTTTCCACGCGCAGATGGGTTTTCGCGGCTTGCCGAGAAGCTTGCGGGGCTGAAGGATTAGCGATGCGACCGGGACGTGCCCCGCGATGAATGTGGTCACCCACGACGGGCTTCGCAAAGCCATCCGGGATGCGGCAGCGCACCGGGCGCGCATCCTCGTGGCCCTCGCGGGCCCGCCCGGGGTGGGCAAATCCACATTGGCGCGCGAGCTGGCATCCGCGTTTGGTCCCTCCGCCGCGGTTTTGCCGATGGATGGCTTTCATCTGGACAATCAAACCCTCGCCCAAAGGGGATTGCTCGATCGCAAGGGCGCGCCGTGCACCTTCGATGTCGCCGGCTTTGCCGAGCTGCTGCGCAGGGTGAAGTCGGGGGGGCAGGTGGCCATTCCGATCTTCGACCGCGCGCAAGACAGGGTTGTCGACGCTGGCGCCCGGATCCCCGCCGAGGCGACCATTATCCTCGTTGAGGGCAACTACCTGCTCCTCGATGAGCCGGGATGGCGCGACTTGCACGATCTTTGGGATCTCACCGTCATGCTTGAAGCCCCGCGCGATGAGCTGGAACGCCGGCTGGTTGCCCGCTGGCTGGCGCATGGCCTCTCGCCCGCGCAGGCCCGCCGCCGCGCCCTGAGCAACGACATGCAGAACGTCGATCGGGTGCGTTCGAACTCACGGCGGGCACAGATCGTTGTGCCGATGGGGGCGGCGCGGTAACCCCCGCTGCGGCGGTGTCAGTCGCGCAGCACGAGCACCGAGCGGCGCGAATGACGGACAATGCGCGAGGCGTTCGAGCCGAGCAGATAGTCCTTCAGCTCCGGGCTGTGGGCGCTCAGGATGATGAGATCGGCCTTCAGCTGGTCGCTGAGGGCAAGGATCCGGTCATAGGCGGTGCCCGACAACACGTGGAGCTCGGCCTCAAGCCCCGCTTGCGCCACTGCGGCCTGCAATTCCTCCAGCGCCTTGGCGTGGGTGGCTGTCTCGAACTCCTTGTCGAAATAGGAGCCGACGATGGCCATCCCCACGTCCGGCACCACGGTCACCACGTGTATCTTGCAACCCCAGGGCTTGGTGAGCGTCTTGGCCGCGGCGAGAACCTTCTGGGTCTCCTCTGGCATCGAGACATCGACGGGCACAAGGACGGTCTTGAACATCAGGTTTCCTCAGAAGGCGGGTTGGGTTGCACGCGGACGCTGGACCGCCACGATCAGGATCAGCAGAAGGAAGGCGGGAATGAAGAAGATCTCCTTGGGGGGGCGATCGTTTTCGATCTGCACGGCGGCGATCTGGGCGGGTTCGTCGCCGTAGAAATCGTAGTCATTGGCCAGGGTTTCGAAATAGGGCGTGCCCGGGAAGGGCTCGTCGAGCCGCAACAGCCCGTCTTCCTCGAACACGCTGAGCCCCACCGCCTGAAGCCTGTCCGCCCCGCTGCCTTCGGCCTCGGGCGACAACACGATGGTGGTTGAACCAACGACGCCGGTGTCGAAGTCGGGAGCCGACACGATGAGACGCGCGCTGTGGCCAACCGGCAGATCGCCGATTGCGGCGAGCGCCTCGGGGCCGGTGTAGTTGGTGTATTTGTCCTGCCACTGGTCGAGCCAGAAGCCCGGGCGGAACAGGGTGAAGACGATGAGCAGCAGCGCCACGGTCTCCCACCACCGGCTCTTGGCGATGAAATAGCCCTGTGCGGCGGCGGCGAAGAGCAGCATTGCGATGAGCGCCACCACGAAGACCATCACGGCCTTTGCCGGGCCCACGTCGATCAGCAGCAGATCGGTGTTGAAGATGAACATGAACGGTAGCAGCGCCGTGCGGATATCGTAACTGAAGCCGATGATCCCGGTCTTGATCGGGTCACCGCGCGAGATCGCCGCGGCGGCATAGGCGGCAAGCCCCACCGGCGGCGTGTCGTCGGCGAGGATGCCGAAATAGAAGACGAACATGTGCACCGCGATGAGCGGCACGATCAGGCCCGACTGGGCCCCGACCTGCACGATCACCGGTGCCATCAGCGACGAGACCACGATGTAGTTGGCCGTCGTCGGCAGACCCATGCCGAGGATCAGCGAGAGCACCGCCACGAGCACGAGCAGCACCATCAGGTTGCCCCCCGAGATCGTCTCGATCACCTGACCGATGATCTGGTGCGCGCCTGTCAGCGAGATGGTGCCGACGATGATGCCGGCCGCCCCCGTGGCCACGCCGATCCCGATCATGTTGCGCGCGCCGCTCTCAAGGCCCGAGACGAAATCGCGAAAGCCCTCGGCAAAGCGCCGGGCGCCTTCATGGTCGCCGCGAAACAGCGCCTTGAGCGGTTTGTGGGTGAGCGCGACGAGGATCATCGCGATGGTGGCCCAGAAGGCCGAGAGCGCCGGCGAGAGCCGGTCGAGATGTTCGGTGCGCACCATCAGGTTCCACACCAGAACGAGGATCGGCAGCGCGAAATAGGCGCCGCCGAAGAAGGTGGGCGTCAGCCGCGGCGCGGTCACGACCTTTGCATTGGGGTCGTCCACCTCGATGTCGGGGAAACGCGACGAGACATAGACGAGCCCGACATAGGCCAGAGCGAGCAAAACCAGCGTCGGGTAGATCGTGGCGCCCGGCATGATCGGCTCGAGGGCCGCGCGCAGGAGGACGAGCAGGAAGGTCAGGAGCCCCATGGCTAGGAAGCCGGTGAGGAACAGGATCAGGATCATGATCACGCCGATCTTGCGCCCCGGTTTCTCAAGCCCCTTGAGGCCGAGCTTCAGGCTTTCGAGGTGCACGATGTAGAGCAGCGCGATGTAGGAGATCACCGCCGGCAGGAAGGCGTGTTTGACCACCTCGATATAGGGGATGTTGACATATTCGACCATCAGGAAGGCCGCCGCCCCCATCACCGGCGGGGTCAGCTGGCCGTTGGTCGATGAGGCGACTTCCACCGCCCCCGCCTTTTCGGGCTTGAAGCCGATCTTCTTCATCAGCGGAATGGTGAAGGTGCCGGTGGTGACGGTGTTGGCAATCGAGGAGCCCGAGATCATCCCGGTCATCATCGACGACAGAACGGCTGCCTTCGCCGGGCCGCCGCGCAACGCGCCGAGCAGGGCGATGGCCACCTTGATGAACCAGTTTCCGCCGCCGGCCTTTTCCAAGAGCGCGCCAAACAGGACGAAGAGGAAGATCATCGTGGTCGACACGCCCAGCGCGACGCCGAAGACGCCCTCGGTCTGCATCCAGTAGTGCCCCATCGCCTTGTGGAACGAGGCGCCTCCGTAGTTGGTGATGCTGCCGATCCAATCGGAATATCCGCCGAAAAAAGCCAGCGCGAGGAACAGGGATGCAATGATGACCAGCGGAAGGCCGAGCGAGCGCCAGACCGCGATCATCAGAACCGTCATGCCGATCCCCGACATGACGATGTCGGTGGTGGTCCACAGCCCGGGCCGGTCGGCGATCTGAAACCGGAAGACGACGAGGTAGAGGGTGGCGGCAATCCCGGCGGCCACCAGCGCCCAGTCATAGAGCGGGATACGGTGGCGATGGCCGAACATCGGGAAGGCGAGCGTGGCAAGCGTCAGCGCAAAGGCAAGGTGCACGTAACGGGCCTGGGCGACGATGTTGGCAAACATGCTGACGCCGGTGAACTCGGCCAGCATTCCCGGCACTTTCGAGGCGATGTAGAGCTGGAACACCGACCATGAGATCGAGGTCCAGAAAATCACCGCTGCGGCGAACTTGCCCGCGTCCCGTGCCCCGGTATCGGCCTCGGAGACCATGTCTTCCGCAGACGTCCGTACGTCCTCCGCCATGTCCCGTCCCCCATATTTGCAATCGTTAACGTGAATTCAAAGGATCGCCAGCGCACCGATCACGACGCGCTGGCGTTTGTCTTGACAGAACGGCGGCTGGCCGGTCAGTCCATCAACCCGAGTTCCTTGTAGGCGCGGATGGCGCCGGGATGCAGCGGGGCCGAGAGGCCGTCGGAGATCATCTCTTCGGCCTTGAGGTTGGCGAAGGCCGGGTGAAGCCCGCGGAAATCGTCGAGATGCGACAACACCGCCTTGGCAACCTGGTAGACCGCTTCTTCCGACACGTTGGCGGAGGTCACGAGGGTCGCGCCGACACCGAAGGTGTGAATATCATCGGGGTTGCCGGCATACATGCCGCCCGGGATGGTGGCGTAGCGGTAGTAGGGGTTGTCGGCCACGAGCTTGTCGATCGGCGCGCCGGAGACGTCGACGAGCTTCACGTCGCAGGTGGTGGTGGCTTCCTTGATCGCAGCCGCCGGGTGGCCGATCGTGTAGATCATCGCGTCGATGTTGTTGTCGCAGATCTGTTTGGCCATTTCCGAGCCTTTGTACTCGGTGGCGAGCGAGAAATCGTCCATCGTCATGCCGAAGGCGTCCATGACCACTTCCATCGTGGCGCGCTGGCCCGAGCCGGGGTTGCCGACATTGACGCGGTGGCCCTTGAGGCCCTCGAACGAGGTGATGCCGCTGTCAGCCCGCACGAGAAGGGTGAAGGGCTCGGGGTGGATCGAGAACACCGAGCGGATTTCCGGGAACGGGTTGTCGGCGAATTTCGAGGTGCCGTGGTAGGCGTGATACTGCCAGTCGGACTGGGCCACGCCGAATTCGAGCTCACCGGCCTTGATCGTGTTGATGTTGTAGACCGACCCGCCGGTGGATTCGACGGCGCAGCGGATGCCGTGCTCCTTGCGGTCGCGGTTCACGAGGCGGCAGATCGCGCCGCCCGTGGGGTAATACACGCCCGTCACACCGCCGGTGCCGATCGAGATGAATTGCTGGTCTTGTGCGCTGGCTGCGCCGGTGAAAGCAATGGCCGCAGCCGCGACTATGCCACCGAGAATCTTCTGAAACGTCATGAACCTCTCCCGCATGATACGTTGGATACACTTGAAATGCGGCCGCGCGCGGCCGCCTGCGCTGGAAGGTTCATCAAACAGGCTCGGCTTGTCACCGAAAAACTTATGTTTTTTCTTCGCGCCAGTAGGCGTTGTTCTGCAACCGCAGGGTTTCGTAGGATCTGATTCGATCCCGGGCCTCCTGCTGGCCGCGGTCCATCAGCAGCGCGATCAGGGATTCGATCAGTGCGGTCATGCCCGAATAGCAGGCGAAATGGTGCGAACTGCGCACGCTGGCCACCAGTGAATGCTCTGGAGACAGCTCGGGCGAGACCACCTCGGAATCCGAAATCATCACGAGTTTCAAGCCTTTGGCGCGTGCGAAGGCGCAGGCCTCGATGGTCTCTCGCGAATAGGGCGTGATCGTGATCGCGATCAACACGTCGCCGGGCCGGGCGTCATTGAGGTCGTCGATCGCGCTGTTCATGTTGCGTGGAATCAGTTCGAGGCTGGGCAGGGCCATCCGCCCCACATAGTGCAGATAATACGCCATCGCGTAGCTGGAGCGGACCGCGGTGAGATAGACGGTTTCGGCGCCGAGCAAGGTATCAACCACCGCCGACAGCGCGTCGGGATGCTGGTGTTCAAGCGAACGATGGACAACCGAGAGCGCGTTGTCGGCGGCATCGGCAAACACCGCCCCGGTCGCGCTCTCGGCACGCATGTCGTCGAGCCAGGTTGCCATCGTGGGGGCCGGCGACCCCGCGAGCAGGGCGTCGCGAAACGGGGCGCGAAATGCGTCAAAGCTGTCAAACCCCATGTTTTTCGCCATTTTTACAAGGGTATAGGTGCTCACCTTGGCCTTGCGCGAGGTCTTGCGGATCGGGTCGAGCCCAAACTCCGCGGGATGGTCGATCACGTATTTCGCAGCGGTGCGCAACTGGGGCGCGAGCCGGCCGATCTCGTCTTTCAGCGACGCGATGATTCGAGGGCGAAGTGTCGGGTCCATGTGATTCGCTTTTTGGCCGTTTGGACAAAACATATGTGATTTGCCAGCTCAGTTGACAGGTTTTGTGATCCGCGCGCCAAATGGTCCTCGGCTTTGCCTTGCAGGCATCGGCAGAAGGGACGCGCGACTTGGCTGCGGAATACGAACTGATGGTTGCCCCCAATGGGGCACGCCTGACCCGGCGCGATCATCCGGCGGTGCCGCTCACCGTGGCGGAACTGGCGCAGACGGCGCGGGCCTGCGCCGAGGTCGGCGCGTCGTCGATGCACCTGCACGTTCGCGACGAGGCCGGCCAACACACGCTCGATCCCGACCTGTACGCCGAGGCGATTGCTGCCGTCACCAAGGCGTCGCCGATCGCGGTCCAGATCTCGACCGAGGCGGTCGGACGGTTCGACGTGGCCACCCAGATCGACTGCATCGCCCGTGTCGGGGCGCCGGACGTATCAATCGCGTTGCGAGAGATGGCGCGCGAACCCGCCCGCATGGCCGAAGCCTATGAAACTGCCGCGCGCGTGGGGTCGGATGTGCAGCATATCCTGTATTCCGCCGATGATGTGCGTGCGCTGTTCGAGGCCTATGACGCGGGCACCATCCCGGACGGGCTCAACCGCGCGCTCTTTGTTCTCGGCCGTTACAGCGAAAATCTCACGGCGACGCCAGAGGCGCTCGACCCCTTCCTTGCCGCCCTTGGCGATCACGAGCTGAGCTGGTCGGTCTGCGCCTTTGGCCGCCATGAGCAAACCTGCCTTCTCGCCGCGCTGCGGCAGGGCGGCAACGTGCGGATAGGTTTCGAAAACAACACACTCGCCCCCGATGGCACCCCGTTTCGCGATAATGCCGAGGCCGTGGCCTCGCTCGTCGAAGCGGCGGCGCGCGAGGGCTTCCAACCGAGGCAGGTCAGCTAAATGGGACACGTCTTTCCACGCCAGATCGGCGCCCCACCGCACAAGGCCGTGGGTGGCGAGGGGTGCTATCTTTTCGACGAATCCGGCAAGCGCTATCTGGATGGCTCCGGCGGCGCGGCGGTTTCCTGCCTTGGCCACTCCGACCCGCAGATCGTGGCCGCGGTGCAGCGGCAGGTCGGCGAGCTCGCCTTCGCCCACACCGGCTTTTTCACTTCCGAACCGGCCGAACGGCTCGCGGATGTTCTGATCCAGCATGCGCCCGGCGATCTGGACCGGGTCTATTTCGTGTCCGGGGGATCGGAGGCCAACGAGGCGGCGTTGAAGTTGGCGCGGCAGTATCACCTTGAGCGCGGCGAGCCTCAACGCCGGCACCTGATCGCGCGTCGACAGAGCTATCATGGCAACACCCTCGGTGCGCTGGCCGCTGGCGGCAACCAGTGGCGGCGCGCCCAGTTCGAGCCGATCCTGATCGACGTGAGCCATATCTCGCCGTGCTACGAATATGCCGAGAAGGGCGATAACGAGAGCCCGTTCGACTACGGCCAGCGGGTGGCGCAGGAGCTCGAGGACGAGATCCTCCGTCTCGGGCCCGATACCGTGATGGCCTTCATCGCCGAGCCGGTCGTCGGCGCGACGCTTGGCGCCGTGCCGGCGGTGGAGGGCTATTTCAAGCGCATCCGCGAGATCTGTGATCAATACGGCGTGCTGCTGATCCTCGACGAGGTGATGTGCGGTATGGGCCGCACCGGCCATCTGTTTGCCTGCGAGGCCGACGGCATCGCGCCCGACATCCTGACCATCGCCAAGGGGCTCGGCGCTGGCTACCAGCCGATCGGCGCGATGCTGTGCTCGCGCCAGATCTATGACACCATCGCGCATGGCTCGGGGTTCTTCCAGCACGGGCACACCTATATCGGCCATCCGGTGGCCTGCGCCGCCGGGCTCGCGGTGGTCGAGGCGATCCTCGAACGCGATCTGGTGCCGCGGGTGCGCGAAATGGGCGCCAAGTTGGAAAGCACCTTGCGCGCTGCACTGGGCGAACATCCGCATGTCGGCGATATCCGGGGCAGGGGGCTCTTTCTCGGGCTGGAACTGGTGGCCGACCGCCCCAGCAAGGCCCCGTTCGACCCGGCCCAGGCCATCGCCGCGCGCCTGAAGGACGCCGCCTTCGAGGCCGGGCTGATCTGCTACCCGATGCGCGGCACGCGTGACGGGCGGGAGGGTGATCACGTTCTGCTGGCCCCGCCATTCATCATCGAAGACAGCCATGTCGACGAGATAACCGACAAGCTTACCCGGGCTCTGCACACCGTTCTTTAGGGCTGGCCGGGCGCGGTCTGGGGGGTCTGCGACACCAGGATCTGGTCGATGCGCCGCCCATCGAGATCGACAATCTCGATCCGCCAGCCGTGATAAATCAGAACATCGCCGACCGCCGGCAGCCTGCCCATCTCCTCCAGCACGAGCCCCGCCACGGTGTCGAAATCGCGATCATCGGGCAGGGCAAGCCCAAGCCGGTCGGCAAACTCGTCGACGGCCATCCCCCCGGCGACGAGAAGGCTCCCGTCGGCGCGCTCGACGATTTTCGGCTCGCTATCCGGCTCGGCCTCGTCGATGAATTCGCCGGTGATCGCCTCGAGCACGTCCATCGCCGTGATGATCCCCTCGAAATGGCCGAATTCGTCGAACACCAGAAGCATATGCGCGGGCGCCCTGCGCAACGCCTCGATGACGGCCATTGCCGAGAGGTGTTCGTTCACGGCGGG
>JANTFS010000127.1 GCA_024763335.1 Paracoccaceae bacterium | reverse complement strand
GCCGACACCAAGGACTACGGTGATCTTCTCCTCGAAGACATCAAGATCCGCGATTTCATCAAGGAAGAGGCCAAGCAGGCCGGCGTGTCCAAGGTGATTATCGAGCGCCCGCACAAGAAGTGCCGTGTGACCATTCACACCGCGCGTCCGGGCGTGATCATCGGAAAGAAGGGGGCCGACATCGAGGTGCTTCGCAAGAAGATCGCCAAGATGACGGACTCGGAGCTGCACCTCAACATCGTCGAGGTCCGCAAGCCCGAGCTCGACGCCCAGCTTGTGGCCGAGTCGATCGCACAGCAGCTCGAGCGCCGGGTTTCGTTCCGTCGCGCGATGAAGCGGGCGGCGCAGAACGCGATGCGCATGGGTGCGCTCGGCATCCGGGTGAACGTGGCCGGCCGCCTCGGCGGCGCCGAGATCGCCCGCACCGAGTGGACGCGCGAGGGCCGTGTGCCGCTGCACACCCTGCGTGCCGACATCGATTACGCGCTGGCCGAAGCCAAGACGGCCTACGGCATCATCGGGATCAAGGTCTGGATCTACAAAGGCGAGATCCTCGAGCACGACCCGTCGGCGCATGATCGCAAGCTCCAGGAACTCCAGGAAGGCCCGGCGCCGCGTGGCGCCATGGGCGGCCGCCGGTAAGGAGACGGAAACATGCTGCAACCGAAACGCACAAAATTCCGCAAGATGCACAAGGGTCGGATCAAGGGCCTCGCCAAGGGCGGGTCGGATCTGAACTTCGGCACCTACGGCCTCAAGGCGCTCCAGCCCGAGCGGGTTACCGCGCGCCAGATCGAAGCCGCCCGCCGGGCCATGACGCGTCACATGAAGCGTCAGGGCCGCGTCTGGATCCGCATCTTCCCCGACACCCCGGTGTCGTCGAAGCCGACGGAAGTCCGGATGGGTAAAGGCAAGGGTTCGGTCGATTTCTGGGCCGCCAAGGTCAAGCCCGGCCGGATCATGTTCGAGATCGACGGCGTGTCGGACGAAGTCGCCCGCGAGGCCCTGCGCCTCGCCGCGATGAAGCTGCCGGTCAAGACGCGGACGGTCGTTCGCGAAGACTGGTGATGCCGCTGCCGGCACGCGTGATATGAATGGACCTTCGCCGAGTGATCGGCGAAGGTCACTTCGTTGGGGCCGGGCCCGCCAACGGCAGGCGCGCAACCCCCGACACATTTTCGACCCGATGAGTTCGCGACGTCAGCATCGAGATCGCGGCTGACGGCTCACAGAAAGGCAAGGCAATGACAGGGCAAAGCGATACCTCCAAGAGCCTGTTCAGTCGTCCCGGGTTCCTCGCGTTCAACGCCCTGACCAGCCTCGCCATGTTCCTGATCCCGGCATTGGGAACGATGCGCGGAACCCTGGGGTGGGGCGAGATTGCCTTTTTCGCCACGTTCCTTGGAATGGTTCTGGTGCGGGCGCCCTACGTCAAGCGCAAGAAGAACGCGGTGCGCAAACGGTTCGAGGAGCGGCGCGAGATCACCAACGTGGTGGTGATGGGTATCGGCAGCCACTACCTGCCGTTCTTTTTCATCACCACGCCCTTGCTTGATTTCGCAACCTATTCGCTCCCGGGATGGGCGATCTATGTTGGCGTCGTTCTGGCTGCGGCCGGGATCTATTTCGTGCACCGCGGGCATGTTGATTTGTCCGGCAACTGGTCGGGCCAGCTCGAGGTGCGTGAAGGCCATGCGCTGGTGGCGACGGGGATCTACGGGGCCGTCCGCCACCCGATCTACCTTGGCTACTTTCTCGTCAACCTCGCCCAGGCCTTCTTCCTTGGCAACTGGATTGCCGGCCCGGCCGGTTTCATCGGGTTCCTGTTCCTCTACCTGCGGCGAATCCCGTATGAAGAGCAGTTGATGAAAGACGAGTTCGGCGGCGAATGGGATGCATATGCCGCGAAGACACCCCGGCTGCTCCCAAAACCCTCGGCGTTCCTGTCGAGCCTCTAGGCCCGGCCTGGCGGCTGCGCGGCGTGTCGTCCACGGGAACAAGCGGGTTGCGCCATGACCACTGAGATCAAACCTGCGGCCCTGCGTCACCGGATCATGGCCGGGTTCATCGGCAACGTCGTGGAGTGGTATGACTTCGCCCTCTATGGCTACCTCGCCGGGGTGATCGCGCCAGTGTTCTTTCCCGCCGACAACCCGGTGACCGGACTGATTGCGACCTATGGCGTGTTCGCGGCGGGGTTCGTCATGCGCCCGCTCGGCGCGGCCGTGTTCGGTTGGTTCGGCGACCGCTACGGGCGCGCCCGGACGATGCAGATTTCCGTGACCCTGATGGCCCTGCCGACGCTTCTGCTCGGGCTTTTGCCCACCTATGCCCAGGTCGGCCTGCTCGCCCCGATCCTCCTGATCCTCGTGCGTCTCGTTCAGGGCCTTTCTGTCGGGGGAGAGTTCTCGTCCTCGGGAACCTATCTCGTGGAAACCGCGCCGGAGGGCAAACGCGGGCTCACCGGGAGCTGGGCGAACATCGGATCGATGACGGGCTCGCTTCTCGGCGTTGGCGCGGCGGCGCTGGTGACCAATCTGTTTGCCGCCGACACGCTCGCGGCCTGGGCCTGGCGGCTACCGTTCCTTGGCGGCGCGCTTCTGGGAACGACGGCGATCTTCATTCGCCGCAACCTGCACAATTCCGAGCGTTTCGCGCGCCACGATGCCGCGCGCGATGACACCTCGCCGCTTCTCGAGGCCTTCACGACGAACCGGCGTGAGACCTTTCTTGCCCTGATGTATGCCGCCTCCTACGGCACCATCTTCTATCTCGTGTTCGTCTACCTGCCGGAATGGCTGTCATCGCAGGGGTTGATGGCGCGCGGCACGGCGCTTGCGATCAATACGGGCATGACGGTTCTGGTCATTCCGCTGATGCCGCTCGCGGCCATGGTCGGGGACAGATGGCTGCCCCGGCGCACCTGGATCGCACTTGCCATCGTGGGCGTTGGGCTCGTCGCCGTGCCGATGACCATCTGGGTGCAGGCCAGCCACGGCGCGCTCGTGGCGGTCGTGGCCTTGCATGTTGTCAGTTTCGGGTTGCTGGCGGTTCCGCTTGGCTCGGGCCCGGCGCTGTTTGTCGAGATGTTCCCCGAGCGTGATCGTTTGTCGGGCTACTCGGTCTCGTTCAACATCGGGATCGGGATATTCGGTGGCCTCACCCCGATGATCGCGACGAGCCTGATCGAGATCACCGGGCAGACACTGGCGCCCGCGTGGTATCTGGCGGCGGCGAGCCTGCTGGCCGCTGTCGTGCTCGCGCTGATCCCGGACCGAAGCCGCGCTCCGTTGCGGTAGGCGCGCCGCGCGGTCAGACCCACTTGTAATTGAAGCTCACCGAGATCCGTTCCTCGTCGTCGGCGAGGTTGAGCGGCACCTCGTGACGCAGCCAGCTTTCCCACAGGAACACATCGCCCGGCTCGGGCTTCATGTAAACGAACATGCGCAGGTCTTCGCGCGCATCCTTCCTGCGCGGCGGGGCCGCCATCATCCGGCCCGAGCGCGGGTCTTCCAGTTTCAGCGCTGCGGCGCCCTTGGGAATCGCGACATAGGTGGTGCCGGAGATGACGGAATGCGGGTGGATGTGCGAGGCATGTGTCCCGCCCTCGGGCAGGATGTTGATCCAGAGATCTTCCAACACGAGCTCACCGCCGCCCAGATCCCACTCCAGCGTTACCGCGAACGCGGCGACGTGCGCGTCGAGCGCCTCTTTCACGGCGGCGAAGACCGGCGAGCGCCACGGCAGGTCGGCGAGCGAGGCATAGGAGGTGTAGCCCGGGTAGTCGTTGTCTTCCGACCATTGCTGCCCGGCCTCGTCATCCTCGGCGATGGCGCGGCACTCGCGCTCAAGCTCGGCGGTGTCGACGGCGGGGCCGTGCTCCGACAGGGGGGCGCGGTAGAACGGGGTGACGAAGAGGTTTTTGATCTGGGCCATGGGGGCGTGATAGCGCATGGCGGAACTCTGTGCGAGCGTCATTGCATCGCTTCGCGCGCAACCCGGGAAAACCGACGCAAAGGGGTTGCTTTGTTTGGGAATCGGGCGTAAAGCGCAGCCTTCACACGAACTCCACCGGATTCGGCGTGACCCATTGGGGCGCCCCGGTGATGTTGGAAAGGAAAAAGGCGATGAACGCCAAGGAACTGCGTGACAAGACGCCGGACCAGCTCAAGGAGCAGCTGGCCGAGCTCAAGAAGGAAAGCTTCAACCTGCGTTTCCAGCAAGCCACCGGCGCGCTGGAAAACACAGCCCGCGTGCGGCAGGTGCGCCGTGACGCGGCGCGGGTGAAGACCGTTCTCACCGAAAAGGCCGCTGCCGCGGCCGGCACCGAGTAAGGGAGGCCTGACAGATGCCCAAACGTATCCTGAACGGCACCGTGACCTCGGACGCCAACGCCCAGACCGTGACCGTTTCGGTCGAGCGCCGCTACAAGCACCCACTGCTTCAGAAGACCGTCCGCAAGACGAAGAAGTATCGGGCCCACGACGAGAACAACACGTTCAAAGTCGGCGACCAGGTCCGCATCCAGGAATGCGCGCCGAAGTCGAAAACCAAACGCTGGGAGGTGATCACCGCCTGACCGGGGCGGCTCCTCAAGCCCGGTTGGGCTCTCGTCGCCACTGGCGATGAGGGCACGAAGGGACCGAAGAGCCACGCCGGACATACGGGTTCACATCCCGGTTTGATCGAAACCATGGGGTCGTTACCCCAAAGGTCAGGAGAAACCACATGATCCAGATGCAGACCAATCTGGATGTCGCTGACAACTCCGGCGCGCGCCGGGTTCAGTGCATCAAGGTCCTCGGTGGGTCCAAGCGGAAATACGCGAGCGTCGGTGACGTTATCGTGGTGTCCGTGAAGGAAGCCATCCCGCGCGGCCGGGTGAAGAAGGGCGACGTGCGCAAGGCCGTCGTCGTGCGCACCGCCAAGGAAGTTCGCCGCGAAGACGGCACCGCGATCCGCTTCGATCGCAACGCCGCCGTGATTCTCAACAACGCCAACGAGCCGATCGGCACCCGGATCTTCGGCCCGGTCGTTCGCGAGTTGCGCGCCAAGAACTTCATGAAGATCATCTCGCTGGCCCCGGAGGTGCTCTGATGGCTGCAAAGTTGAAAAAGGGCGACAAGGTCGTCGTGCTTGCCGGCAAGGACAAGGGCAAACAGGGTGAGATCACCCAAGTGATGCCCAAGGACGGCAAGGCGATCGTGGACGGCATCAACATCGCCATCCGCCACACCAAGCAAACCCAGACCTCGCAGGGCGGCCGCATTCCGAAGGCCGTGCCGATCGATTTGTCGAACCTCGCGCTTCTCGACAAGAACGGCAAACCGACCCGTGTTGGCTTCAAGATGGAAGGCGACAAGAAGGTCCGTTTTGCCAAGACCACGGGAGACGTGATCTGATGCTCGACGCCGCGACATACACCCCGCGTCTGAAGACGCTCTACAAGGACACCATCCGTGCCGCTCTGAAGGAAGAATTTTCCTACAAGAACGACATGATGATCCCGCGCCTCGAAAAGATCGTGCTGAACATCGGCTGCGGTACCGAGGCGGTGAAGGACTCGAAAAAGGCCAAGTCGGCCCAGGAAGATCTCACCCTGATCGCCGGCCAGAAGGCGCTGGTGACCAAGGCCAAGAAATCGATCGCCAGCTTCCGCGTCCGTGAAGGCATGCCGCTCGGCTCCAAGGTGACCTTGCGTGGCGACCGGATGTACGAATTCCTCGATCGCCTGATCACCATCGCGATGCCCCGCATCCGTGACTTCCGCGGCGTGTCCGGCACCGCCTTTGACGGCCGCGGCAACTACGCCATGGGCATCAAGGAACACATCGTCTTCCCCGAGATCGACTTCGACAAGGTCGACGAAGTCTGGGGCATGGACATCGTGATCGGGACCACCGCGTCGACAGACGCGGAAGCCAAGGCGCTGTTGAAAGCTTTCAACATGCCGTTCAACAGCTGAGCCTCGGAGGAATTTGACAGATGGCTAAGAAATCCATGGTTGCTCGCGAGGCCAAGCGTCAGAAACTGGTGAACCAGTATGCCGCCAAGCGCGCCGCCCTCAAAGACATCATCAACGACCAGGAGCGCCCGATGGAAGAGCGTTTCCGCGCGTCGCTGAAACTGGCGAAACTGCCGCGCAACAGCTCGGCCACGCGGTTGCACAACCGTTGCCAGCTCACCGGGCGTCCGCACGCCTATTACCGCAAACTGAAGGTCAGCCGGATTGCGCTGCGCGAACTGGGTTCGCACGGCCAGATCCCGGGCCTCGTGAAATCGAGCTGGTAAGGAGAGACGACGATGAACGATCCTATCGGCGATATGCTCACCCGCATCCGCAACTCGCAAATGCGCGGCAAATCCACCGTCTCCACGCCGGCCTCGAAGCTGCGTGCGTGGGTTCTGGATGTGCTCGCGGACGAGGGCTACATCCGCGGCTACGAAGGCGGCACAGATGTGAACGGCCACCCGACCCTCGAGATCAGCCTGAAATACTATGACGGCGCTCCGGTGATCCGCGAACTCAAACGCGTGTCGAAGCCCGGCCGCCGCGTCTACATGGGCGCCAAGGAAATCCCGATGGTCCGCCAGGGCCTTGGTGTCTCGATCGTCTCCACGCCGAAGGGTGTGATGTCGGATGCAAGCGCGCGCAGCCAGAATGTTGGCGGCGAAGTGCTCTGCACCGTGTTCTAAGGAGGGCAGGATGTCTCGTATTGGGAAAAAACCGGTCGAGCTGCCCTCGGGCGTGACGGCGACCGTGTCGGGCCAGACCGTTGAGGTCAAAGGTCCGAAGGGCACCCGCAGTTTTACCGCGACCGACGACGTGACGCTCGCGGTTGCCGACAACACCGTGACGGTTGAGCCGCGCGGCAAGTCGAAGCGGGCGCGCCAGCAGTGGGGCATGAGCCGCACGCAGGTTCAGAACTGCGTCACCGGCGTGACCGAGGGCTTCAAGAAAGAGCTCGAGATCAGCGGCGTCGGCTACCGGGCGCAGATGCAGGGCAACGTGCTCAAGCTCAACCTCGGCTACAGCCACGAAGTGAACTTTGAAGCGCCCGAAGGGGTGACGGTCTCGGCGCCGAAGCAGACCGAGATCGTTGTGGAAGGGATCGACCAGCAGCTTGTGGGCCAGGTCGCGGCGAATATCCGCGAATGGCGTGCCCCGGAGCCCTACAAGGGCAAGGGCATCAAGTACAAGGACGAGTATATCTTCCGCAAGGAAGGCAAGAAGAAGTAAGGACGCGAACAATGGCAAACAGCAAACGAGACCTGTTCTTGAAGCGCCGCCTGCGCGTTCGGAACAAGCTGCGGAAAACCAATGCGGGCAAGGCCCGTCTGTCGGTGCACCGCTCGAACAAGAACATCAGCGTTCAGCTGATCGACGACGTCAATGGCGTGACGCTTGCCTCGGCCTCCTCGCTCGAGAAGGATCTCGGCGTGGTCGGCAAGAACAACGCCGATGCGGCAGCCAAGGTGGGCACGGCAATCGCCGAGCGGGCCAAGAAGGCCGGCGTCGAGGTGTGCTACTTCGACCGTGGCGGCTTCCTGTTCCATGGCAAGGTGAAGGCTCTGGCCGATGCCGCCCGGGAAGGCGGGCTGAAGTTCTGACCGGTTGGTGGGTTGTCACCCACCCTACGCCGGTGCCCAGACCCTGTAGGGTGGGTGACAACCCACCTTGTGAAAGAAGAGCGTGGAGGGCGTTCGCGCCCTCCCGATGATCCGGGGCCCCTCGAGGCCACCAAGGATCGAGTCATACCGGCGCGGATGCGCCACGATTTATGGAGTGCCTGATGGCAGAACGTGAACAACGCCGAGGCCGTGGTCGTGACCGCGAAGAAGCCCCGGAATTCGCCGATCGTCTCGTTGCGATCAACCGCGTGTCGAAAACCGTGAAGGGCGGCAAGCGCTTCGGTTTTGCCGCGCTCGTCGTCGTGGGCGACCAGAAGGGCCGTGTCGGCTTCGGCAAGGGCAAGGCCAAGGAAGTGCCTGAGGCGATCCGCAAGGCCACCGAAAGCGCGAAGCGCAACATGGTGCGTATTCCGCTCAAGGAAGGCCGCACCCTGCACCATGACATCGAGGGCCGTCATGGCGCCGGCAAGGTGGTCATGCGCACCGCGCCGGAAGGCACCGGGATCATCGCCGGTGGCCCGATGCGTGCCGTGTTCGAGATGCTCGGCGTGAAAGACGTCGTCTCGAAGTCGATCGGCTCGCAGAACCCCTACAACATGATCCGCGCAACGCTCGAGGGCTTGGGCAAGATGGCCTCGCCCCGTTCGGTCGCGCAGCGCCGGGGCAAGAAAGTGGCAGACATTGTCGGCCACAAGTCCGAAGCTCCGGCTCAGGAAATCGCGGCCGAAGCTGCCGAAGCGTAAGGAAAGCGAACAATGGCAAAAACCATCGTCGTCAAGCAGATCGGCTCGCCGATCCGCCGCCCCGCCAAGCAGCGTGACACGCTGATCGGCCTCGGGCTGAACAAGATGCACAAGACCCGCGAACTGGAAGACACCCCTGCCGTGCGCGGCATGGTCGCCAAGATCCCGCATCTCGTCGAGATCATCGAGGAGCGCGGCTAGCCGTTTTCCGAAGCGGAAAACGCCACAGAAATCGCCGCGATTTCTGTGGCGCAATTCGCTGCGAATTCCGAG
>JANTFS010000126.1 GCA_024763335.1 Paracoccaceae bacterium | reverse complement strand
CCGGTTTTCCGGTTTTCCGGTTTTCCGGTTTTCCGGTTTTCCGGTTTTCCGGTTTTCCGGTTTTCCGGTTTTCCGGTTTTCCGGTTTTCCGGTGAAAGCCGGCCTCACGCCAGCACCTTTGTCAACCTCACTGCGCCAAAAAAAACTTACTCCTCGCAGATCCCACGCAGGCTCACCCAGTCGGCATCGGCAAGCAGCGGCGCGGCACGTGCCAGCGGAACCGGGTCGGCTTCGATCAGGTGCAGGGTCGTCTCCCCCGTCGGATCGAGGGCATAGGCGTAGGGCGTCGTGCGCAGACCGACCGCTTCGAAACGCGCAAGAAGCGCTGCATCGGACAGCGGCGCCGGCGGTCGGGTGAGCAGCACCTCGGCGTAACCATCGAGCACGGAATCGTCGAGCGCGCCGGTGGTCAGCAGCCGCGCCGTGGCCATCAATCCGGCATGGTCAAGCAAGGCGGCCATCGGATCGGCTTCCCGGGCGCGCTCCGCCTCGGCCACGATGAAACCCGCGGCAACGTCGGGCTCTTCGAAATCCTCGATCAGGGCACGGTTGATCAGTATGGTCCCGCCAGGGAGATGCCCGGATCGGGCAACACCGGCCGACACGACCACGAGCCGCGCCGGCGCGCCGGGCAGAACCCGCGCGCCGAGCCGCTGCAGAGCCGCGCGGCCCCGGTTGGCGTCGCAAGGTGCCCCCGACACGCGCTGGATTCGCTCGAGCAACCGCTCGCCAACCGCCGCGCGGGTCACGTCGGGCAGAACCGATAGCGTGTGCCGTTTGAGCGCACCGGGAAGCCACGTCACCGCGAGAAGCCCGACGAGCGCGATCGAGGCGAGCGTGAGGACCAGCCGCAAGCGTCCGCTGTGGGGGCGATTGCGCTCGATCACCCGGCGCACCTTCTCGATCCCCGCGATCATGTCGGCATCCGAAATCTCGAGCAGCTCGGTCTCGTTCTCCGCATCGGACGGCGCATACAGGGCCGGCTGTTCGCCCGGGTTCAACCTGTGCAAGGCCGCCAGCGACCAGTGCGTCAACGCGCGGTCAGAACTGTCGGACATCGTCAGCGTCGCGTCCCCGATCGACACGATCACGTTGACCCGCTGCGCCTCGGCCGCGGGCCGCCAAAGCCCCGGGGCCTCAAGGCGGTCATATTGGGTTAACGCCGTCATCGTCGGGCGGATCTGCTCTTGTTGTCTTTGCCCGGACGATAGCGCGCCCGGGCCCGTCCCGTCCAGATTGGCGAATTCGCAGCCTCCGTCTCCCGGCGCGGTTTCGATTTGGGTTGCGACGCCGGGACGAACCCCCTAGATACCCGCAGCAAGACCGTAACCCGGGGCCGTCATGGAAAATGTCCTTCTCGTCATCCTGCTGATCCTTGCGCTTTCGCTGATTGCGGTGGTGCTGATGCAACGCTCTGAAGGGGGCGGGCTCGGCATTGGCGGCGGCGGCGGAGTGATGTCGGCCCGCGGCGCGGCCACCGCACTGGGCAAGGTCACCTGGGGGCTTGGCATCGCCTTTCTGGCGATTTCGCTGGCGATGACCATCGTCTCGGCGCGCAACGCGGCCGACAGTTCGGTGATCGACCGGGTCGGCGGGACGCAGGTTCCCGTTCCCGAAACGCCGGCCGCGCCGGTGACACCGCCGGCGGCGAACGTCACCGACATGATGCCGCCGGCATCCGCGGGCGATGTCCCGCTGGCCCCGCCGCCGGTCGAATAGGCGCGGGCAACACCCTTTTGCCCCGGGCGCAGGCGTGCCCGGGCCGTCAAGGCACCCCGCCGAGCACCACAACACATTGATGGGCTGAGGCAAATTCCCCCATCATGTTGCGTCTTGGTTGCGCGCTGGCCGGGAATCGGCTATGGATTGACTCCCGTGATGGAGCGTTTTATCGGCCACTCGGCGCGGGCGAAATCGGCTCCCAAACAAGACGAAATCACGGGGGCAGCCCAGAACATGGCACGATACGTTTTCATCACCGGCGGCGTGGTTTCTTCGCTTGGCAAGGGGCTCACCTCCGCCGCGCTCGGCGCGCTGTTGCAGGCACGCGGCTTCTCCGTTCGGTTGCGCAAGCTCGACCCCTATCTCAACGTCGATCCCGGCACGATGTCGCCCTTCGAACATGGCGAGGTGTTCGTGACCGACGATGGTGCCGAGACCGATCTCGACCTCGGCCATTACGAGCGCTTCACCGGCGTCGCGGCGCGCGCGACGGATTCGGTCTCGTCAGGGCGGATCTATACCAACGTGCTGGAGAAGGAGCGCCGCGGCGATTACCTCGGCAAGACGATCCAGGTGATTCCCCACGTCACCGACGAGATCAAGGACTGGATCGCCATTGGCGACGAGGAAGTCGATTTCATGCTCTGCGAAATCGGCGGCACGGTGGGCGATATCGAGGCCCTGCCCTTCTTCGAGGCGATCCGCCAGTTCAGCCAGGAGCGCGCGCGCGGCCAGTGCATCTTCATGCATCTCACCCTCATCCCCTATCTGGCAGCCTCCGGCGAGCTGAAGACCAAGCCCACCCAGCACTCGGTGAAGGAACTGCGTTCCATCGGCATCGCGCCCGACGTGCTCGTCACCCGCGCCGAGCACCCGATCCCCGACAAGGAACGCGCCAAGATCGCGCTGTTTTGCAATGTGCGCAAGCAGGCTGTGATCCCGGCCTATGACCTCAAGTCGATCTACGAGGCCCCGATGGCCTACCACGGCGTCGGCCTCGATCAGGCGGCACTGGATGCCTTCCAGATCAGCCCTGCGCCGAAGCCCGACCTGAGCCGCTGGCAGGACGTGGAAGACCGGATCAACCACGCCGAGGGTGAGGTGAAGGTGGCGATCGTGGGGAAATACGTAGCCCTCGAAGACGCCTACAAGTCGATCAAGGAAGCGCTGACCCATGGCGGCATGGCCAACCGGACGAAGGTCAAGGCCGAGTGGATCGACGCGGAGATCTTCGAAAAGGAAGACCCTGCCCCCTATCTCGAAGGTTACCACGCGATCCTCGTGCCAGGGGGCTTCGGCGAACGCGGAACGGAAGGCAAGATCCGTGCCGCCCAGTTCGCCCGCGAGCGCAAGATCCCCTATCTCGGGATCTGCCTTGGCATGCAGATGGCGGTGATCGAAGCCGCGCGCAACGTGGTCGGGATCAAGGACGCGGGCTCGGAGGAATTCGACCACGAGGCGGGCGGCAAGAAGCGGTTTACCCCGGTGGTCTATCACCTCAAGGAATGGGTGCAGGGCAATTACACCGTGCGGCGCAAGGCCTCCGACGACAAGGGCGGCACGATGCGCCTTGGCGCCTACACGGCAGTGCTGAAGGAAGGCTCGAAGGTGGCCGAGATCTATGGAAGCACCGAGATCGAGGAACGCCACCGCCACCGCTACGAGGTCGATGTGAAATACCGCGACCAGCTCGAGGCGGCGGGGCTGATCTTCTCGGGCATGTCGCCCGACGGGCGGCTGCCGGAGATCGTCGAGTGGAAGGATCATCCATGGTTCATCGGCGTGCAGTATCACCCGGAGCTGAAATCCAAGCCCTTCGCCCCCTCGCCGCTCTTTGCCGATTTCATCCGCGCGGCGATGGAGGTGGAGCGGCTGGTGTGATTCGGCACTGACCCCCGATTCATGCTATCCTGTCGCGACACGCGGAACGGGAGAGCTTGATGAGCAAGGCATATATCGTCGCGCATATCCGTGTGCACGACGAGGACGGCTACGAAAAATTCAAAAACGCGAACGCGGCGGCCTTTGAACGACACGGCGGTAAACTTCTGGTTCGCGGCGGCGAGACCGAGCACCTGGAAGGCGGGTTGCGCGGCCGTGTCATCGTGATCGAATTTGACGACATGGAGCACGCCCGGGGGTTCTATCATTCCAAGGAGTACCAGGCAGCGGGCAAATTCCGGCAGGACTCGGCGGACACCTATCTTTTGATCGCCGCAGGCGTCTGACGCTGGTGGCCTGGCCCGTCGCACGTGCCACGCTGGCGGCTGCGCTGGCTTCGCTGCTCTGCCCCGGGACTGCTAATGCCGGGCCGGTCACCCAGGTCGACCCGGCCGCGCTCACCCTCGCAGGCCGGATGGATTTCGAGCCGATGCCGCTGGCGCCAGAGCCCGGGTTTGCGCATGACGCGCCGCTGATCGCACCGGGGCTGGCGCTTGGCGAGCGCTTCGTGGGCCAGACCCTTTCCGGGGCGCCGCATGACCGGCTCACGGGCACGCCCGAGGCCCCCCTCGCCCTCGCCGACCCTTTGCCGGGGCAAGGCCAGTCCACCGCCTATCACGCAGGGTTTGGCTCCAACGCGCTGTTTCCGCTGGGTCCGGCGGGCTTTCCCGCCACCGAGGCGCGGGGCGAAGGCGCGGTGGCGCTGCTGTTCGAGGCTGATATCGACGCGCTCGCGCTTTCACTTCATGCCGATTACGCCGATCCACTGGGATCCCGCCCCCCGCCGGGAACGGCAACGCTCACCTTCTACGACCGGGCGGGCCGGATCATCGACAGCCACGACATTCGTCTCGGACACGGCCCCCTGCCGCTCGCCTTCCGAAGCACCGGCCCCGGCATCGCCGGCGTGACACTCACAAATGATGACCCCGGCGGGATCGCCATTGATGATATCCGCTACCCGTTGGCCGGCTTCGGCAGCTAAAGCTCTTTCACCAGTTTGCGCAGTTCGAACTTCTGGATCTTGCCGGTGGACGTTTTCGGAAGTTCCCGGAACACCACCCGCTTGGGCGTCTTGAACCCGGCCAGCCGCTCGCGGGCGAAGGCGATGAGCTCTTCCTCGGTCGCGCTCGCGCCTTCCTTCAGTTCCACGAAAGCGCAGGGCACCTCGCCCCACTTCTCGTCCGGCTTCGCCACCACGGCGCAGAGCAGCACTGCCGGGTGGTGCATGAGCACCCCTTCGACCTCGACCGACGAGACGTTCTCGCCGCCCGAGATGATGATATCCTTCGCCCGGTCGGTGATCTTGATGTAGCCGTCCGGATATTTGAGCGCGATGTCGCCAGAGTGGAAATAGCCGCCGCGGAACGCCTCCTCGGTGGCCTCGGGGTTCTTGAGATAGCCCTTCATCACCACGTTTCCACGGATCATGATCTCGCCGATGGTCTCGCCGTCGGCGGGCACTTCCTCCATCGTGTCGCCGTCCATCACGGTGACGTGCTCTTCCATCACCTGGGCAACCCCGGTGCGCGCCTTCATCGCGTAGCGCTCCTCGTCGGGCAGATCGGCCCACTCATCCTTCCAGCGGCATTCGACCACGTGACCATAGGTTTCCGTGAGGCCATAGGTTTGGGTGACCGAGAACCCCAAAGGTTCGATCCCTGCAAGAATTGCAGCCGGAGGAGGCGCACCAGCGGTGTAAATATTGACAATATGCTCGAAATCCCGCCGCTCTTCATCCCGGGCGTGCACCAGCATGTTGAGCACGATCGGCGCCCCACCGAAATGCGTGACCCCTTCATCGGCAATCGCGTCATAGATCGCCTTGGGGGTAATGTCCCGGCAGCAGACGGTGGTGCCCCCCACCGCCGGGATCGACCACGTGTGGATCCAGTTGTTGCAATGGAACAGCGGCACGATCGTCAGATACACGGTGTCGCGGTTCAGCCCCCAATCGAGGCTGAGGCCAAGCGAATGCAGATAGGCGCCGCGATGGGAATAGACCACGCCCTTGGGCCGGCCGGTGGTGCCGGAGGTATAGTTGAGGGCGAGGCTCTCCCACTCGTCCTGCGGCATGACCCAGGCGAAATCGCGATCCCCCCCGGCGATGAAGTCTTCGTATTCCTCGTAACGCCCCGAGGCGGGGAAGCCGGCGGCCGGATCCGCCACCTCGATGATCCGCGGGCCTGCGCCTGCCATCCGCTCCAGAGCCGCCTCCGCGACGCCGAGAAAGGCGCTGTCGACCAGCGCGATCCGCGCCTCGCCGTGGGCAAATATGTAGGCCACCGTGTCGGCATCGAGCCGGATGTTGATCGTGTTGAGCACCGCCCCCGTCGCCGGCACGCCCCAATGCGCTTCGGCCTGGGCAAGCACGTTGGGCAGGATCGTCGCGACCACGTCACCCGAACCCACGCCCGCCGCGCTCAGGGCCGAAGCCAGCTGCGATGCTCGGGCATGATACGCGGCATAGGAATAGCGCCGGTCCCGGTCGACGATGGCGAGCTTGTCGGGAAACAGCGCCGCCGCGCGATTGAGGTGCGACAGCGGCGTCAGCGGCACGTAATTCGCCGCGGTCTTCTCCAGCCCGGATTCATCCTTCATCCAACCCATCTGCGCCTCCCTGCGATTGAACGGGCGGATTAAGCCTTGGCCAACCAGCCGCGTCAACGCTGCAAGTTCAAAGACGGCCGTAGTGCTGGCTCTGCCGTTGCGTCACGGCTAGTCTCGCCCCCATGATCCTCTCGCGCGGTCGCCGCTACCTGTTCGTTCACGCCCCCAAGACGGGCGGCACCTCTCTCGCGCTGGCACTCGAGGCCCGCGCGATGGCCGACGACATCATGCTGGGCGACACGCCGAAAGCCCGCAATCGCCGCCGCCGGCTCGATGGGGTGCAGAGCTCGGGACGGTTGTGGAAGCACTCGATGCTCACTGATCTCTATGGGCTGATGACGCAGCAGGAGATGGAAGACTTTTTCGTCTTCACCCTGGTGCGCAACCCGTGGGACCGAATCGTGAGCTACTATCACTGGCTGCGTGCGCAGCGCTTCGACCACCCCGCCGTCCGCCACGCGAAGGCCCGCGACTTCTCGAGTTTTCTCAACACCGCCGAGATCATCGAGAGCCTGCGCGCCCAGCCCTATGGCCGCTATGTCACCGACGCGACCGGGATCGAACGCGCGGATCTCTTCATCCGCCTCGAACACTTGCGCCAAGATCTGAGCCCGCTCGAGGCGCACCTCGGCTTCACCCTCGACGAGATTCCCCGTGAGAACAGGTCGGACCGCGCGGCGGACTGGCGCTCCTATTACAGCGAGTCGGACGCTGACCTCGTCGCCGAGGTCTGCGCGCCCGACATCCGCCGCTTTTCCTACAGCTTCGATTAACCTTCTGTTGCGCCGCCGGAAACACCATGGCCCGCCGGGCCGGGTGCGTTTCCAAGGCGGAAACATTGCCCCAACAAGGCCCGATTCATGCCGAAAAATCTCCGCGGGGCTCTTCCAATTGTGACGCAAGGAAACCGAGGCCACACGGGCTGCCACCCGGCCTCGCATCTGGGGAAACGAAATGTTCGGTCTGCTCACTCCAAGCCCGCGCAACTCCGCGACTGGCACTCACCCCGAGGCGGCTTTGCCTGACGACGGCGATTTCCGGCTTTCCGGCCTCACCGTCGGCACCCGGGTCGCAACTCACCGTGGCTGGCGCCCGGTCGAAACCATCACAGCGGGCGAGCGCGTGCTCACCTTCGACAATGGGTTGCGCCTTGTTGCCGGGGTCAGCCGTGGAACGCATTTCGCGGCCGGCGATGCGCTGCCGGATTTCGCCAAGCCGGTCAATGTGCCAATCGGCACCATCGGCAACCACGAGGCCATGGTGCTGCTGCCCGAGCAGCCTGTGCTGGTCGAAAGCGACGCCGCGGAAGCGATGACCGGCGACCCCTTCGCCCTCGTTCCCGCCAAGGCGCTGGTCGGGTTTCGCGGGATCGAAGGCTTCCGCAGCCTGCGCCCGATCGAGGTGATCACGCTGCATTTCGAGAACGACGAGCTGGTGTTTGCCGATGGCGGGGCGCTGACCCTGGCGCCGGCGATGCCCGCGATCACCCCGCTTGACATGATCGACGCCGGCGGCATGCCGGTGCCCTATCCCACCCTGCGCGGCAAGGCAGCCGTGGCGCTTGTCGCCGCCATGGCCGCCGAAGATGCCCGCTTCTACGGAGAAGCCGGGCAGGCTGTGGCCTGACCCCCGGCGCCCCGCGCGCGCCGTCCAACAACATTCGCGCTTGTAGCTGCCCCCCCGATCTCAGCGCGAAAAAGCCCCGTCCGACCCCCTTGCCGGACGGGGCTTTCAATTTTCGCCCAAGCTTCGCCTAACTGCGCAGGAACGCGTCCGAGAAGCCGCCGCGCCGCGCCACGGCGAGCGCGTTTCTGAGCGCTGCGACGTCGTCAAAGGGCCCTGCGATCACCACGTTGCGCCCGGAAACCGTCTTCGCCACACGCCCGGGCAACCCGAGAGATTTCAGCTTCTGCGCCGCCCGCTCGGCATTGGCAGCCACGGAAAACGCCCCGACCTGCACATAGCGATGCGCCGGAGCCGTTGCCGCCGGGCGGGCCACAGCAACCGTTTCTGCCGTGGGGCTCTTGGTAAACAGGTGCAGGCCGGAGCCGCCGGTTTGGGCGATGAGGCCCTGCGGGGCCGTGGGGCTGACCTCGCGCATCGGAATGCTGTCAACATCCCACCGGCTGGCCATCTGCATGTCTCCCGCGGCGCTGCGCGGCCCGCGATTCGGGTTCAGGCGGTCATCCTCCCACGCCGGGCGGTAGCCCGACGGGATGTAGACACGGCCCGCATCGGGGTTCGGTGCGATCCCATAGCCGTTGCCGAACGAGCTGCCGGCTCTTGGCGCGGCTGTCGCCGGTGGCGCGACAGTCACCGCCGGGGCGAGCACGCGGGCTGGCGCGGCGGGGCGAGCCGTCACCGCCCCGGCGGAGGGCGCCGGACCGGCCGGACGGGCGCTGTTGCCGAAACCGTAGCCGTTGCCGAAATTGTTGGTCGCCCCGCCCGGGGCAACGCCCCCCATCCGCACGCGGCTGCTCGAGGCCGCCTGGCCATAGCTCGTTGCGGGCGCGCTGGGCGCGGCCACCACG
>JANTFS010000125.1 GCA_024763335.1 Paracoccaceae bacterium | reverse complement strand
GAGGTGATCTTCACCTCCGGTGCCACCGAGGCCGCGGCGCTGGCGCTGGCGGGGCGGGGTCTGGCCTGTGCGGGGATCGAGCACGAGGCGGTTGCCGCATGGTGCGAAGAGACGCTGCGCGTCGATGAGCGCGGCCTTGTGACGGTGCCGGAGCCGGCCGGTGCCACGCTTCAGCTCGCCAATTCCGAGACCGGCGTGATCCAGGATCTGCCCGAGGGGCTGGCGGTGACCGATGCCACGCAGGCCTTCGGCAAGATCCCCTTCGCCTTCAACTGGTCGGGCGCCGACATGGCGCTGGTCTCGGCGCACAAGCTCGGCGGCCCGAAGGGCGTCGGCGCGCTGGTCATCCGCCGGGGGCTGGAGATCGATCCGCGCATCCGCGGCGGTGGGCAGGAAATGGGGCGCCGGTCGGGCACAGAGAACGTCATCGGGATTGCCGGATTCGGGGCGGCGGCGGAAGCCGCGGCGCGTGATCTGGCCCGGGGAGTCTGGGCGCGGGTGGCGCAACTTAGAAATATTCTAGAAAAAGTCGTTGCCGAATCCGAGATTATGACTATTTTTGTCGGGAAAGACGCGAACAGGCTCCCCAACACCTCGTGTTTCATCACCCCGGGGTGGAAAGGGGAGACACAAGTGATGGTGATGGACTTGGCGGGGTTCGCCGTTTCGGCGGGCTCCGCCTGTTCCTCCGGCAAGGTCAGGGCCAGTCGCGTGCTTCAGGCGATGGGCTACGACGCCGGGGCGGCGAGCTGCGCGATTCGCGTCTCGCTCGGCCCGGAGACGACGGAGGACGAGGTTTTGCGCTTTGCCGAGGCGTGGGGCCGGGAACGCAACAAGGCCCGCGCCCGCGCGGGCATCAAATGAACGAGAGAGGCGAGACATGGGCCGTACGGACGATGTTGTCATCAAGGAAGGCGTCGAGGAAGAAACCGTCGAGGCCGTCCGCTCGCTGGGCGAGAAATACAAGTATGGCTGGGAAACCGACATCGAGATGGACTATGCCCCGAAGGGGCTGACCGAAGATATCGTCCGCCTGATCAGCCAGAAGAATGACGAGCCGGAGTGGATGACGGAGTGGCGGCTCGAGGCCTACCGGCGCTGGCTCAAGATGGAAGAGCCCGACTGGGCGCTGATCGACTATCCGGAGATCGACTTTCAGGACCAGTATTACTACGCCCGCCCGAAGAGCATGGAGGAGAAGCCCAAGTCGCTCGACGAGGTCGATCCGAAGCTGCTGGCGACTTACGAAAAGCTCGGTATCCCACTGAAAGAACAGATGATTCTCGCGGGCGTCGAGGGCGCCGAGGACAATGCCAACCCGTTCGACGGCCGTGATGGCGAGCGCAAGGTGGCGGTCGACGCGGTGTTCGATTCGGTCTCCGTCGGCACCACCTTCAAGAAGGAGCTGGAACAGGCCGGCGTGATCTTCTGCTCGATCTCCGAGGCGATCAAGGACCACCCGGAGCTGGTGAAGAAATACCTCGGCTCGGTCGTGCCGCAGTCGGACAACTTCTACGCCACGCTGAACTCGGCGGTCTTCTCCGACGGCTCCTTCGTCTACATCCCCGAAGGCGTGCGCTGCCCGATGGAGCTCAGCACCTACTTCCGGATCAACGCCGAGAACACCGGCCAGTTCGAGCGCACGCTGATCATCGCCGACAAGGGCGCGTATGTGTCCTACCTCGAAGGCTGCACCGCGCCGCAGCGCGACAAGTCGCAGCTGCACGCCGCCGTGGTCGAGATCGTCATCCTCGAGGATGCCGAGGTGAAATATTCCACCGTGCAGAACTGGTTCCCCGGCGACGAAGACGGCAAGGGCGGGATCTACAACTTCGTCACCAAGCGCGCCGATTGCCGCGGCGACCGCGCCAAGGTGATGTGGACACAAGTCGAGACCGGCTCGGCGGTGACGTGGAAATACCCCTCCTGCATCCTGCGCGGCGACGACAGCCAGGGCGAGTTCTACTCGATCGCGATCACCAACAACTACCAGCAGGCCGACACCGGCACCAAGATGGTGCACCTCGGCAAGAACACGAAGAGCCGGATCGTGTCGAAGGGTATCTCGGCGGGCAAGGCGCAGAACACCTACCGCGGCCTCGTCTCGATGCACCCCAAGGCCAAGGACAGCCGCAACTACACCCAGTGCGACAGCCTGCTCATCGGCGATCAATGCGGCGCCCACACCGTGCCCTACATCGAGGTGAAGAACAATTCGAGCCGCGTCGAGCACGAGGCGACGACGTCCAAGGTGGACGAGGAGCAGATGTTCTATTGCCGAAGCCGCGGCATGGACGAGGAAGAAGCCGTGGCGCTGATCGTCAACGGCTTCGCCCGCGAGGTGTTGCAGGCGCTGCCGATGGAATTTGCCATGGAAGCCCAGCAGCTTGTGGCCATCTCGCTTGAGGGGAGTGTGGGCTGATGATCGCGATCTGGAGCACCATCGTTGTGCTGGTTTCGGCCCTCGCCACGGCGATGACGCTGAGCTGGCGGCGCTATGCGGCGCGGCCGGTGCCGGTGAAGGCCGAGATCGAGGGGCCCACGTGCTACCCGCGCGTGAAGCGGTGAGGACACGGCGATGACCGTCTCGACGACGCCTTTTCTGGAGGGGCGCCGGGCCATCGACTACCACGGCGTCGTGGTGGGCGAGGCGAACCCCGGGGCCGATGTCGTGCGCGATCTTTTCGGCGGCCGGTCGGACACCCGCACGGAAGAGCTTGGCAAGGCGCGCACCACCGCGCTGAGGGAAATGGAAGACCACGCCCGGGCACGCGGCGGCAATGCCGTGGTCGGGGCCGATCTCGATGACAAGGTCATCAACAACATGCTGATGGTGTCGGCCTCCGGCACGGCCGTCACGATTGCGCAGGAGTAAGGCAATGCTGAAAATCAATAACTTGCACGTCAAACTTGAAGAAGAGGACAAGGAGATCCTCAAGGGCGTCGATCTCGAGGTGCCCGCCGGCAAGGTGCATGCGATCATGGGTCCGAACGGCTCGGGCAAGTCGACGCTGTCCTACGTGCTCTCGGGCCGGGACGGCTACGAGGTGACGCAAGGCACCGCCACGCTCGACGGCCAGGACCTGCTCGCCATGGAAACCGAAGAACGCGCTGCGGCGGGGCTGTTTCTGGCGTTGCAATACCCGGTGGAGATTCCCGGCGTCGGCAACATGACCTTCCTGCGCACCGCGCTCAACGCCCAGCGCAAGGCGCGCGGCGAGGAGGAGATCAGCGCGGCCGATTTTCTCAAGCTGGTGCGCGAAAAGGCCAAGGCGCTGAAGATCGACGCCGACATGCTGAAGCGGCCGGTCAACGTCGGCTTCTCGGGCGGCGAGAAAAAGCGCAACGAGATCCTCCAGATGGCGCTTCTGGAGCCGAAGATGTGCATCCTCGACGAGACCGACTCGGGGCTTGACGTGGACGCGATGAAACTCGTCTCCGAGGGGGTGAACGCCCTGCGCAGCGAGGGCCGCAGCTTTCTCGTGATCACCCACTACCAGCGGTTGCTTGACCACATCGTGCCCGACGTGGTGCACATCATGGCCAATGGACGGATCATCAAGACCGGCGGGCCCGACCTCGCGCTTGAGGTCGAGCACAACGGCTATGCCGACATTCTGGCGGAGTTCGCGTGATGGCAGCGGTGGCAAAACCCAAGATCGACGCGCTGTCGGCGCGGCTTTCGGCGCTCGCGACGCCCGAGGGCGGCACATGGGCCAGCGCGGCGCGGCACGCCGCGCGCGCACGGCTCGAAGCGATGGGCCTGCCGGGCCCGCGCGATGAATACTGGCGGTTCACCCGGCCGGCGAGCCTGAATGCGCCGGCGCCGCAACCGGCGGCGGTGTTCGATGACGGCGGCGAGGCGCCGGTGTTCGGCGAGGTCGACCGGCTGAAGATTGTCTTCGTCGATGGCGTGTTCGATGCCGCGGCCTCCGACCCGCTCGAGATGGCCGGGATCGAGATCGAGCGTCTGGCCGAGGCGGCGGCGACCGACATTCACTGGGCACGGGATCTCTTTGGCGTGCTCGAAGCCCGCGGCCAGGACCCGGTCGAGAGGCCCTTCGCGGCGCTCAACACCGCCTTTGCCGCGGATGGCGTGGTCATCCGCGTGACCGGCACGGCGGCGCGCCCGGTCAACCTGATCTACCGCCACGGCAGCGAAACCTCCGACGCGATCCTGCATCACGTGGTGAAGCTGGAAGAGGGGGCCGATCTGACGCTCTTGGAAAACGGCCCCGCCGCGGCGCGGTTCAACAAGGTGCTGGAGGTCGACGTTGCCGATGGCGCGGCGTTCCACCATGTCCGCACCCAGGGGCGCGACCATGAACGCCAGGCCGCGACCCATATCTTCGCCCGGCTCGGCACGAAAAGCACGTTCAAGAGCTTCACCCTGACGGTCAACGGGCGGCTCACCCGCAACGAGACCGTCGTGGAGATGCTGGGCGACGATGCGGTGGCCCATGTCGCCGGTGCGGCGATGGGCGACGGGGCGCAGGATCCGTTCCACCATGACGATACCGTCTTCGTCACCCATGACGCGGTGAATTGCGAAAGCCGGCAGGTGTTCAAGAAGGTGCTGCGCAACGGCGCGGTGGGCGCCTTCCAGGGCAAGATCCTGGTCAAGCCGGGGGCGCAGAAGACCGACGGCTACCAGAAATCGCAATCGCTGCTGCTTGACGAGGATTCGACCTTCCTCGTCAAGCCCGAGCTCGAGATCTATGCCGATGACGTTGCCTGTTCGCACGGCTCGACGTCGGGGGCGATCGACGAGGAAGCGCTGTTCTACCTGCGCTCGCGGGGGGTGCCGGAAGCCATTGCCACCGATCTTCTGGTGCTCGCCTTCCTCGCCGACGCGATTGCCGAGATCGAGGATGAGGCCATCGCCGCCGACATCACCGGCCGGCTCGACGGCTGGTTGCAGCGCCGGCGCGGCTGAGGATGGGTGTCGCCGCCGACATGCTGCGCGCCTATGTCGCCCCGCGGGCGGTGTTCCGGGCACGTCTCGGGGCAGGGCCGCGCGAGGACCGCGCCCTCGTCGTGCTGATGGCGGCCTGCCTGCTCATCTTCGTGGCCCAATGGCCGCGGCTGCAGCGCGCCGCCCTCGAGAGCGGACAGGACTTCCAGATGCTGGTGGGCGGTTCGCTCTTTGCCTGGCTCTTCATGGTGCCGCTTCTGGCCTATGCGATCGGCACCATCAGCCATCTTCTCGCCCGTGCCCTCGGCGGCGGCGGCAGCCCCTATGGCGCGCGTTTTGCGCTGTTCTGGGCCTTGCTCGTGGCCAGCCCGCTGTGGCTCTTGTGGGGGCTTGTCGCCGGGTTCATCGGCCCGGGGCTTCAGCTCACGCTCACCGGGGCAGTTGCACTCGCCGCCTTCGTGGTGCACTGGTCGCTCAACCTGTGGGTTGCGGAGCGGACATGAGATTCGAGTGGGGCTATCTGTTTGGCATGGTGTTGCAGACCGTGCCCGAGCCGCGAAAGGTGGCGCGCGAAATTCAGGCGCTGCAGTTCCGGCGCGTCGATCTGTGGCTGGCGCTGGCGCTGCTGCTCGTCGCCACCACGTTTCTCGGCGTCATTGCCTCGATCCTGTTTCCGGTCGATCCCGAGACGATGGGGCCGTTGTTTTCCGACCCGATCCTGATGGGCATTGCCCAGGCCTCCGTTGCGGTGTTGATGGTGTTCGGGATCTACTGGGTGGGCCGGATGGTCGGCGGCACCGGCACCTTCGATCAGGCGCTGCTGACCGTGATCTGGCTGCATTTCGTGCTCTGGATCATCGAGCTCGGGGTCGTCTTCCTGGGCGTGTTTGCGCCGGGCATGGCGCTGCTGCTGTGGATCATGGGGATGGTGATGACCTTCTGGATCCTCAGCCATTTCATCGCCGAGATGCACGGCTTCAACAATGCCGGCATGGTCTTTGTCGGCATCGTGCTGACGCTGTTGGCCGTCGTCGTGGTTTTCTCGATCTTCCTGGCCATCATCGGGATCGGGGTGCCGGTCGAAACAGGAGCTTTCTGATGTATGACGTCGCGCAGGTGCGGGCCGATTTCCCGATTCTGTCCCGCGAGGTGCATGGCAAGCCGCTCGTCTACCTCGACAACGGCGCCTCGGCGCAGAAGCCGCAGGCGGTGATCGACGCGGTGACCACGGCCTATGCGCAGGAATATTCCAACGTGCATCGGGGGCTGCACTACCTCTCCAACCTCGCGACCGACAAATACGAGGCGGTGCGGGGCAAGGTGGCGCGGTTCCTGAATGCCGGCAATGAGAACGAGATCGTTTTTACCTCCGGTGCCACCGAGGGGATCAACCTCGTGGCCTATGCCTGGGCGATGCCGCGTATGGGGGCGGGCGACGAGATCGTGCTCAGCGTGGCCGAGCACCACGCCAATATCGTGCCGTGGCATTTCCTGCGCGAACGTCAGGGGGTGAGGCTCGTCTGGGTCGATACCGAGCCCGACGGGACGCTCGACCCGGAGAAGGTGATCGGGGCGATCACCGAGCGCACGAAGCTGGTGGCGGTGACCCATTGCTCCAACGTGCTCGGCACGGTGGTCGACGTGAAGCGGATTACCGAGGGCGCGCACGAGAAGGGCGTGCCGGTGCTGGTGGACGGCAGCCAGGGCGCGGTGCACATGCCGGTCGACGTGCAGGACATCGGCTGCGACTTCTACCCGGTCACGGGCCACAAGCTCTATGGCCCCTCCGGCTCCGGTGCGATCTACATTCGGGCCGAGCGGATGGCGGAAATGCGCCCCTTCAAGGGCGGCGGCGACATGATCCGGGAAGTCAGCAAAGACACGGTGCTCTATTCCGACCCGCCGATGAAATTCGAGGCGGGCACGCCCGGGATCGTGCAGACCATCGGCTTTGGCGTGGCGCTCGACTACCTGATGGCGCTGGGGATGGACAATGTCGCCGCGCACGAGGCGCGGCTCGTGTCCTACGCGCGCGAGCGGTTCAAGGAGCTGAACTGGCTCAACATTCAGGGCGATGCGCCGGGCAAGGCGGCGATCTTCTCGATGACGATCGAGGGCGGCGGGCATGCCCATGACATCTCGACGATCCTCGATCAGAAGGGCATCGCGGTGCGGGCGGGCCACCATTGCGCGCATCCGCTGATGACCCATCTCGGCGTGACCGCCACCGCGCGGGCGAGCTTCGGGCTCTACAACACCACCGAAGAGGTCGACAAGCTCGTCGAAGCGCTGGAACTGGCGCACCGGCTTCTGGGCTAGGCGCGCGCCGCCGCGCGGCGGCGCGCCTCGCGATCGCGCGATCGCGTGGCGCCTCAGGGCCGGCGCCGCGCCTTGAGAACCCACCACAAGCCCTTGAGATCGGTGCGGAAACGGTCGATCAGCAGCGCCACCACGATGATCTCCATTGCCGCGAGTGTGGCCGCGCTCATCGCCAGGGCATAGGCCCAGGGCAGGAAGTCGTAGAGGAAGACGGCGAGGAAGAAGCCGGTGAGCACCACGTCGGCAAACTTGAAGGAACAAAGGTGGAAGGCCGGCAGGCGGCGAAACTTGACCAGCGTCACCACCGTGGCAATCGCCAGCGTGGCGAGAAATGTCAGGAGCCATCCCGGGGCCGCGAGGAAGGGCGCGCGTTCGAATACCCAGACGCCGACCAGCCCGGCCCCGAGGGTCAGGCTGTCGGCCAGCGCATCGAGCCGGGCCCCGAGCCGGGTTTCTTCCTTCCAGCGCCGGGCGAGCATCCCGTCCAGTGCATCGGTGGCAAGGCTGATCAGGATCAGCCCGATGAACAGCCCGCGCTGTTGGCTCAACGCGGCCCAGGTCACCGCCGGCGCGGCCAGCAGCCGGTAGAATGACAGCAGGTTTGCCGCGGTCCAGGTGCGCGCGCGCGGGTCCATCGTTCAGCCGTCGGGCCGGATCAGCCCGAGCCCCCTGAGGTAGATGCCGATACCGCTTTCGAGCAGGTCTTCGGGCGGGAACGGCGATTTGGTGCCGGGCGCGCCGCGGCCGAAAAGTTCGACAACCCCATGCGCCAGCGCCCAGATATGGGCCGAGACCATGCTGGCAGGCGGGCGCTTGTCGGGCGGCAGTTCGGCCATCAGTTCGCCCGCCGCCTTTTCGAGCACCCCGAGCGCGCGGTTCGCGACCCGGGCGAGATCGGGGTCGCGGTTCATCGAGATGCCGCTTTCGAACATCGCCACGTAATGCCCCGGAAAGCGGCGGGCAAAGGCGAGATAGGCCCGGCCGGTGGCTTCGAGCGAGGCCAGCGGCGAGGGCCGGCCCGTCTCATAGGCATGTTCCAGCAGGTCGGCGAAAATCACGAACCCCTGCCGCGCGGCCTCGGCGATCAGGTCTTCGCGGCCGGCGAAGTGGCGGTAGACCGCCGCGGGGGTGACCCCGGCGGCCTTTGCCGCTTCCGACAGGGTGAAGCCCGTCGGCCCCTTTTCCTCGATCAGCTTGAGCGCGGCTTCGACAAGGGCCTGGCGCAGGTTGCCGTGGTGGTAGCCGCGCTTCTTAGTCATTCCAGATGTCCGGCCCGCCGGCGATCTTCGGGTCCGCCGGCGTGGTGACGTCGGCGCGCTTGCCGGCATAGTCGATCGCCGTGAGCACGGTTTCCAGCGCGGCGATGCGGGCGCGGAACTTGTCGTCGGAGCGGATCACCGTCCATGGCGTGTGCGGGCGGTGGCTCTTGTCGAAAGTTTCGCGAATCGCCTGCGAATAGGCATCCCAGCGGTTCAGCCCCTCGACGTCGATCCGTGACAGTTTCCATTGTTTCAGCGGATCGGCCTCGCGGGCCAGAAACCGGCGCAACTGCTCGGCGCGGCTCACGTTCAGCCAGATCTTG
>JANTFS010000124.1 GCA_024763335.1 Paracoccaceae bacterium | reverse complement strand
CGGGGTCCATCATGTTGCAGGCCATGACCGTGCCGGCGGTGTCGTAGGCGGCGGCGAGGGGTTTGTCGATCTGGTCGTAGAAGCCCTGCTTGCCGATGCGGATGGCAGCCGGGAGCTTGCCGGCGACCACCTCGGCCAGCGCCATCGTCGCGGCGGTGAGTTCCTCGGCCGGGACGGCCCGGTTGACGAGACCGATCTCGCGGGCGCGGTCGGCGGAGATGAATTCGCCGGTGGCGGCCATCTCGAAGGCGATCTTGCGCGGCACGTTGCGTGCCAGCGCCACGGCGGGCGTCGAGCAGAACAGCCCGAGGTTGACGCCATTGACCCCGAAGATTGCGCAATCGGCGGCGACGGCCATGTCGCAGCTGGCGACGAGTTGGCAGCCCGCGGCGGTGGCGATGGCGTGGACCTCGGCGATGACCGGCTGGGGCAGGGCGGGGATCATCTGCATCACCGCGCCGCAGCGGCCGAAGAGCGCTTCAAAATAGGCCTGTCCGCCGTCATTGGCGCCGCGGTGGGCCTGCATTTCCTTCAGATCGTGGCCGGCGGAGAAGGCCTTGCCATTGGCGGCGAGTACGATGACGCGGATCGTGTCATCCTTGGCGAGGCGTTCGAATTCGCCCCGGAGCGCGGCGAGCATCTCTTCCGACAGCGCATTGAGCGCGCGCGGGTTGTTGAGCGTGAGACGGGCGATGGCGCCGTGGTCTTCGCGCAGCAGGATGGGCTCTTCCATCTTGTCCTCCCCTTGGATCCGGGGGCAGGATACAGGTGCCGACGGGAGGGGGGAAGCGAAGATGCTGAAGATGGGGCTCGATGAATTGCGCGATTTCCTGCACCGGGCGTTCGGGCAGGTGGCGGAAGATTTCGAGATTCTCGATGCGGCGCCGATGCGCCTGGTGCTGCGCACCCATGTGCAGGACAAGCACCTGCGCCCCGGTGGCACGGTCTCGGGGCCCACGATGTTTGCGCTGGCGGATGTGGGGGTCTATCTCGCCATCCTCGCGATGATCGGGCCAAAGGCGCTGGCGGTGACGACGAATTGTTCGATCGACTTCATGCGCAAGCCGGTGGCCCATGCCAATCTGCGCGCCGAAGTGCGGCTTCTCAAGCTCGGCCGGGTGCTGGCGGTGGGCGATGTGCTGATCTTCTCCGAGGGTGAGGAGGCACCCGTCGCGCGCGCCAGCCTGACCTATTCGATCCCGCCCGGCCGCGCCGCCTCCTGAGCTGCGGCGATTTCGCCGCCTTGACCGATGCGGGGGCTATGCGATACCTGAGCGAACAAATCAGGATTACCGGAGAAACCGCTATGACCGACGCGCCCGAGCCGCGGCTCAAACATTATCCGATTACCTTTTTCGCCATTGTCATGGGCTTCATGGGCCTTGTGCTCGCGCTGCACGCGGCCTCGCATTTCTACGATGTCGCCGAACCGGCGGCGCATACCGTGCTGTGGATCGGCATCGGCATCGCCGCGCTGATCGCGGCGGGCTATCTTGCCAAGCTCCTGCGCTACCCGTCGATGGTCGTATGGGAATGGCACCATCCGGTGCGGGTGGCCTTCTTCCCCACCATCACCATTTCGCTCCTGCTGATGGCCACGGCACTGGCGCCGCAATTCGATACCGCGGCGCGGGTGGTCTGGATGGTCGGCACCGTGGGGCAGGGCATCCTCACCGTGGCGGTGATCAACGGCTGGATCAGCCACCGCAGCTTCGAAGTGGGCCATCTGACCCCGGCGTGGTTCATCCCCGCCGTTGGCAACGTCATCGTGCCGGTGGCGGGCGCGGGCTTTGGCTATATCGAAACCTCGTGGGCCTTCTTCGCGGTGGGCATGATGTTCTGGGGCGTGCTGCTGACGCTGGTGATGAACCGGCTGATCTTCCACGATCCGATCCCGGGCCGGCTGTTTCCGACCATGGTCATCCTGATCGCGCCGCCCTCGGTGGCCTTCGTGGCTTACCTCAAGATGAATGGCGGGGTGGTCGATGGCTTTGCCCGCACGCTGATCTATGCCGCCTATTTCTTCGGGGCGCTGGTGTTGGCGGAATTGCCGAAGCTGGCCAAACTGCCGTTTGCGCTGAGCTGGTGGGCGCTGTCGTTCCCGCTCGCGGCGCTGTCGGTGGCAAGCTTCATGTTCGCGCGGATCGAGCACACGGCCTTTCACCAGATCGTCGGGCTGATCGTGCTGATTGTGCTCATCGTCGTGGTGCTGGGGCTGTTCTGGCGCACCGGCAAGGCGATCGCCAAGCACGGGGTCTGCGTTCCGGAGTAAGACAAGGCCCGGGCCGATTTGGCCCGGGTTTTTTGCTCTGGGAGTGGGGTAAAATAATACCATATTTACAAGTCATTGTATTGCAACGGTTTTGTGGCGCTTCTTGCACTTGACGGCAGGCCGCAAATGCTTAGAACCGCGCTATCCGAAACCCATCAGGGGCCGAAAGAGATGAAAACCTTTTCTGCGACTCCCGCAGACATCGAGAAGAAGTGGATCGTGATCGACGCCGAGGGCGTGGTTCTCGGTCGTCTTGCCTCGATCGTCGCCATGCGCCTGCGGGGCAAACACAAAGCCAGCTACACCCCGCACATGGATTGCGGTGACAATGTCATCGTGATCAACGCCGACAAGGTGCAGCTCACCGGCAAGAAGCGCACCGACAAGGTGCATTACTGGCACACCGGCTACCCGGGCGGCATCAAGTCGCGCACCGCCGGCCAGATCCTCGAGGGCGAACACCCCGAGCGGCTGGTCGAGAAGGCGGTCAAGCGCATGCTGCCGGGCAACCGTCTGAGCCGCAAGCAGATGTCGAACCTGCGAGTCTACGCAGGCGCCGAGCACGGCCACGAGGCGCAGAAGCCCGAAGTGCTGGACGTTCGGTCGATGAACAAGAAAAACACGCGTGAGGGCTGACCATGGCTGAAGAGATCAAATCGCTCGCCGAGCTCGATGTCGTCGCCGACGGCGAACTGGTGACCGCCGAGGTGGAAGTCACCGCACCCGCCCCCGCGCCGCGCGAGCCGGTCCGCGACGAGCTGGGCCGTTCCTATGCCACCGGCAAGCGGAAAGACGCGGTCGCCCGGGTCTGGATCAAGCCGGGCTCCGGCAAGGTCACCGTGAACGGCCGCGAGATGGACAAGTATTTCGCCCGTCCGGTGTTGCAGATGATCCTGCGCCAGCCGTTCCAGGTGGCCGGTGTCGAGGGCGAGTTCGACGTGCAGGCGACGGTCAAGGGCGGCGGTCTTTCGGGGCAGGCCGGTGCGGTCAAGCACGGCATCTCGAAGGCGCTTCAGCTCTATGAGCCCTCCCTGCGCGCCCCGCTCAAGGCGGCGGGCTTCCTCACCCGCGACAGCCGGGTGGTCGAGCGGAAGAAATACGGCAAGCGCAAGGCGCGCCGGAGCTTCCAGTTCTCGAAGCGCTGACGCCTGCGACATTTGCGAATTTGCGAGAGGGCTGCCTGCGGGCGGCCCTTTTCATTCCGGGCGCTCGACGATACCCGCGAGGCCGGCCGGTTTTTCCATTGCGGCGGCCATTGCCTTGGCCTATATGACCCCGGCAACGCACCCGTAGCTCAGCTGGATAGAGCGCTGCCCTCCGAAGGCAGAGGCCAGAGGTTCGAATCCTCTCGGGTGCGCCAAATCGTTCTTATAATCTTTTGATGTTAAAGGGTAATCCTGACTTACCCTTTTTGCATTCCCCCAGAGGTTCCCCCGCCTTTCGATCGGGCCAGCCTTGAATGTCGTATGGAGACCTCTTGGGCGCAAACAAAGGTAGGGTTACGCTCGTGAAGGTGGTGAAGATTGTCAGGTGGGTGGTAGCCCGATGCGTTTTGCGGCCAGACTGTGTTGTATTGGATGCGCCATTGCCCGAACAGAATTTGCGCCTCCCGCAAGGTGTAGAAGATTTCGTGGTTCAACACCTGATCCCGAGACCCGGTGTTGAATCTATCGCAATTTCGGTTCTCCCAAGGTGGTCCCGGCTCGATGTAGGCCGTTTTGGCACCGACCGACGCGATTCAGTCTCGCACCTTCTCGGCAATGAGCTTGGTGCCGTAACACCTCGGGAAGAAGCGCTGTTCTGAGTTTATGGCCGCGCGCGCTGCCAGATACGCTCAAGTCGATTGTGGTTTACATGCCAGCCAGAGCTATTCGGCAAACCCGACACCATGCGATACCCATCCCGCCATACAGCTTGGGCCATATACAATGGGTCTGCTGCGTCACCCCAACCTGACGCACAGCCTCGACAACCGTCGCGCGTTGCCCATGATGAACTTCTACGTGCCGAGGCTGCGATTCGATCTCTTCGGGCTTCTGTCGTTTTTCAGCCATCGCTGATCCTCCAAAGGCGGGCCAATTCTATTTCAGGTGGTGGACCACTTTCAGGGGGCTACTCCAAGCCTAATGAAACGGACGAAGATCGGCATCGATGCCGTCGAGGCCTACGATCAGGGCGCCTCCGACCCGGCAACCAATCTCTTCACCGCGCCCGCTGCCGGCACATACCGTTCAAGCGCGAGCCTGCTCTACAGGATTAATGCCAGCACCTCGGCCCGGATGCGCGGGCGCCTGGTCCTGAACGGCACCACCGAAATCCGGGGCTCCTTCGGCGAGGTCTCCAGCGCCCACAGGTCGCTCGCCACCGCGCTCTGGCTGCAGACCATGGTGCCGCTGGCTGCGGGCGATACCGTCGAGCTGCAGGGGAATTTCCGCGCAGCAGACGGGTATTTCGCGGCGGATCACACGTCGTTCTGGGGGGCGAAGGTGGGGTGATGAGCGGGCGGATTGCCAGATGGCACCGCCTTTGTCAGATCATGGTCGCGTACGTGTGCTCGGCGTCGGGTTCGAGGCCGGGCGATTGAGGGTTTACCGTCTTTCCGGCGCATCGCCGATTGCTTGCTTCGGGAGGGGGTATCGTATTTCCTGATACCATGGCTTTACACACCCAGGAACTGCTGGATCTGCTGTCGAATCTCTTGTCCGTGCCGGTCACCCTGCACGACGCGCCCGGTGGGCGGGACAGGAAAACGCTGATCTGCAAGGCCGGGACGCGCCAGTTCGCCGTGTCGCAAAGAAAGTCGGCCTCGCGCGCGCAACTTGAAGCCACGGTTCTGCAACATCTCGGACCGCTCGGGCTGGCACCCAATCTGGTGTCACGAAAGGGCAATGTAATCGTTCAGGAGTTCATAGTAGGCAGCCGGCTGCCCGTGGCTCTTGCCAGACTGTCAGACGACCGGAAACCGGGGCTGATGCGGCGGGCGACCGATACATTGATCGAAGCCCAGGTTGCCGCGGATGCGGCCGGTCTGAGCTTTCTGGCTCCTGCGATAGGCGTGCGGTCCGGCTGGGACCGGGATCTGGCGTTGGCACCAACCAAGCTCGGACAAGCGATGGATCTGGACGTGCCGCCGCATGATTTCGGGAATTGGCTCGGCATGGCCGAAGACGCGCCAAGGCGTTTCGTCAAATGGGACGCGCGCCCCGGAAACGCGATCCTGAGACCGGATGGGTCGGTTTGCTGGATAGATTGGGAACATGCCGGGAGTCGGCGCCCGGTCGACGATCTGGTTTGGCTTTTTGCCGACGAGTGGGCTCCGGATGCCCCCGAAGCGTTCAAAATCGCGCTCGGCCGTCTGGCCGACAGGCATGATGCCAACCCGGCGGATCTGCAGACCCAGTTCACGGCCATGGCGGTGGCGCATTCGGCGATGCGCTTGCTGTTGATCCTTCAGCGCAAGGGCGACGGGCCGTGGTGGGACCATGCCGCCTGCCTGCGCCACGACCGGGTCGGGGTCACTCCGGCGCATGTCCGGTGTGTTGCTGAGCGCGCGGCGCGTTGGGCCGAGACCGTTCCCGGCCTGGAGCCGCTTGCGCCAATGTTGCGCCGCGTGCCGGCGGCCGCAGGCGCCGGGTAAGCGCGAGGTCAGAGAACAGGCGGGGCGTATTGCACGGCCTTCCACATGAAGGCGGGGCGATTGCGTACGCCGGTCTTGGCATAGATCGACTTGACCTGACTGCGGATGGTTTCCGGCACCACATTGCGTCGCTCGGCGATCTCCTCGATGCCGCATCCGATGACCAGCAAATCGGCAATTTCTGCCTCGGCTTCGGTCAAACCGTTCAGCGCGGCGAAGGGGCCGAGATTCATTCGGTAGCTGGAGGCGGGATCGACGATCATCACCAACGCGCCGACATACCCCCGCTCCAGTTCAGCATTGGCGTCCCGCAGGGGCGCGACCACCAGCAGCAGGTCGCCGGCATCCTCGCCGGGCCGGTGCAGCGGCAGTTCAAATCCGGTTGCTACATCTTCGCCATTGGCGGTGCCCGAAACCCGAGCGATCGCATCGCGCAACGCATCGGTTACCTGTTCGGCGGCACAGATCAGCCGATGGTGCCCGTCCCGCCGAAGGTGGCGGCCCTCGTCGAGGGTCGCCTGCGCGGTGGCATTGGCGATTGTCACTGTTGCGGTTGGGGTGGTCACGCAGATGCCCACCGACATCCGGTCGAGCACCGTCAGCACGGCGTTGTAGCGGGCGCGCAGCGGGCTGTAGAAGCGGTTGATCTCGATCGCCTTGGAAAGGTGCGGTGCGATGAACTCGATCATGTCGATGTTTGGCTGCGGCACCTCGCGCAGATGCGACGGATATTGCAGGATCACGCCGCTGTGCAGGTGGGTTCCGGTATCGAAGCGCACGGCCATGCGCCGAAAGACATCCATCGTTTCAAGTGTGTTCACAAAGTCCCCACGACTTTCCAGGACCTCAATCGGTTGCAGATATACCTCTTCGTCGATTTGCACTTTGTTCGGTGGGCCCTGTGCGATGCGAATCATCGCCTGCAATTCGTAGCGGGCGAACCGCCGCATGTGATCCTCGATCAGATGCTGTTTCCCCGCGTAGATCGAATTGGTCAGATTTTCGCTATACTCGACGATCCCCCGATCGTGGGCATAGAGCAAAACGCCCCGCGCCCCGGTCAGTTCGGCCAGAATATCGAGCGCGGCCGGCAGGTTCTCGGATTTCAGCGCGCTGTCGTAGAACTCGGGCAGGCGCGTGATCGCGTTTCGTATGTCAGCGTGCATGGCGACCCCGCTGGCAAGAAATTTTCACAAAGGGAACGAATATTCGCAAATGTAGATTTCAAAGGAATTACCTTCTGTTGTCGAAAATCCGCGGCGAAAACAACACAACCTGGGAAATATTTGTTCGAAGCGTAACAAAAACAATGAAGATTGTATCCCCATTTTGGGGGATGCGCGGATTTCCCGAAATCATCTTAGTGGAAGCATGTGCCGCGGCCATTGTCTGGTCGTTTAGCGGAATTTGATCGCCCGCGACACATCAAAGTCATCCGGTCATCGACCGACGCAATCACTTTGGGGGGGGGAAACATGTCCAAGATTAAAGGCACCAAGCATTCCGACACGCTGAACGGCACTGCCGGCAACGACAAGATCGACGGTAAGGATGGCGACGATTTTCTTTTTGGTTTCGATGGTAAGGACAACCTGAAGGGCGGCGACGGCAACGATACGCTGGATGGCGGCGACGGCGACGACAAGCTCGACGGCGGCAAGGGCGACGATCTGCTGCTGGGCGGCGATGGCGACGACAAGCTCAAGGGCGGTGACGGCGATGACACGCTGGACGGTGGCGACGGCGACGACAAGCTCGACGGCGGAAAGGGCGACGACCTGCTGAGCGGCGGCGACGGCGATGATGAGCTCAAAGGCGGCGCGGGCAGCGACACGATTTTCGGCAATGACGGCAACGATACCATTTACGGTGACGGCAGTGGTTCGGGCGGCGGGTCCGGTTCGGGTGCGTTAGTCAGCTTCAACGATTATCTCGACGGTGGTGCCGGTAACGACTGGATAGTCGGCGGTCAGGGCGAGGATACGGTTCTGGGCGGCGGCGGTGACGATGTGCTGTTCGGTGACGAAGGCGGTTCGGGCAGCGGCGATGCGCTGTCACTGTGGAACAACGGCGCCGGGTCCGGATCAGGTTCGGGGCACGGGTCGGGTTCGGGCGGTGACGGTTTCAACGACTATCTGGACGGCGGTGCGGGCAATGATTTCATTTTTGCCGGTGGCGGCAACGACGAGGTCAACCACGACGTAACCGAGAATGCCGGCGCCACCGACCGTTACGCGGGCGGCGACGGCATCGACACGCTGACGCTGAATATGACGACCGCCGAGTGGTTCCAACCGGCTGTGCAGGCCGATATCGCCGCCTATCTGCAATTCCTTTCCGATCACACTGATCCGGGCACCGGCGAGGCCGACGGCGCCGAGTTCCAGTTCACCGCGTTCGACCTGACGGTGCGCGAGTTCGAGAACCTCCGGGTGTTGGTGGACGGGGTTGAATTGAACCCTGCTGACGAGGCGGTGACGGCGGTCAATGACGTGGCGACGCTGAACGAGGACAATACGTCAACGGCGTTCGGCTCGGTTCTGGGCAACGATGATGTGCCTGATTTGGCCTATTCGCTAACGCTGGTTTCCGGCCCTTCCGAGGGGTCTCTGGTGTTCAACGCGGGCTCGCCAGGCAATCCCGATGGCAGCTACAGCTTTGATCCGGCGGGTGATTTCGAGGATCTCGCGCAAGGCACCAGCCGTGATGTAACGTTTGTCTACGAGGTCACCGACGCCGATGGCGATACCGATCAGGCGACGGTAACAATCACCGTGACCGGCAGCAATGACGCGCCGGTGATCACTTCGTCGGCGTCTGACGCTTTGGGTTCTGTCACCGAGGCCGGCAATCTCGACGATGGCACGCCTGTCGCCGGAACGCCCACCGCCACCGGTACGCTGACGTCGTCGGACGTCGATACCGGCGCGACCGC
>JANTFS010000123.1 GCA_024763335.1 Paracoccaceae bacterium | reverse complement strand
CATGCCGCGCCGCAGCGGGCTTGCGTAACGGGTGCGACAGGTTTACCCACGCGGGCGAAACAAACCAGACCCGGAGACAGTTTTCATGGCTCGACCCAAGATCGCGCTTATCGGCGCCGGACAGATCGGCGGCACGCTCGCCCATCTCGCGGCGATCAAGGAACTTGGCGATGTGGTGCTCTTCGACATTGCCGAGGGCACCCCGCAAGGCAAGGCACTCGACATCGCGGAATCGGGCCCCGTCGAGGGCTTTGACGCCGCGCTCAAGGGCACCACGGATTATGCCGACATCGCCGGCGCCGACGTGTGCATCGTCACCGCCGGTGTGCCGCGCAAGCCGGGCATGAGCCGCGATGATCTGCTGGGTATCAACCTCAAGGTGATGAAATCGGTCGGCGAAGGCATCAAGGCGCACGCGCCCGATGCCTTCGTGATCTGCATCACCAACCCGCTCGACGCGATGGTCTGGGCCTTGCAGCAATATTCCGGCCTGCCGGCCGAGAAGGTTGTCGGGATGGCCGGCGTGCTTGACGCGGCGCGGTTCCGGCACTTCCTGTCGGTCGAGTTCGACGTCTCGATGCGCGACGTCACTGCCTTCGTGCTCGGCGGCCACGGCGACACCATGGTGCCGCTCACCCGCTACTCGACGGTGGCCGGCATCCCGCTGCCCGACCTCGTGGAGATGGGCTGGACCACGCAGGAAAAGCTCGACGCGATCGTGCAGCGCACCCGCGACGGCGGCGCCGAGATCGTCGGCCTGCTCAAGACCGGCTCCGCCTTCTACGCCCCCGCCGCCTCCGCGATCGAGATGGCGGAAGCCTATCTCAAGGACCAGAAGCGGCTGCTGCCGTGCGCGGCATGGGTTGATGGCGCGCTGGGCCTCGACGGGCTCTATGTTGGCGTGCCGACGATCATCGGCGCGGGCGGCATCGAGCGCATCGTCGACATCAACCTCAAGAAGGACGAGCAGGACATGTTCGACAAGTCGGTCGAAGCGGTGCAGGGCCTTGTGGAAGCCTGCAAGGGCATCGACGAGTCGCTCGCCTGACCGCGACCGCCGACACGACAGAAACGCGGGGAAGGCCGGGCCGGGTGCCCGGCCTTTTCACGTCAGGAGCCCGGCCTTCTCGATCAGCTCGGCCTCGCGATCACGCAGGCTGGCATCGAAAGCGGCGACGCTGAGATCGAGGTCAAGGTTTGCGGCAGAAAGCGCCGGGGTCGGGTCGAACGGGGTATGGTCGAGCGCGCCGATCTCGTCGAGCCGGGCGATCTGGCCGGGCGACAGCGTTTGCGTGCCCGCCACCATCCGCGCCATCGCCGCGGCATTCTCGCGTTTGTTGCTGGTGAAGCGCATCTGCGCGCCGCGGCCCCGGTGCTTGGCCTTGTCGAGAAAGCCGGGCCAATCAAGCCGGCGGGCGAGCTTGAGCGTGAGGTGAAGCGGGGTGAGGCCGTCGAAATGCAGGATCTGGTCGTTGACGGGCTCGGAGGCCGAAATCGCGCCGCCGCCGGGCCGGTGCGGGAAATGGACATCCATGCGGATATCTTCGCGCCCGGTGCGCACGAGGCCCTTGCCGACCGAATGCCCGGTGAGCCCGTGTTGCAGAAACCGGGCGAAGCGGCCGTAGACATCCTCGCCCCAGTGCTCGAACCCCATGCCCGGACGGCGGAACAGCCCGTCGAAGATGCCGGCCGGCGGCTGGTCGGCCCGGCGGACGCGTTCGAGCATCTTGAGCTGAAGAAACTCGGTTTCCGGGCGCGCCGTCGCCATGCGCTGCCGGATCGTGTCGGCCTCGCGCAGGAACTCGTCGGCATCGCAGTGCAACAGCCAGTCGACCTGCGTGCGGGCATAGGCGTCATTGGCATTGCGCCGTTGCCGGCCCATCGGCAGCGGCGGCCGGCGGCCGGCGGAACTTGCCGCCCAATAGGCGGCATCGCAGACCGTGACCCGGACGGCGGGCAGGCCGGCAAGAAGGCGAAGGGCCTGCGGGTCGGGCCTGTCGAGATAGAGGTGGATCTCGCGCGCGCCGAGGGCGAGATGATGGGCCGCGAAGGCCGCGACGAGCTGCGGCGGCTCGTCAACCGTCGCCACGATGCCCCAAGTGGGTTCGCTCACGTCACCTTCTCCCTGCCCTTTGGGCAAGTCTAGACGGCGATGCGGGGGCTGGCAAACCAGCCCCCGTTCGCCCGCGCGCGGGGGGCCGAGTCGGGGCCTGCCTGCCTGCGACAGCCTGCCGCAACCAGCATTTGTGATCACGATTTTCGAACGCGTGATCACAAATGGTCAAAATCCGGCCAGAAACCCCGGCGCGGGCCGGAAATCCTTTCACCCGCTGGCATTTTGTGCCATGTGCCCGGCAATCGCAAGCAGACGGGTGAGGCCCATGAACATCCATGAATACCAGGCAAAGGCGCTTCTTCGCAGCTACGGTGCGCCGGTTTCCGACGGCCGCGTGGTGCTCAAGTCCGACGAGGCCAAGACCAAGGCGGGGGAGCTCGACGGGCCGCTGTGGGTGGTGAAGGCGCAGATTCACGCCGGGGGCCGCGGCAAGGGCCACTTCAAGGAGGCCGAGGCCGGGGACAAGGGCGGCGTGCGGCTGGCCAGATCGGTGCAGGAGGCGGCGGAAGAGGCCAGGAAAATGCTGGGCCGCACGCTGGTGACGCACCAGACCGGCCCGGCCGGCAAGCAGGTCAACCGGGTTTATATCGAGGACGGCTCCGGCATCGAGCGCGAGCTCTACCTCGCCCTGCTGGTCGACCGTGCGACCAGCCGCATCAGCTTCGTCTGCTCGACCGAGGGCGGCATGGACATCGAGGATGTGGCCGCCAAGACGCCGGAAAAGATCCTGAGCTTCTCGGTCGACCCGGCGACGGGCTACCAGGGCTTCCACGGCCGCCGCATCGCCTTCGCCCTCGGGCTTGAAGGGGCGCAGGTGAAGCAGGCCGTGGGTCTCATGGGCACGCTCTACAAGCTCTTCACCGACAAGGACATGGAGATGCTCGAGATCAACCCGCTGATCGTGACCGACACGGGCGATCTGAAGGTGCTCGACGCCAAGTTCGGCTTCGATGGCAACGCGCTCTATCGCCACCCCGACATCGCCGAGCTGCGCGACACCACGGAGGAAGACCCCAAGGAGCTTGAGGCGTCGAAATACGATCTCAACTACATCGCGCTGGATGGCGAGATCGGCTGCATGGTGAACGGCGCAGGCCTCGCCATGGCGACGATGGACATCATCAAGCTCTACGGCGCGGAGCCCGCCAACTTCCTCGACGTCGGTGGCGGCGCCACTAAGGAGAAGGTGACGGAAGCGTTCAAGATCATCACCTCCGACCCGAACGTGAAAGGCATTCTCGTCAACATCTTCGGCGGCATCATGCGCTGCGACATCATCGCCGACGGCGTGATCGCGGCGGTGAAGGAAGTCGGCCTGAAGGTGCCGCTGGTGGTCCGCCTCGAGGGCACCAACGTGGAAGAGGGCAAGGCGCTGATCAACAACTCGGGCCTCGACGTGATCGCCGCCGACAACCTGTCGGACGGGGCGGAGAAGATCGTCAAGGCGGTGAAGGGCTGACCATGCTGAAATCTGCAGCCCTTGCCCTTGTCATGCTCGGCGCCGCGGCCCCGCTCGCGGCGCAGGACGGGGTGGATACCTCCGCGCTTGCCGACATGATGGCCAGCGCCTGCATTTTCGACACGCTGGACTTTGACGCCGAATATGCCGCCGTGAAGGCGGCCATGGCGGGAACCGGTCTGCCGCTTGTGATGGAGCAGGAAAAGAACGTCATGTATGGCGATCCGGCCGGGGTGAACCTCGTCGCGACGCGCACGATCGACAGCCTGACCTGCACCCTGCGCCTGCCCGCGCCGGTCGGCACCCACGAGGTGTTTGCCGAGTTCGAGGCCAAGTTCGACGCGGCGATCGGGCAGACCTTCGCAAAGCACATCTCGCAGCCGGACGACGACCCGTCTCCGCATATCGACGGGCATGACTGGGTCGCCAGTTTCCCCGGGCAAATGCATTACGCCGCAACCCTCGACTGGGGCACCGAAGAGGGGCTTCTGGTCGGGATCGGGTTCCGGCAGCTCTACGAATGACCCCCGGCGCGCCGGGACAAGGATATCAAGGAGGCCCAGATGGCCATTCTCGTTGACGAAAACACCAAGGTGATCTGCCAGGGCTTCACCGGCTCGCAGGGCACGTTCCACTCCGAACAGGCGATTGCCTACGGCACCAAGATGGTTGGCGGCGTGACCCCGGGCAAAGGCGGGCAGACGCATCTCAACCTGCCGGTGTTCAACTCGGTGCACGAGGCCAAGGCCGTCACCGAAGCCAACGCCAGCGTGATCTACGTGCCGCCGCCCTTCGCGGCCGACTCGATCCTTGAGGCGATCGACGCCGAGATGGAGTTGATCGTCTGCATCACCGAGGGCATCCCGGTGCTCGACATGATGGTGGTCAAGCGTGCGCTGGAGGGGACCAAATCGCGCCTGATCGGGCCGAACTGCCCCGGCGTCATCACCCCCGACGCCTGCAAGATCGGCATCATGCCCGGCCACATTCACAAGCGCGGGAGCGTGGGTGTCGTCAGCCGCTCGGGCACCCTTACATATGAGGCCGTGAAACAGACTTCCGATATCGGCCTTGGCCAGTCCACCGCCGTGGGCATCGGCGGCGACCCGATCAAGGGCACCGAGCATATCGACGTGCTCGACATGTTCCTCGACGACGACGAAACCGAGAGCATCATCATGATCGGCGAGATCGGCGGCACCGCCGAGGAGGAAGCGGCGGAGTTCCTCAAGGAGCAGAAGAAGAAGGGCCGCTGGAAGCCCACCGCCGGCTTCATCGCCGGGCGCACCGCGCCGCCGGGCCGCCGCATGGGCCACGCCGGCGCCATCGTCTCGGGTGGCCAGGGCGACGCCGAAAGCAAGATCGAAGCGATGAAATCGGCCGGCATCGTGGTGGCCGACAGCCCGGCGGGCCTCGGCGAGGCCGTGGTGCAAGCGATCGGCTGACCTGCCAACGCAGGACGGGGCCCGACCCCGTCCCGCAAACCCCCTGAAGGTGTCGTGATGACAGACCAACCTCCCAACGACGAATTCAAGCAAAGCTCCTTCATGCAGGGCGCCAACGCCGCCTATCTGGAGCAGCTCTACGCGCAATACGCGCAGGATCCGCATGCGGTCGACGAGGCGTGGCGCGCCTTTTTCGCCCAGCTTGGGGATGCCGAGGTCGACGTGAAGGCCGAGGCGCACGGCCCCTCGTGGCAGCGCGCCGACTGGCCGCCGACCCCCGGCGGCGATCTGATCCATGCGCTCGACGGGCAATGGCCGGAGGAGGCAAAGCCCGAGAAGATCGTCGAGAAGATCCGCGAAAAGGCGGCCGAGCGGCAGGTCGAGATCACCGAGGATCAGGTGAAGCGCGCGGTGCTCGACTCGGTGCGCGCGCTGATGATCATCCGCGCCTACCGGATCCGGGGACACCTCGTGGCGGAGCTCGACCCGCTCGGGATGCGCTCGGAAAAACGGCACCCGGAGCTTGACCCGGCCTCCTACGGTTTCACCGAGGCCGACATGGACCGGCCGATCTTCATCGACAACGTGCTCGGCCTGCAGGTCGCCTCGCTGCGCCAGATCCTCGACATGGTCAAGCGCACCTATTGCGGCACCTTCGCGCTGCAATACATGCACATCTCCGACCCCGAGCAATCGAGCTGGCTGAAAGAGCGGATCGAAGGCTATGGCAAGGAGATCACCTTCACCCGCGAAGGCCGGCGGGCGATCCTCAACAAGCTGGTCGAGGCGGAGGGGTTCGAAAAATTCTGCCACGTGAAGTTCATGGGCACGAAACGCTTTGGCCTCGATGGCGCCGAGGCGCTGGTGCCGGCGATGGAACAGATCATCAAGCGGGGCGGCAATCTCGGGCTGAAAGAGATCGTCATCGGCATGCCGCACCGGGGCCGGCTCTCGGTGCTCGCCAACGTCATGTCGAAGCCCTACCGCGCGATCTTCAACGAGTTCCAGGGCGGCAGCTCGAAGCCCGAGGACGTCGACGGGTCGGGGGACGTGAAATATCACCTCGGCGCCTCGTCGGACCGCGAATTCGACGGCAACAAGGTTCACCTCAGCCTGACCGCCAACCCAAGCCATCTCGAGGCGGTCAACCCGGTGGTCCTCGGCAAGACCCGCGCCAAGCAGGCGCAGCTGACCGACGTCGAGCGCACGCAGGTGCTGCCGTTGCTACTGCACGGAGATGCGGCCTTTGCGGGGCAGGGTGTCGTGGCCGAAGGGTTCGGCCTCTCGGGCCTTGTCGGCCACCGCACCGGCGGCACGATCCACATCATCGTCAACAACCAGATCGGTTTCACCACCGCGCCGAGCTTCTCGCGCTCCTCGCCCTATCCGACCGACATCGCGCTGATGGTGGAAGCGCCGATCTTCCACGTCAACGGCGATGACCCGGAAGCCGTGGTGCACGCCGCCAAGGTGGCCACCGAGTTTCGCCAGAAGTTCCACAAGGACGTGGTCATCGACATGTTCTGCTACCGGCGCTTCGGCCACAACGAGGGGGACGAACCGATGTTCACCAACCCCCTCATGTACAAGACGATCAAGACCCACAAGACGACGCTGCAGCTCTACACCGATCGGCTGATCAAGGATGGCCTCATCCCCGAGGGCGAGATCGAGGACATGAAGACGGCGTTTCAGGCCGAGCTGAACGAAGAATTCGAGGCCTCGAAGGACTACAAGCCCAACAAGGCCGACTGGCTTGACGGCCGCTGGTCGCACCTCACCCGCCACGGCGAGGAATACCAGCGCGGGCAGACGGCGATTTCCGAGACGACGCTGCGCGAGATCGGGTCTGCGCTCACCCGGGTGCCGGAGGGGTTCGACCTGCACAAGACGGTCGGGCGGATGCTGGAGGCCAAGGCCAAGATGTTCGAGACCGGCGAGGGCTTCGACTGGGCCACGGGCGAGGCCCTTGCCTTCGGGTCGCTGATGCTTGAGGGCTACCCGGTCCGGCTTTCCGGCCAGGACTCGACCCGCGGCACCTTCTCGCATCGCCATTCGGCCCTGATCGACCAGACCAGCGAAGAGCGCTACTACCCGCTCAGCCACGTTCGCGAAGGGCAGGCGCGGTTCGAGGTGATCGATTCGATGCTGTCGGAATATGCCGTGCTCGGGTTCGAATACGGGTATTCGCTGGCCGAGCCGAACGCGCTGGTGATGTGGGAGGCGCAGTTTGGCGATTTTGCCAATGGCGCGCAGATCATGTTCGACCAGTTCATCTCGTCGGGCGAGGCCAAGTGGCTGCGGATGTCGGGCCTGACGGTGCTCCTGCCGCACGGGTTCGAAGGGCAGGGGCCGGAGCACTCCTCGGCCCGGCTCGAGCGCTTCCTGCAGCTCAGCGGCGGCGACAACTGGATCGTGGCCAATTGCACCACGCCATCGAACTACTTCCACATCCTGCGCCGGCAGTTGCACCGCACCTACCGCAAGCCGCTCATCCTGATGACGCCGAAATCGCTCCTGCGCCACAAGCTGGCGGTCTCGAAGATGGAGGATTTCACCGAGGGCTCATCGTTCCACCGGGTGCTTTGGGACGATGCCGATCTGAAGCGCGGCACCAGCCGATCGGCGGGCAAGCTGGTCGAGGACGACAAGATCAAGCAGGTGGTGATGTGTTCGGGCAAGGTCTACTACGACCTGCTGGAAGCCCGCGACGCGCGCGGCATCGAAGACATCTACCTCATGCGGGTCGAGCAGTTCTACCCGCTCCCGGCGCTCAGCCTCGTCAAGGAGCTCGGACGCTTCCCCAATGCCGATGTGGTGTGGTGTCAGGAAGAACCCAAGAACCAGGGCGGCTGGACCTACATGGAGCCCAACATCGAGTGGGTGCTGGGGCGCATCCGCGAATCCAACACGAGGCCGCGGTATGCCGGGCGCCCGGCGTCGGCCTCGCCTGCGACCGGGCTGATGAGCCAGCACAAGGCACAACAAGAAGCGCTCGTGAACGACGCGCTGACGATCGAAGGGAACTGACCCATGAGCATTGAAGTTCGGGTGCCCACCCTGGGCGAGAGCGTGACCGAGGCGACCGTGGCGACGTGGTTCAAGAAACCGGGCGACCCGGTGGCGACCGACGAGATGCTGTGCGAGCTGGAGACCGACAAGGTCACCGTCGAAGTGCCGGCCCCGGCCTCGGGCGTGCTCGGCGAGATCGTCGCGGGCGAGGGCGAGACGGTTGGCGTCGATGCCCTGCTGGCCACGCTGGTCGAGGGCGAGGCCGCCGCGCCCGCACCCGCCCCCGCCGCCGCCGCCGCGGCCGAGAAGGCCCCGGCCGGGAAACCCGCCGAGCCGGCCCCGGCCGTGAGCACCGGCGAGCGCGTCGACGTGGTGGTGCCGGCGCTGGGCGAAAGCGTGACGGAGGCCACCGTCTCGACCTGGTTCAAGCACCCCGGCGAGGCCGTTGCGACCGACGAGATGCTGTGCGAGCTGGAGACCGACAAGGTGTCGGTCGAGGTGCCCGCGCCGGTCTCGGGCGTGCTCGCCGAGGTTCTGGCCGAAGAGGGCGCGACGGTGGAAGCGGGCGGCAAGCTCGCGGTGATCGTGCAGGGCGGGGCGGCGGAGGCGACGGCACCCGCCGCGCCGGTGGAAGCCGCAGCCGCCGCAGCGGCGCCCGCCACCGCCCACGGCAAAGATATCGAAAACGCGCCCTCCGCCAAGAAGGCCATGGCCGAGGCCGGGCTTTCGCCCGATCAGGTGACCGGCACCGGCCGCGACGGGCGCATCATGAAGGAAGACGTGCAGCGGGCCGCGGCTGCCGCGGCGGCGGGCCCTGCCACGGCCACCACCGCTGCTGCCGCCACTACC
>JANTFS010000122.1 GCA_024763335.1 Paracoccaceae bacterium | reverse complement strand
TGCGCCCCTCGGCGCGCTTTTTCTCGGCGGCGCGCTCCATCTCGGCGGCCATGTCATGGCCTGCGGGAAACTTCTCGGTGGTGGCGCCGTGCAGATGATCGAGCAACACGTTGCCGTTATTGTTGTAATTGGCGTTGTCGTAGCCGGTGCGGTCTTCGAGCAGGATGTGGCAATCGAGCCCGAGCTTGGCGGCGAAAGCGGCGGTCTGGCGGCCATGGTTGGTCTGGGTCGCGCCTTGGGTCATCACCATGTCGGCCCCCTGTTCGAGCGCCTCGGCCATCAGGAATTCCAGCTTGCGGGTCTTGTTGCCGCCGGTGCTCATGCCCGTGCAATCGTCGCGCTTGATCCAGATCTCCACGCCCAGTTCCTCCGAAAGCCGCGGCATGGGCTCGAGCGGGGTCGGCAGGTGGGCGAGGTGAACGCGGGGAAAACGGGCAAGGTGCATTGTGTGGTCCTTTTCGGTCAGGCGCGCAGGCGCACGAAGTCGGGGTCATAGGGGCTCGGCGGGATCACCTTCGCGGGGATCAGTTCGCCGAGCATGTCGATGGTGGTTTCGGTGCCCGGCGCGGTCATGTCCGGCGCGACGAAGGCATAGGCAAGGTTGAGGCCGGTGCGGTGTCCCCAGTCGCCGGAGGTGACGGTGCCGACCACGGCGCCATCCTGCATCAGCGAGGCGCCTGGCCGGGCCGGCGCATGGGTGGCATCGACCGCCAGCGTCACCAGCTTGCGGCGCGGTCCGTCCGATTGGCGCGCGAGAAGCGCATCGCGGCCGATGAAATCGCCCTTGTCGAGGCGGACGAACCGGTCGAGGCCCGTTTCGAACGGGTCATATTCGGTAAGGATGTCGGCCTTCCAATGCAGGAATCCCTTCTCCAACCGCATCGAGTCCACCGCCCGAGCGCCGAAGAGTTTCATCCCCTGCGCCGCCCCCGCCTCCCTCAGGGCAAGCCAAGCCGCGTAGAGCGAGGCGTTGGGCACGTGGATTTCATAGGCCAGTTCGCCCGAAAAGCTCACGCCCATGATCGTGGCGGGCGCGATGCCGACGAAACATTCGCGCACAGAGAGCCACGGGAAGGCTTTCTTCGACCAGTCGCCGCGCGCGCAGGCCGCGAGCACGTCGCGCGCCTTCGGCCCGGCCAGCACAAGGATGGTCTGGTCGTTGGTGAGGCTCTTGACCTGAACGTCCTCGCCGGGGCGCAGGTGCTGGGTGAGCCAGTCCATGTCGTGAAACTCGCTCGCCGCAGCGGACCCGTACCAGACCCGGTCCGGCCCCCGGTCGGAGGCGGGCAGGTTGGCGATAGTCGCTTCTCCCTTCAGCATCCCGTGGTGGTTCAGCAGATAGCCGAGCCCCACGCGCCCTTCGCGGCGGGTGACATTGCCGCAGAACATCCGGTCGAGGAAGGCGTGCCGGTCGCTTCCGGTGATCTCGATACGGTTGAAGCCATTGACCTCGCATAGCCCGACGTTCCCGGCCACATTGGCCACTTCGTTCGCCACCACGTCAAACGCTTCGTCGAAGCGGAATGACGGCGAAACATGAAAATTCGGGGTGGGTTTCATGAACTCGACCCGCTCCCAGCCGTTGACAACCGTGAACTCCGCCCCTTCGGCGGCGAGCACGGGGGTGAGCGGCGTGGTCTTGGCGGGCCGCCCGGCGGGGCGGTGCTCGTTGGGGAAGTGGAAGCGGAACTCGTTCTGGTAGTCTTCGATCGCCTTCAGGGCGGTCAGTTCCACGTTGGCGTGGCCGGTGAATCGGCGCGGGTCGAGCCCCCAGGTATCGTAGCAAGCCTCGCCATGAACGATCTGCTGCGCGAGCAGCCAGCCGTGTCCGCCGCCCTCGCCGAGCCCCGCACGCAGGCCGATGATGCAAAAGGCATTGCGCTTGCCGGGGATCGGGCCGACCAGCGGCGCGCCGTCGATCGTGTAGGTGATCGGGCCATTGATGACGGTATGAATGCCCGCCTCGGCCAGAACGGGCATCCGGGCGATGGCGCCTTCGAAAACCTCTGATACACGGTCCAGGTCATCGGGGCAGAGGGCGTTGACGAAATGCGGGTCGATCCCGTCCATGCCCCATGTCTTGCAGCCCTGTTCGTAGAACCCGACGAGCAGGCCGTTCTTTTCCTGCCGGCAGTAGAAATCGCTGATCGGGCAACGGATGAGCGGCATGCGATGCCCGGCCTCGCGGATCGCGTCGATCTCTTCGGTGAGAAGATACTGGTGCTCCATCGAGGCGACGGGGTGATGCACGCCCATCATCGCGCCAACCTCGTTGACCCGGTAGCCCGCAGCATTGACCACGATCTCGCAGTCGATGTCGCCGTGGGCGGTGTGAACCGTCCAGCTGTCGTCGCGGTGCTGGGTGAGGCCGGTGACCGGGGTGTTGCGATAGACCTCCGCCCCGGCCTTGCGCGCACGGCGCACCAATGCTTGGCAAAGCTGGGCCGGGTCGATATCGCCATCGAGCGGATCCCACAGCCCGCCGAGAAGGTTGTCGGTGGAGATGAGGGGGTGACGGCGGGCGCATTCCTCGGCGTCGATCACCTCGAAATGCACGCCCATGCCCCGCGCCATCGAGGCGAAATGCCGGTAGCCGTCCATCTGCGCTTGCGTATTGGCCAGCCGGATGCCGCCGTCGGCGTGGTGGTAGGTGATGGGATCGTCTGGATCGTCGGCCAAGTCCTTGTAAAGGGCGATGGAATGGCTTTTGAGACCGACCATTGTCTGGGTCACGCCGAAATTCGTCACCTGCGCGGCAGAATGCCATGTGGTGCCGCTGGTCAGCTCATTGCGTTCGACGAGCACGACGTCGCTCCAGCCTTCCTGCGTCAGGTGGTAGAGGGTCGAGCAGCCGGCAATGCCGCCCCCAATCACCACAACCCGCGCCGTGCCTTTCATCGCGATCTCCTGAACCACCCGTTCTTGAACCGACACCGGACCGCGCGCGTCAACCAAACCGCCATAGTTGTGATTTTTTCGAAACAAGAATTGGAAGGCATGAAATCTTTTGCCCGGGTTGACGCCGATTGCGGGCGTCACGGGCGGGCAAACGCCTTCTCCGGCACATGGAACTGCGGTGACATGCGCGCGTGCCGTGCCACAGGGGAACGGCTCAGGTCGCGTCCGGCGTCGTTTCGAGAATGCGGAACCCGGGCGCGAGCCAGGTGTAGTTCTGCGCGATCGGGCCGACGAAATAGCGGCTGATCAGGCGCCTCAGCGCGCCGGCGATGAACTCGGCCGTGGCCTGTGGGTAGAGCTCAGTTGCAAACAGCGAGACGGTGCGGGCGAAGCCCTTGCCGGGGTAGGGGTGGAGCACGATCTGGTCGTGGAAGCGCTTGGCGCGAACGAAGCTGGCGGGCGTGGTGATCGCCCAGCCGCTGCCATCGGCGACCATGCCCAAGAGCGATTGGTTACTTTCCAGCTCGAACCGGTTTTCGAGGTTGACGCGGGTGCGTCGCAGATGCGCCTCGATCAGGTTGCCGATGATCTGGAGGTGGGAATAGCGCAGGAACGGCAGGTTGCTTTGCCCGCTGAGGAAGGTTTCGGGGGCGTCGCGGGCCGAGGCCGGCAAGGCAATGACGAAGGGATCGCGCAAGACCGGATATTCCGTCAGACCGGGGGTTTCGGTAACGGGCCGGGTGGCGACGCCAACCTCCAGCTTATGTTCAATCAGCAGCCGGATGATTTCGTGGCTCGGCCGGGTGTGATGCTTGAACGCCGACTGCGGCATCGCCCGGGCGAGAAACTGCGCCAGTTCCGGGGCGACTTCGCTGTCAAAATCATCGACGATGCCGAACCGCAATTCGCGCATCTGGGCGAGGTCGCCAGCCGACAATTCGGTTTCGCCGCGGCGGATGATTTTCAGCCCTTCCTCAACGTGGCGCGCGAAGATGCTCCCCGCCGGGGTCAGCACCATCGGGCGACGGGAATGGTCCAGCAAGCTGACGCCAAGGCTCTCTTCGATGCTGCGCAAGTGGTGCGAAACGGTGCTGATCGACAGGCCGGTTTCGGTCGCGACTTGGCGAATCGATCCCGATTGCGCCACCAGCCGAAAAACTTCCAGCCCGCGCAGGCTCAAGTTTGTTCTTTGCATTATCGGTAACCTTTCTGCCTCGCGACTTTCCGGCTATTCTTCGATATTTTCGAAACTGTAATCCATGTTTCTGCGAAATGCCGGTTTTTTTGGACATTTTTCTTGAAAAGGTTGCGAGATGGTTTCGGCCCATATTCAAATCGCTTCTGCGACAACAGAGCGTGGCTGTGAAAACACAACAGGGGAATGAAATGAAATCGAAAACCTATCAGACCGCCCTTGCGGCACTCGCCGCGAGCACGGCGATTTTCAGCGCTTCGCAGGCCTCGGCCGAAAGCATCACCGTGGCCTATTTCCTCGAATGGCCGATGCCGTTCGAATACGCCAAGCAGATGGGCACCTATGAAGAAGCCCTCGGCATGGATATCAACTGGGTCAGCTTCGAAAGCGGTGTGAAGATGTCGGCGGCGATGGCCTCGGGCGATGTGCAGCTTTCGGTGAGCCAGGGTGTGCCGCCCTTCGTGGTCGCGGTGTCGGCCGGGCAGGACTTGCAGATTCTCGACGTGGCGGTGTCCTATGCCGACAACGACAACTGCGTGGTGCGTTCGGAGCTCGAGATCGACAAGACCAATGCGGGCGAACTCGCCGGCAAGAAGGTGGCCGTGCCGCTGGGGACGGCGGCGCATTACGGGTTCCTCAAGCAGATGGACCATTTCGGTGTCGACGTCGCCTCGATGGACGTGGTTGACATGGATCCGCCCGACGGCGCGGCGGCCATCGCCCAGGGCGCGGTCGACATGTTCTGCGGTTGGGGCGGTTCGCTGCGCCGGGCGCTCGAGCATGGCAACGTGCTGCTGACCGGTGCCGAAAAGACTGATCTCGGCATCCTCGTCTTCGACGTCACCTCCGGCCCGGCCGGCTGGGTGGCCGAGAACGAGGAGCTCGTGGCCAAGTTCCTGAAAGTCACCGCCGATGCCAACGCGATGTGGGCCGATGAAGCCAACCACGCCGAGATGCTGCCGCTGATCGCCAAGGATGCGGGCATGGATGAGCAGGCGACGATGGAAACCATCTCGACCTTCACCTTCCCGACCATCGAAGAGCAGTTGAGCGAAGCCTGGCTTGGCGGCAATGCCGCCACCTTCATGAAGGGCGTTGCCGACGTCTTCGTGCAAGCCGGGTCGATCGATTCCGCGCTCGATACCTACGAGAATGCGATCAATACCGGCCCCCTCATGGCGGCCCAGGGCATGTAGGCCATCGCCGCGGCGGGCTGTTGTCCGCCGCCACAGACAGGGGCGGGCCCGGATGCGGCCCGCCCGACGATCAGAATTTACCCTTGCGACAGTGAAAGGCAGGCGATGAGCGGACTGTCCATCGAGAATGTTTCCATGCGGTTCGATCTGCCGAACGGGACCTCGGTCCAGGCGCTCAAGGACGTGTCGCTGCACCTCAATGAAGGTGAGTTGATGAGCGTTCTGGGGCCCTCGGGCTGCGGCAAGACCACGCTTCTCAACATCATCGCCGGTTTCCTGGCGCCGACCGAAGGCGAGATCGTTCTCAACCATCACAAGGTGGTTGGCCCGAACGCCGAGCGCGGCATGGTGTTCCAGCAGGGCGCGCTGTTTGAGTGGATGGACGTGCGCGACAACGTCAGCTTCGGGCCGCGGATGAAGCGGCAGAAAGAGGCCGAGTGGGGCGAATATGTCGATCACCTCCTCGCTGTCACCGGCCTTGCGGAATTCAAGGACAAGGCGATCTACGAGCTGTCCGGCGGCATGCAGCAGCGCGTGGCGCTGGCGCGGTGCCTTGCCAATGATCCCGACGTGATCTTGATGGACGAACCGCTCGGCGCGCTCGACGCGCTGACGCGCGAAAAGATGCAAGGGCTGGTTCTGAAGCTGTGGAAGGAAACCGGCAAGACCATCATCCTGATCACCCATTCGGTGGAAGAGGCGGTTTTGCTCGGGGAACGGCTGGTGGTGATGGCGCCGCGCCCGGGGCGCATCCACAAGGAATACAGGCTCCCCTTCGCCGATATGGGCGTGGGGGCCGATCTGCGTGAGGTCAAGCATGCCAATGGCTATGCCGAAACCCGCGAAGAAATCCTCGAGATGATCTGGGACATGGAAGAAGAAATCATGGGTCGCACGGAGGCGCAGCAATGATCGGGTTTGCCATTCTCCTCGTCTATATCGCGATTTTCGCCGGCTCGTTCCTTGCGGTGCGCTTCCTCGTGCGCAAGACAACCCGCGATTTCACCGCGCTGAAGACCGTGACCTTCGGCGACGAAAGCGCCGTTTCCGCCAACCGGATCGCCTCGGTCGTCTCGGTGGTGACGATCTTCCTGATCTGGGGGTCCTTCACCGGATCGGCCTGGGTGCCGGGCTTCCTGCACGCACCGGGGCCCTTCGTTGGCGACACCTCCTTTAGCTACACCTCCGAGGCCCCCGATGGCCGGCGCGACGATGCGACGGTGTTTGTGCGAGTCGTCGGTTTTGGGGAGCCAACCGAGAAATTCGAGGTCGATCCGGGCGCGGGGTTTGCCCATGATGATGCGGTGTCGATGCCGGCATCGCGCTCGTCGACGATCCTGTTCGACAAGAACGATGAGATCACCCGCAAGGACGGTGCGCATATCATCGCGATCGACGGCAAGCCGATCATGCCGGGCGGGGAGTTGCGCACCGACGCGGGCCGCTTTGTCCTGACCGAAAAGGGCGCGATCAGCTTCTCGCCGCCCGCGGGCTTGCAGATGGAGCCAATCTGGCTGCCGCCACCCGAGCGGGTTGTCGAGCGGGTGGTGGAGATCGCCAGCGAGGGCTACCGCGGCAGCACGCTGTGGCAGCACCTTGGCTATTCGCTGTTCAGGGTGATCGCGGGCTTCTTTTTCGGCGCGCTTCTGGGCATTCCGCTGGGCTATGCGATGGGTCTGTCGGACTGGTTTCGCGGCTGGTTCGAGCCGATCGTCGAATTCATGCGGCCGGTGCCGCCGCTGGCGCTCATCCCGCTGGTGATCATCTGGTTCGGGATCGGCGAGACCGGCAAGATCATCCTGCTGTTTCTGGCCTCGCTGTGGATCATGGCGATCTCGGCGCGCGCCGGGGTCTCCGGGGTCAATATCTCGAAAGTCCACGCGGCCTATTCGCTGGGCGCAAGCAAATCCCAGATCATGCGCCACGTGATCATGCCCAACTCGCTGCCGGAAATCTTTACCGGGGCGCGGGTGGCGATGGGCGTGTGCTGGGGCACGGTCGTGGCTGCCGAGCTTGTCGCCGCCTCGGAGGGGGCGGGCATGATGATCATGGTCGCCTCGAAATTCCAGCTCACCGATATCGTGCTGATGGGGATCATCCTCATCGGGGTGATCGGTTTTGGCATCGACATCCTGATGCGCAAGGCCGAGAACTTTCTGGTGCCGTGGAAAGGCCGCAGCTAACCGGACCGGGGCCCCGAGCCGCAAGCCAACGCAGGCGCCATCTTCCCATGATCCGGATGCCCGGGCAAAGCCGCTCCGGCTGTTTTGGAAAAACTGGTTGCACCATATCCGAGAAAGCGCATATGCATGACGGCGCATATCCATGGAGCCGACATGCACGACTTTTTGAAAGCAATTTCCGATCCCACCCGGCTTGCGGCGCTGGCGATCCTCTGGCCGGGGGGCGAATACTGCGTGTGCCAGCTCATGGCGCGGCTCGAGGCGAGCCAGAGCCGGATGTCGCGTCACATGAAGGTGCTCAAGCAGGCGGGGATCGTGCTGGACCGGCGCGATGCGCAATGGGTTCGCTACCGTCGCAACCCTGATCTGGCCCCCGAGCTCGCGGCGATCATCGACGCCGTCATGAACGCCCAGCACAAACTTGAACCGGAGGTCGCATGACAGCCGAGACCCATGAACAGGGCGTCCCGCGGGCCGCGCCTGACTGGCTCTGGTATGCCGGGCTTGCCGGCGCGGCGCTGGCCTGGGTCGCGCTCTACCGCCAGCTCGTTCCGTTTTCGGAATGGGTGACGTCGCACCTTCCCGTCGCGCGGGACAGCCATACCGGCGAAGCGATCGCGTTCTTCGTCTACGACGTGCCCAAGGTGCTTCTGCTTCTCGGACTGATCGTCTTCGTCACCGGGGTTCTGCGGAGCTGGTTCAGCCCGGAAAAGACCCGCGTGATCCTGGCCGGCAAGCGTGAGATCCTCGGCTATCCGCTGGCTGCGGCGCTCGGGGTGATGACGCCGTTCTGTTCCTGCTCGTCGGTGCCGCTGTTCATCGGCTTCGTCTCGGCGGGAATCCCGCTGGGCGTGACGTTCTCGTTCCTGATCGCCGGGCCGATGGTGGGGCCTGTCGGGCTCGGCCTGCTCTATGGGCTGGTGGGCTGGAAGATCGCGACGATCTACCTCGTGTTTGGATTTTCCATCGCCACGCTCGCGGGGTGGGTCATGGGCCGGATGGGGTTGGAGCGCTACTTGCAGGACTGGGTGCGGGAGATGAATGCCGGCCCCGTCGGCGCGGTGCCCGAGATGCCGCTGACGATGGTCGACCGGTTCCGGATCGGGCGCGACCAGGTGCGCGAGATCGTCGGCAAGGTCTGGATCTGGGTCGTGCTTGGCATCGCGGTGGGGGCGCTGATCCACGGCTACGTGCCGGAGGCGACGATGCTGCGGATCATGGGCGGCGAGGCCTGGTGGTCGGTGCCCGCTGCCGTGGTCGTGGGCGTTCCGATGTATACCAACGCCGCCGGCGTGATCCCGATTGTCGAGGCGCTCCTCGGCAAGGGTGCCGCGCTTGGCACGACGCTGGCCTTCATGATGTCGGTGATCGCGCTGTCGCTGCCGGAGATGATCATTCTCAAGCAGGTGCT
>JANTFS010000121.1 GCA_024763335.1 Paracoccaceae bacterium | reverse complement strand
GCGCGCAAACTTCGTTAGCGCTATCTGTAATAAAAACAAACGCTTGATTGGGTGTCCGAGTTCGCCCACCCGAGACGCCGCAGGTGCAGCCCCCGGGGCCGAGAGGCCCCGGCCAAGGGCCAGGCGCGCCGGCGCGAAGCGCCGGCCCCCGCTCGCCGCAGGCGGCGCGTCAGCGCGACAACCCGGCCGCGTCCTTCGCCAGCGCCTCGATCCCGGCCCAGTTGCCGGCCGCGACCATCTCCTTGGGCGCAACCCAGGAGCCGCCGGCGCAGAGCACGTTCGCCAGCGAGAGATAGTCGGGCGCATTCTTCGGGCTCACCCCGCCGGTGGGGCAGAACCGGATGCGGGGAAGCGGCGAGGCGAGGGAGGCGAGGAATTTCGCCCCACCCGCCGCCTCGGCGGGGAAGAATTTCATCACCGTGTAGCCGCGTTCGTAGAGGCGCATCGCTTCGGAGGCCGTCGCGGCGCCGGGCAGCAGCGGCAGGCCCTCGGCTTCGGCGGCGTCGAGCAGCGCGTCGGTCGCGCCGGGCGAGACGCCGAAGGTGGCCCCGGCCGCCTTCGCGGCCTTCACGTCGGCGCGCGTCAGCAGCGTGCCCGCGCCGACCACGCCGCCCGGAACCTCCGCCATCGCGGCGATCACGTCGAGCGCGGCCGGCGTGCGCAGCGTCACCTCCAGCGCCGGCAGGCCGCCGGCGACCAGCGCCTCGGCCAGCGGGCGCGCTGCTTTCACGTCGTCGACGACCAGCACCGGCACGATAGGGGCCAGGCGGCAGACGTCCTCGGTGCGCTGGCTTGCTTGCTGTGGGGTCATGTATCGATCTCCTGTTCAGACCACTGTGGCGGCGCCGCTGGCGGCGGACCCGGCATTCCGGCGGAACACCTCGAACAACTCGCGTCCCAGTCCGGTTGCGTTGGCGCTGAGGTCAGCGCTCACGGGCGCGCGGCTTTCGAGACCCTCTGTGAGGACTTCCAGCCTTCCGGTGGTGGCGTCAAGGCGAACGACGTCGCCATCGCGCAGTTTCGCGATCGGCCCGCCGTCGGCCGCCTCCGGCGAGACATGGATCGCCGCGGGCACCTTGCCCGACGCGCCCGACATCCGCCCGTCGGTCACCAGCGCCACCTTGAGGCCGCGGTCCTGGAGCACCGAGAGTGTCGGCGTCAGCGCGTGCAATTCCGGCATCCCGTTGGCCTTCGGCCCCTGGAACCGCACCACGACGATCACGTCGGAGGTGAACGCGCCCGCCTTGAAGGCGTCTTTCACCGCCTCCTGGGTGTGAAACACCCGCACCGGCGCCTCGATCACATGCCGGTCTTCGCGGACCGCGGAGACCTTGATGACCGCCTGGCCGAGATCGCCCTCGAGCTGGACCAGACCGCCGGTGGCCTGGAACGGGTCCGAGACGGGGCGCAGGATCTTGTCGTTGAGGCTTTCGCGCGGTTCCTCGGTCCAGTTCAGCCCGTCGGCGTTGAGTTTCGGCTCGCGGGTATAGGCGTCGAGCCCCGTGCCGACCACGGTCGTGGTGTCGGGGTGCAGGAGCCCCGCATCGAGCAGCTCGCCGATCATGTAGCCGAGCCCGCCCGCGGCATGGAAATGGTTCACATCCGCCAGCCCGTTCGGATAGACCCGTGCCATCAAGGGAACGGCCCGGGAGATGTCGGCGAAGTCTTCGAGCGTGATCTCGATGCCGGCCGCCCGCGCCATCGCCGGCAGGTGCAGGACGAGGTTGGTCGAGCCGCCGGTCGCCATCAGCCCGACGAGGCCGTTGACGAAGGTTTTTTCGTCGAGCACATGGGCGATCGGGGTGAACGCGTTGCCGAGCCCGGTGATCGCCGCCGCGCGGCGGGCGGCTTCCTCAGTCAGGGCGTCGCGCAGCGGCGTGCCGGGGTTGACGAAGCTCGCTCCCGGCAGGTGCAGCCCCATGAACTCCATCAGCATCTGGTTGGTGTTGGCGGTGCCGTAGAACGTGCAGGTGCCCGGCCCGTGGTAGGCCTTCATCTCGCTTGCCATCAGCGCGCGGCGGTCGACCTCGCCGGCGGCGAATTTCTTGCGCACCTCGGCCTTTTCGTCGTTGGAGATGCCTGAGGTCATCGGCCCGGCCGGCACGAAGAGGCCGGGAATATGGCCGAAGGTGGCCGCCGCGATCACCAGCCCGGGCACGATCTTGTCGCAGATGCCGAGATAGAGCGCGGCATCGTAGCAATTATGGCTGAGGGCCACGCCGCTCGCGAGCGCGATCACGTCGCGCGAAAACAGCGACAGCTCCATGCCAGTGAAGCCTTGCGTGACCCCGTCGCACATCGCCGGTATGCCGCCGGCGACCTGCGCGGTCGCGCCGGCCTTGCGCGCGGCCGCCTTGATGCGGTCGGGGTAGTCCTTGTAGGGCGCATGGGCCGAGAGCATGTCGTTGTAGGCGGTCAGGATGCCGATGTTGGGGGCGCGGCCTTCCGCGAGCGTTTCCTGGTCGGGACCGGCGCCGGCATAGGCATGGGCCTGGTTGGAACAGCTCAGATGGGCGCGCGCCGGACCCTGGTCGGCGGCGCGGGCCACCTGGTCGAGATACGCGGTGCGGCGGGCACGGGAGCGGTCGATGATTCTGTCGGTGACGGCAGCGATGTCGGAGCGGACGGCCATGGCGGGTTCCTTGCAGTGGGCGAAGGCAGCGCGCGCGGGGGCCGGCCTCGGGCGGGCCGGAGCGGGGCTGTCGCCGTGGGGTAGCACATCCTTTTAGCGCTAACAACATCGCGGCGGCGTTGATCGGAATCGCGGCGGCGTCGATCGGTCTGTGCAGAACCCCGGCCGGTCGCTGGCTGGGCTCTGCCAGGATCGCACCGGCATCCGGCGCGTGCCACGCCCTGCGCCCGGTCGCAGTCGGGGCGCCGTCGGGTCGGCCAGCGCGCTTTGGCCGACGGGGTGTGTCCACACTGACACATTTGCCGGGACTGGGGCGGGAACAGGAGATTTCGCCCCACTTTAGCCACATTCTGTGCACAATCTGTGACGCACAAGGCGGAATGACCCGAAAATGGGCACAAACCCGTGAGGCAGAGCATGATTTCCATACGTACCGCATTGGTCGCGGCGGCCTTCGTCGCTGCGGGGCTGACATCCGTGGCGGAGCATCTGGCGCGCATGACCAGGGCCGATGCCGCACCGGCCGTTTCGGTCGGCGCTGAAGACGCCGTGCCGGGCAAGGTCCTGCGTCTGACCCAGAAAACACCGGCCGCACCGACGAAGCCGGACCTGTCGCCCTGGATCTGAGGGACATCCGAGCGCCCGCAGGGACAGGGGCGCGGGCTGTACAGGACAGGAGCAGGGCGGTCCGACAGGGGCCGGCCTGCTCTTTGCGTTGCCGCGCGGCGGGGGTTTCGCACGGTGCGAGGCTCCTGTAGGTCGGGGCCATGAGCACAGACCATCCCACCATCCGCCTGCGCCCCAAGTCCAACCCGCGGGCCATCCGCCACGGGTTCCCCTGGGTCTATGACAACGAAATCGTGACCGACCGGCGCACCAGGGCGCTGGCGCCCGGCACCATCGCCCGGCTCGAGGACGAAAGCCGCCGTCCGCTGGGCACGGTCGCCGTGACCCCCGGCAGCCGGATTTTCGCGCGGATGCTCGACCGCGACCCCGAAGCCGTCATCGACCGCGCCTGGCTCGCGGCCCGGATCGCCACCGCCCTTTCGCACCGGGACCGGCTCTATGATGCGCCCTTTTACAGGCTGGTCCATGCCGAGGCCGACGCGCTGCCGGGGGTCATCGTCGACCGGTTCGGCGACACCTGCGTGATCCAGCCCAACGCCGCCTGGGCCGAGGGGCTTGTCGATGAGATCGCCGCGGCACTTGTCGAGGTGACGGGGGCGGCGAACGTGGTCAAGAACGCCTCCGGGCGCGCGCGCGGGCTGGAAGGGCTCGACGATGCGAGCGGGGTCCTGGCCGGGGTGAACCCCGGCAAGGTCGCGGTGCCGATGAACGGCGCGCGCTACATCGCCGACCTCGAGGGCGGGCAGAAGACGGGGCTGTTTTTCGACCAGCGCGAGAACCATGCCTTCGCGGCGCGGCTCGCCGGGGGGGCGCGGGTGGTCGATGTCTTTTCCCATGTCGGCGGCTTCGCGCTGGCCGCGCTTGCCGGCGGGGCGCAAAGCGCGCTGGCGGTCGACGCCTCGGCGCCGGCGCTGGCGCTGGCGCGCGAAGGGGCCGAGGCGAGTGGGACGGGCGATCGGTTCGAGACCCGCCAGGGCGACGCGTTCGACGTGCTGGAGGCGCTGGCGGCCGAGGGGGCGCGTTTCGACGTGGTGATCTGCGACCCGCCCGCCTTTGCGCCGTCGAAACCGGCGTTGGAGGCGGGGCTGCGCGCTTACGAGAAACTGGCCCGGCTCGCGGCCCCGCTGGTGGCCGAGGGCGGATACCTGGGCCTGTGTTCCTGCTCCCACGCCGCCGACCTTCACAAGTTCCGCACCAGTTGCACCCGCGGGATCGGGCGGGCCGGGCGCCGGTCGCAGCTCATCCATACCGGCTTCGCCGGCCCCGACCACCCGCAGCATCCGCAGCTGGCCGAGAGCGGCTATCTCAAGGCGCTGTTCTACCGGCTCATGCCATGAAAGCGCTGCTCGACGCCTGCGTACTCTACCCGACGGTGATGCGCGAAATGCTGCTCGGAGTGGCGCGGGCAGGGCTGTTCGAGCCGCTCTGGAGCCCGCGCATCCTCGAGGAATGGGCGCGCGCGGCGGCCAAGCTGGGGCCGGGGCAGGAGGCCCTGGCACGCGGCGAGATCGCGCTCGTCGAAGCGGCGTTTCCCACCGCCAGCGTGACCCCGCGCGCCGGCGACCTGGCGCGGCTGTGGTTGCCCGACGCGCACGACGTGCACGTCCTGGCGGCTGCCATCGCAGGGTCGGCCGACGTTCTGGTCACGCTCAACATCAAGGATTTCCCCCGCCACACCCTCGGCGAAGAGGGGATCGACCGCGTGGGGCCGGATCTGTTCCTGCACGGCCTCTGGGGGGTGCATCCGGGCGCGGTGGCGCGGGTGGCGGAAGCTGTGCGCGCGGAGGCCGAACGGCTCTCGGGCGAGGCCTGGCCGATCCGCAAGCTGATGAAGAAAGCCCGCCTGCCGCGCCTCGGAAAGGCGCTGGAGGCGGCCGGGGGCTAGCCTTTGCGGGGTGCCTGCCGGGGGGCGCACGTTTGCGTGACCGGCGGGTGCGCGCGTTGCCAGCGGCCGGTGCCGGGCGCATCATCGCCCCTTTCATTCAAGGGAGGCGTTTCATGTTATTGGCATTGGTTGACCAGGACACCTATGACTATCAGGACCCCAAGCACAGCGTCATTCTGGAAACCGAGAGCGAATGGGTCCCCTCGGCGGGCGATCTGATCAAGGACGGCCACAGCCGCGCCGGGTTTAAGATGTATCGGGTCGAGGGACGGGTGTTTCGCTCGCGCCCGACGAAGGTCGGCGAAAGCCTGGAGTTTTCCAAGGTCTACCTGATCGTATCGACGGTCGCGTCGCACTGAGCGGGGCGGCTGGCGCCGGCGCCGCAAGGCAGTGGCAGGGCCGGGGGCAGGGTGATCTGCCCCCGGCGAGATTCTCACATCGGGCTGCGTCCGATTACTGCGCCGGTTGAAGTTTCAGCGAGGCGAGGCCAAGGGCCAGGTTGACGCCTTCGACGCCTTCGACACTGAACGGCTGAAGGCCGATCTGGTCTTTCGAGCCGCCGACAAGGGCGTTCACGCCCAACCCGATACCCAGCGACGCGTCTGCGGAAACGCCGACATATGTACCTGCCAGCGCGTTCTCGCCGGGCGCGTTGGCATCGGTCGTGAAGACGAGCCATGTCATGTGGGCGCGCTCGGTCTTGCCGATATCGAGGCCAATCTTGTCGAGGCTGCCGGTGTAGAGGTCGACGGTACCGTCATTGCGCTTGAACTCGCAGGTCACGTCCTTGCTCGAGCCGAGCAGCATGCCCCAGCCGCCTTCGATGGTGCATTCGAGCACTCCGAGGCGTTGGCCTTTGATCTGATCGGGATCCTTGACGGTGTCCGTTTGCGCGAAGCTTGGCGCGACGGCGCCCGCGGCGAGCATTGCCGCGGTGATGATGGCGGTCGTGGTTTTCATAGGTTTACTCCTTTTCCCGGATATTCCCGGACCTCGCATACCGAAACAGTCGATCGCGTGGGTTGCGCCTCAACGGGCACGGGCGGAATTTAACGCGGCGTTTCCTGAATAAAAGCAAGGTGCGGCGATATGCGCGCCGCTGCCTAACGCGCGCCCAGGCCCCATTTCGCCTCGTTGGCCTCGATCGCGGCGATGCGGTCGTCGACCTTGGGGTGGCTCATGAACCAGGCGGGCACAGGGGCCTTGCCGGAGCCGGTGAGGGTGTCGAGTTTGCGAAACAGGGTTTTCTGCGGGCCGGTGCCGATCCCGGCCTTGACGAGCAGGGCGGAGGCATAGGCGTCGGCCTCGAACTCGTCGGAGCGCGAGAGCTTGGCGGCGAGCAGCGAGGCGAGGCTGTTGGCGATGTGGACGCCGATCCCCGGCAGGAGCCGCGAGAGCACCATGCCGAGGGCCACGCGCATCGCGTTCTGGCCGGAAAAGTCGATCATCCGGCGCCGCGAATGGCCGAGCGCGACGTGGCCAAGCTCGTGCGCGATGACGCTGGCCATTTCGTCGGCGCTGACGGTGCCGTCGCGAAACCGCGCGTAGAAACCGCGGGTGATGAAGATCCGCCCGTCCGGCGCAGCGAGCCCGTTGACCGGCTCGACCTCGTAGAGATGCACCTTGATCCGGTCGAGCCCCAACGCCTCGGCCATGCGCGCGGTGAGGCGGCGCAGCTCCGGGTCGGCAAGCTCGGCGGACTTGTCGTCGAGCTCGCGCGCAAGCCGCCAGGACGAGAACCGGAACATCAAAAGCCCATAGGCGATGGCAAGAAGGATCGGGGTCAGCTTCAGCATGGGGTCAATATGGGGGCATTGGCGACCGCTGGAAAGAGTGCAGTCAACATCCAGCCGCCGCCGCTCAGCCCGTGACGCGGGCCGGGGCCTTGGCGGAACTGTTGCGCGCCTTCTGGGCGCGCAGCATCGCGCGGATCCAGAGCGCGGCGGCCAGAGCGACCACCAGTGCCACAACCAAGCCGACGATATCGCTCATCGCGTCGGCGACGACGGTGATGTTGCTGGCGAAGACCTGGCCGAGCCCGGTGTAGAGCGCCACCCAGATGACTTCGCCGGTGACGTCCGCGAGGGTGAACCGGAGCCAGCCCAGCCCGGTTGCCCCGGCGATGAAATTGACCCAGGGGCCAAGCGGCGCGACCGCCCAGGTCGAGAGAAAGACACCGACCGGGCCACGCTTGTCGACAAGCGCGCGCGCGCGCGCCAGCACCGCCGCGCGGGCCGGGGCACGCGCGAGCCGGTCGACGACGGGGGTGCCCCCGAACCGGCCGATCAGGAACCCCGCCTGGTCGCCCAGCACCGCGCCGATCCAGGCCGCGGCAACCACCTGCCAGAGCGAGAGGTCGCCCGCGGCGGCGAACGCGCCGCCGGTGAGCATCATCAGCGAGGTCGGGATCGGCAGCGCGAGGCAGGAGAGAAAGGCCGACGCAAATATCACCAGCGGGCCCCAGGCGGCAACGAGAGCGAAGACGGTTTCGGTGAGCGTCATTCGCCGGGCTCCTCGCGGGCCGGGGCCGGCTCTTCGTGGGGCTCATCGCCGTCGGGTCGAGCGGCTGGAGCCTCGGAAGGCGCGTCGGGGGCGTTCGGGTCCGGATGGGCCTCCCGCTGCGCGGCGATCGCCGCCTCAAGCGCTTCGATCAGGGTTTCGACCGGCACGCCGCGCTCGCGCGCAATGTCGGAAAGCGTTTCGCGCGGCGGCTTGGTTTTCGGGTCGAGCGCCAGCGCTTCGATCACCACCTCGCGCGGGAGGTGCCAGGAATGGGCGACGTAACCCGGTGTCATCCAGGCGGCCACGGGCTGCTCGCGCGCGATCCGGTTGTGCCGGTCGACCCAGAACAGGGCCGAGCGCACGCCGAACAGCACGGTGGCGGCGAGCGCCAATGCGAGCAAGGCGGTGGCAACGGGGGCCACGGACCAGAAACGCAGGACGTGGTGTTTGAGTTTGTCGATCATGGGAACCCGGTTCTTTCTGCTTCAACGGCGCGGTGGCCGGGGTCCGTCGCCGGGTTGCGTGGCCGGAGCGCGGGCGGGCCGGCCGGCGCCGGGCCCGCGCCGCCGGGTCAATTCAGGTATTCCATCGGATCGACACTGATCGTGCCTTCGCGCACCTGGAAATGCAGGAAGGCGGGATCGGCGGCCCGGACTTTGGCGATGGTCTGGCCGCGGGTGACGGTATCGCCCTTCGACACGGTGATGCCGTCGATCCCGGCGTAGACCGTAAGCAGGTTGCCCGAATGGCGCACCACCAGGATCGGCACCTGGTCGGTGTCGCGGGTGATGGCGGCCACGGTCCCGTCGGCGGCGGCCCGCACCGGGCTGCCCGCGGCGGCGGAAATGTCGATCCCGTCGGAGCGGCCCTTCTGGAAGGCGCGCACGATCTTGCCCTCGGTCGGCATCACCATGCGCGCGCCGGAGGCCGCCGTGCGGTTGTCGGAAAGGTCGGGGGTTTCGGGTTCCGCGGGTGCCGCGACCGGAGCATCGGGCAGCGGCTCGGCGGCAGACGGCGGCTCGGTGATCGCCGAGCCGGTGCCGGGCGGTTCGACAGCGGGGGCGGCGGCGGCGAGCTTCTGTTCCTCGATCACGACCGGGATCAGCAGGTATTGCCCCTCGCGCACGGTGAGCGCGCTGTCGAGGCTGTTCCATTCCGCCAGCGCGCGCACGGAGACGCCATAGGCGCGCGCGATGGTATAGGCGGTTTCGCCGCGCTGGACCTGGTGGCGAATCGGCTCGGGGCCGGCACCGCCCGCCGCCGCGGCC
>JANTFS010000120.1 GCA_024763335.1 Paracoccaceae bacterium | reverse complement strand
GAGGCCCGGCTGGCGGAGGACAGCACCCGCGAGGTGATCACGCTCAGCTTCGCCCAGGGCAAGGCCCGCGCCTGGCTGCACGAGGCGCATGTGGTGGCCGAGGAGCGGCAGGACGAGGGCGGCTGGAGGCTCACCGTTGACTGGACCGCGCGCCAGAAGGCCGAATTCGCGAAGCTTGGGGCGACGTCCCGGGGCAGGCCCGATTGACCGCGCGCTCAGACCGCTTCGGGCGCGAGATGCCCGCGGTTTGGCATCCCCCGGCCGGCGTGGCCGCTTTGCGCAGGCGTCGGGCCGCGGAGTTGTGGGCGCGGGAGCGATCGCGTCTGGTTCTGGGTCATTCCAGTGCCCAGACATGCACCACCGGCTTGTCGTCGTCGGCGAACCATTCCAGCACGTAAAGGCGGCCGGTGTCGGGGTCATGGGCGACCGGGCCGATCCGGTAGTGCCGCTGCACGCCGACGCCGAGGGTTTCCGGTTCGATCCCGGCGGGGTTGAGGTAGAGCCGGTCATCGAGGCGCAGCGTGGCATAGGGTTGCGGCTCGGACGGGTCGATCTCGCCTGCGGCAACCCGCGCGAGGTCGGCCGGGTCATAGAGCAGGATCTGCGCTTCGAAGGCGGAGCTCCACCAGCCGCGAGAGTCGTTGTGGCCACGGCATTCGACCAGCTCTTCGGCCGGGCAGGGCGTGCCGTCGGCGCGGCGGCAGACCGGGAACTGGCCGACGAAATCGGCCGCCACGCAAGGCGCCTCCGGGCCCGAGGGGTTGACGAAGCCATACCAGTAACGCGCGCCCACCGCCTTGGTGCCGGCAAAGAGCACCGCGGTCTTGCCCGAGGGGGTCACGATCCAGTCGCCGCCCTCCCACTCGTCGGGGTGCTGGTATCCCGACAGCGCGCCGTCGATGGCCTCGGTATCACGCGAAGACCGGTAGTGCAGGAGGGTGATGGCCTTGAGCCGGGTTCCGGCGGGCGCCGGGGTTCCGGCGTCGTCGGTCCAGGGCCGGTAGGCGAAGAGCGCGGGCCCCATGCCCGACCAGCCGCCATCGCGAAACCGGCCGGTGGCAAGCGCCGCGCCGCCAAGATGCGCCTGTGCCCAGGCTTCGGGGATGGCGAAAAGATAGCCGTTGTTGGCATAGTCGAGACCCTCGCCCACGAACCACGGGCCGGTGAAGCCGGGCGCCGACAGATCGGGCGAAACCCAGGCGTGGCTCGGCGCTGGCGGGTCGGGCTGGAAATGCGCGCCCCAGGCGAGGTGAAGGCGCGGGCCGGTGGCCGGGGTGTCGAGATAGGCCAGCCCGGTGCGCGGCAACTCGTCGAGCCCGGGAAATTGCCCGGCAGCGACATCCGAGAACGGCTGCAGGAAGCGCGCGACCGGAAGGTCATCCAGCGCGCGCGATGCCACCGGTTCGGGCAAGGAGATCTCGGCCACGCGGTTGCCGTCGGGCAATTCGCCGTAGGCCATGCGGTCGTGACCCATGATGTAAAGCGAGCCGGGTGATTCGCCGGGGCCGGGCACCCGGCCGCCCGCCGGACGGAAGGTCATCGCGTTGCCGCCCCAGGCGAAGGTGAACGGCCGCGCGCCGTCGTCGGGGAGCCGGAAGGCCCCGAGATAGCGAAAATCTTCCGGCTGGAGACGGTCCTGCGCGGTGGCCGGGATGGCGCCTGCCAAGAGACTGGCGGCCACAACACCGGCGCGGGTGAGATCGAACAACAGGCGCATCGGCTTTCCTCCCCGTTTTCCGCCCCGTGGCGAGTGTCGGGGCAGGCCCGGCGCGCTGTCCATGATCTCGAACAAGGTGGCCTGTGTCGAGGCGCGCGAAATCCGCGGCGGATTTCGGCTCGGTTTCCGCTGCGGAAACCGGGCGGCCTACTGCATGGGCGTGAGCGTCGTGATCCCGACTGCCGCGGCGCGGGCGAGGTCGGGGTCGAGGCTCATCGGGATGTATTCGCCGCGCCGCCAGAGCTCGCCGAGATCGTCGTAATGGCGGCTGAGGAAATGCCCCGACTGGCCGGTGGAGGTGACGAAGAGGGACGAATCGGGGTCGGCGAAATCATAGACCCCGCGGTAGCCCGGCCCATGCACATTGAGGAACGGGTTGGCCCCGGTGCCGGAGGTCAGGCCACGGTTCAGCGTGTTGTCGCCGCCCGAGGTGGACTGGCGGATATTGACGAACCATTTCAGCACCGGCACCTCGCCCAGCACCGCGTGGTCGTGGGTGGCCTGATGCAGATCGCCCCAGCGCAGCGCCTCGGTCTCGCCGCCCACCGTTTCGTCGATCCACAAGAGCGCCTCATCGAGGGCTACCCGGGCAATCTCGGTGCAGCTTTCCTGCGGTGCCGATTGCACCACGTCACACCAGCGCGCGGCGCCATCGACATCGCGAAAGACCCGTTCGATGAAGATCGGGTCGACATGGGTGAAGGCGCTGGCGAGGGGGCCGAGCTCGTCGTGGATCAGCCGGTCCTGAAGCGCGCGCATCCAGGCCATGTAGATCAGCGGCTCCGGCAGGTGCTCGTTCATCTCGCCGTTCCAGTCGGCGAGCAGCGCCAGCGCGCGCTGGCGGGCGCGCTCGGGCGTGCCCTCGGGCGCGGGCGTGCCGGTAAACCACAGATCGGCCCCGACCAGCGGCAGCAGGTTGCGCGCGGTGATCGAGACCGGGTCGAGCTGCGCCTCGATGAAGCTCTCGCGGGTATGCACCTCGCGGCTCTGCATCAGCTTCTGCCAGCGCTGAACGCGCTGGGTATCGCCCCAGTCGTGGCTGACGTGCAGCGGAAACGGACGTTCGAGCAGCTTGTTGTTGGTATTGCCGACGATCCCGCCGGAGGGGTCGATGAACTCCGGGTTGGCGGCATAGGCTTCGCGCCCGCGCCATCGGTTGCGCGCCTCCCAGCCGGGCGCCGGCATGCGGCCTTCGGTGACATGGCCGGCATCGCGGCGCGGCAACATGCCGAAGGTCTTCAACGCGATGCGGTTGCGGTCCACCATCGTCACGTTCTGCGCCGGGGCGACGAATTCCACCCCCGCCGCCAGCCCCTCGGCCACGGAATGCGCCCGCATCAGTTTCAGCGCCGCGCTCATCGAGCGGTCGCGCTCGGTCAGAAGGGTCCAGCCGATCGCCGCCACGTGGCCCGGCGGCGTCACCGTGGCGAGCGCATAATGCTGGCCGGGCAGAACCGGGCCATTGTCGGTCCAGTGCCGGGTGATGGTGACGGGGGGCTGATCCTTCACCCGGATGATCGAGGCACTGCTGCGCATCGGCTTGAAGCCGTCCGGGGTCAGCACTTCGCCGGCATTGTCGGGGTTCAGCTTCTCGATGAACACGTCCTGATCGTCGACATAGGCCGAGGTGAGCCCCCAGCCGAAACGGTCGCTGCGCCCCAGCAGCACCACTGGCATGCCGGGGATGGTGCCGCCGATCACCCCGCCGCTCGCAAGCTCGAGCCGGGCGAGGTACCACACCGAGGGTGCCGAGAAGCCCAGATGCGGGTCATTGGCCAAGAGCGTGCCGCCCGCGGCCGAGCGCGAAGGCGCCGCGGCCCAGGCATTGGAGGCGCCGCCAAACCCCAGTGGCGCAACCGGCGACAACGGGTCGGCGCCGGGCAGCGGATCCGCTGCGGCAAACTGTCGGGGGCTGGCATCGAACAATCCGGCATAGTCGGGCAGTGCCGCCACCCCGCTGCCCGGCGCATCGGGCAGAATATCGGCCAGCCGTTCCTCGCCCACCGCAAGGGCCACCCGGGCGCGCAGGACTTCGGATTGCACCTGGGTGGCCATCTGCACCCCCATGAGCTTCATCACGGCAATGCTGTCGGCCGGCACCCAGGGGCTGATGTCATTGGAAAACAGAAAGAATTCCGGCGCCCCGCGGCCCAGAGCCTCGGCATTCACCCGGTCGAGCCAGGCGTTCACGCCGTGGGCATAGGCGGCGAGCATGGCCTTGGTGTCGTCATCCTGCACGGCCACGGCCTGCTGGGCCAGCGTGTAGATGTCGAGCCGGCGCATCAGCTCGTCGATCGCCAGCGTGCGCTCGCCGAACACCTCCGAGAGCCGGCCCTGCGCGGTGCGCCGCAGCATGACCATCTGCCACAACCGGTCCTGGGCATGGGCATAGCCGAGGCCGAAGAACACATCCGTATCGGTGGCGCCGAAGATATGGGGCACGTTGGCGTGGTCGCGCACGATCTCGACCGGGGCCGAGATGCCGCGGGCGGGCCAGCTCGCGGAATAGTCCGGCAGCGACCGGGAGGCGAGGTAGTAGACAAATCCCAGCGCAACGGCGGCAAGGATCAGAACCGCCGCCACAACCCGCACCGTCCACCGGAAAAGCGTTGCCATCTGCCACCCTTGTTGACCCGCCACAGGAGGCCGTCAATAAAGGCAAGCGACAGGCGATGCAATTGACGGAGTGGTGATATGGCGAAATGCGCGTTTCTGGGCCTCGGGGTGATGGGATACCCGATGGCGGGGCACCTTGCGGCCAAGGGCCACGAGGTCACGGTCTACAACCGGACAGCGGCCAAGGCCGAGAAATGGGTGGCCGAGCACGGCGGGGCGATGGCCGAAACCCCGCGCGAGGCGGCCGAGGGGGCCGAGTTCGTGATGTCCTGCGTCGGCAATGACGACGATCTGCGCGCGGTCTGCCTCGGCGAGACGGGGGCATTCAGCGGCATGTCGGCCGGTGCGATCTTCATCGACCACACCACCGTCTCGGCCAAGGTGACCCGCGAGCTCCACGCCTTTGCCGCCGGCAAGGAGGTGAGTTTCATCGACGCGCCGATCTCGGGCGGGCAGGCAGGGGCGGAGAACGGCGTGCTCTCGATCATGTGCGGCGGCGAGGCGGCGGCGTTCGAGCGGGCGGAACCGATCATGGCCGCTTATGGCAAGACGATCCGCCGGCTGGGCGAGACCGGGGCGGGGCAGCTGACCAAGATGGTCAACCAGATCTGCATCGCGGGCCTCGTCGAGGGGCTGGCGGAGGGCTTGCATTTTGCCGAGAAGGCCGGGCTCGACCTCCGCGAGGTGGTCGAGGTGATCAGCCAGGGTGCCGCGGGAAGCTGGCAGATGCAGAACCGGTATGAAACCATGGCCGACGACAAGTTCGACTTCGGCTTCGCCGTCGACTGGATGCGCAAGGATCTCGGCATCTGCCTGTCGACGGCGAACGAGAACGGCGCCAGCCTGCCGGTGACCGCGCTGGTCGACCAGTTCTACAAGGACGTGCAGAAGCTCGGCGGCGGGCGCTGGGACACCTCCTCGCTGATCCGGCGGCTGCGCGCGATGGGCTGACGCGCCGGGCCGGCGCGCGGTTGGCTGAAATCCGGATTTGCGGTATGGTCGGGGCCGGAAGGAAGCTGCGATGCGCGCTGTTCTGGCCTTGCTTTTCACACTTGCCGCAACGCCGGCGGCCGCTGGCGAGCTGTCTTGGGCCGTCTACGGCAACTGGTGTGGCCCTGGTCACGGGTCCGGCCCGGCGATCGACGGGCTCGATGCCGCCTGCCGGCGCCACGATCTTTGCGTGCGCCGCACCGGCATTCGCTACAATTGCGACTGCGATCTCGCCTTCATGGACGAGTTGCGTCGCCGGTCCTGGCCGAGCGAGGAGATGTATCAGCACGCGCGCGCGATCTACGAGGGCATCGCCCTCGTGCCGTGCCGCGACCCCGACGGACAGGCCACGAAACTGGACTGGATGATGAATGACCGCCTCGGCGCGCTGGCGTCGGGCCGCGAGCCGCCGTTCTCGTCGCTTGGCCGGTTTCTGAAGCTGTTGGGGGAATCCGAGGTGCGCGAAAAGTGAGCCGAATCGCGAGGGGCGACATCATGCGACATCTTCTGGTTCTGCGGGCCGTGGCCTTCGTTCTGGGGGGCCTCGGGGCGGCGCCTGCTGCTGCGCAGGGGCTCGCGATCCCGGTGCATGGCAATTGGTGCGGGCCCAATCACGGCGCCGGGCCGGCGCTCGATCTGCTTGATGCCGCCTGCCTGCGGCATGACCTGTGCACGGTGCAGGCCGGCCGCTTCGACTGCGGCTGCGATCTCGCTTTCATGGAGGAGTTGCGCAACCGGGCCTGGCCCAACCCGGGGCTCGCGACCAAGGCCCGCGCGATCTATGAAGTGATCGCGATGGCGCCCTGCAACGGGCCGGGCGGACAGGGCACGAAGCTGGGCATGGCGGCCTCCGACTGGCTGGCGGGCGTGGTCAACGGCCGCGAGGCGCCCTGGGCGATCTTCGACCGGCTCGGGGCGCTTGCCTCCGAAGGCTGGGCGCGCGCCAATTGACCGGCCCCGCGCGCGCGCGCGCCGCGGTTTCGTGACATGCTGTGACGCTTGGTCCGCACGGCGGAGGTGGACGCGCCGGGGCGCGCGCGCCATGATGCGCGGCAACTGAAAGGATTTCCGCATGACCCGTTTCTCCAGATTGCTCGTGGCCCTGCCGCTCACCCTGATTGCCACCGCCGCGCTGGCCCATACCGATACCAGTGCCGGCGGGTTCATCTCCGGCTTCCGGCATCCGGTCGCGGGCTGGGATCATGTCGCGGCGATGGTGGCCGTCGGGCTCTGGGGGGCCTTTCTCGGCCTGCCCGCGATGTGGCTCCTGCCGGTGGTGTTTCCGCTGGTGATGGCCTTCGGCGGCGCGCTCGGCGTGCTCGGCGTGCCGCTGCCGATGGTGGAGACCGGTATCGCGCTGTCGGGCGTCGTGCTCGGTCTGCTGATCGCTTTCGCGGTGCGCGCGCCGCTGTGGGTGGCGGCGGTGATCGTCGGGATCTTTGCGGTGTTCCACGGCCATGCCCATGGCACCGAGCTTCCCGACGCCGCCAACCCGTTTGCCTATGGCATCGGCTTCGTCATCGCGACCGGGCTTTTGCACCTGTCGGGGATCGCGCTCGGCCTGCTCATCGGCTCGGCCCCGGGCCGGATTGTGGTGCGCGGCGTCGGGGCGCTGATCGCGGCCGCCGGTGCGGCCTTCCTGTTCGGCTACGCCTGATGCGGCGCCGCGCGGCGCTGGCCGGTCTGGCCGCAGCCTCTGTTCCCGGGGCGGCCGAGGCGCATGCCTTTGCGACCGGGCGCGATGCCTATGGCAATTTCCTCGACGGGGCCGCGGTTGCGCTGGGCAGCCCGGGGCTCCTGCTGCCGGTGCTGGCGCTGGCGGTGATGCTGGGCCTGTGGCAGCGCGAGGGCCTGCTGCGGGCTTGGCCCCATGCGCTGGCCGGGTCGGTGCTGGGGGTGGCGCTTGCGCCGCTTGCGGGCAGCTGGGCGGTGCCGGCGGCGATGGGGATCGGGGTTGTCGTGGCGGCCGCCACGGCGCTGGTGCCGCTCGACCGGCTGACGCCGGCGGTGCCGTGGCTTGCCGGGCTGTCGGCGTTCGCCACGCTCATGGCCGCGCTCGAGGGCCATGTCTTCGCCGAGGTTCCCCACGCCACCCGCCTCGGGCTGTTGTTCGGGGTCCATTTCACGCTGGCGGCCGCGGCCGGGCTGGTGCGGCTGACCGGCGAGCGTGTCAGCCACCCCGCCGTCGCGATCGGCTGGCGGATCGTGGCCTCCTGGCTTGCGGCAATCCTGGTGCTCTACCTTGCCTTCACGCTGGCGGGATGAGCGAGGCTCAGTTCATCACCGCGTAGTCATAGTTCAGGATGCCCGCCGCCTGCGCCGTCTCGCCGTTGGCGGCCGTGATCTGAACCGAAACGGCGGCTTGCGTGCCGAAGGGGCAGGTCGCGCCGAGGGCCCGCCAGTCGGATGGCTGCGCGCCGTCCTGCGAGAACGCCGGATCGAGGCAGATGTCGACCCGCAGCTCGGCGAAGTCGGTGTAGGGCGAGCCGGGCAGGGCCGATGGCCGGGCGATCAGCGACAGGATGTCGGGGCTGCCGGGCACGTCGGAATCGATGATCCGAAGCCGCAGGTTTTCCGGGGTGCGCGCGGTGAGCATCCGGCCGCCGATCTCAACCGAGCCGGCCACCCAGCTGTGGTCGTTGGCGATGATCGGGGCGCCGAACCCCTCGACCGGTGTCATCCCGGCATCGGGCGCGATCTGGAGCGCGAAGGTGATGGAGGGATAGGGCGTGAGCCCGGCCGCCATGGCCGTTGCCGCCCCCGGACCGGCAAATGCCGGCCTCAGGCCGATCTTGATGAAACTGTCGGCGCTGGCGGGCGCGGCAAGTCCGGCGCCGGCAGCGGCGACGGAAAACGCGAGACAAGCGGTGCGAAACAAGATCAGTCCTCCCAGATGCTGAACACTGGCAGGAAGTCTCGCGCCAAACCTGTCGGCGGGTCAAGCGCGTGCGACCGGCCTCAGGGGATGATCCGGGTGTATTTCGAGCCTTCCAGCGTGACGCCGACGATCAGGCCGGCCTGGCCGAACACCAGTGCCACGACCGGGCTCGTGGTGGTGATCGTGTTGGCCGAGATCCGGCCGCCCTCGGCGGCCACCGCGTATTTCAGGTCGGCGCCCGCAACCCAGCCCTCGCCGGTGCGAAAATCCGCCAGCGCGTCTTCGGTCATGAAGAACAACACGTGGGCATATTGCTGGACGCCGGCCTGCAGCCCGAAGCTCGCCTTGGTCTGCGAGTAGTAGTCGACCGAGATGCCGTTGACCTGCAGCGCGCCGCGGCCATAGGCGCCGCCGATCCCGAGCCCCGCCTCGGTAACGAGCGGCATCACCAGCATGCCGACGGCCTTCGCTTCGAGCCGGGTGCTGTCGGGCACCTCGGTGCGCATCTGTTCCAGGGTGGCCTGGACCCGGGCGTCGATCCGCGCCGCGCCGTCATTGCCGAGGCCGTTGCCACAGCTGGCGAGCGCGAGCCCGCCGCCGAGTGTTGAAATGAATCCACGCCTTGAGAAACCGCTCATGCTGTCCCGCCTTTCCGTTGCCTCTTCGATCCGGATCTTGCGCCCGGGCTTGGCGGCAATATACGCCAAGCCCGGCAGCCTGTCACGCCGGGGCTGCGGATGGGCGAAACTCCGCTCCCCGCAAGCCGGCGCGCGGACCGGTGCATCGGCCGGTCTCGACGCTCGGGCGCGGATCGGTTTCCGCAGCGGAAACCGGGACGAAATCCGCTG
>JANTFS010000119.1 GCA_024763335.1 Paracoccaceae bacterium | reverse complement strand
GCGGCGACCTTGGCCTTGACCGCCTCTTCCACGGCCCCGTTGCCGTCTTCCCCGTTCGCGGCGAGGCCATCGACGACCTCGACGATCATCTCGGCAATCTCGCGGAACTCGGCCTCGCCGAAGCCCCGGGTCGTGCCCGCCGGGGTGCCAAGGCGGATGCCGCTCGTCACCATCGGCTTTTCCGGATCGAACGGGATGCCATTCTTGTTGCAGGTGATGTGGGCGCGGCCGAGGGCCTTTTCGGTGGCGTTGCCCTTCACCCCCTTGGGGCGCAAATCGACGAGCATCACATGGGTGTCGGTGCCGCCGGTGACGATGTCGAGCCCACCCTTCATCAGCTGGTCGGCCAGCGCCACGGCATTGGCGCGGACCTGTTTCTGGTAGGCCTTGAATTCCGGGCGCAGCGCCTCGCCGAAGGCCACCGCCTTGGCGGCGATGACGTGCATCAGCGGGCCGCCCTGGATGCCGGGGAAAATCGCGGAGTTGACCTTCTTGGCGATGGTCTCGTCATTGGTCAGGATCATCCCGCCGCGCGGCCCGCGCAGGGTCTTGTGCGTCGTCGTGGTCGCCACGTGGGCATGGGGGAAGGGCGAGGGGTGCTCGCCCGCCGCCACGAGGCCGGCGAAATGGGCCATGTCGACCAGCAGGTAGGCCCCGACACTGTCGGCAATCTCGCGGAATTTTGCAAAGTCGAGCTGACGCGGGATCGCCGAACCACCGGCGATGATCAGCTTGGGCTGGTGCTCTTCGGCGAGGGCGGCGATCTCATCGTAATCGACGAGGTTGTCTTGCTTGCGCACGCCATATTGCACGGCGTCGAACCACTTGCCCGACTGGTTCGGCGCGGCGCCATGGGTGAGGTGGCCGCCCGAGGCGAGGTTCATGCCGAGGATCGTGTCGCCGGGCTGCACAAGCGCCTGGAACACGCCTTGGTTGGCCTGGCTGCCGGAGTTGGGCTGGACGTTGGCAAAGCCGACGCCGAAAAGCGCCTTGGCGCGGTCGATGGCCAGATTTTCGGCCACGTCGACCCATTCGCAGCCGCCGTAGTAACGCCGGCCCGGATAGCCCTCGGCGTATTTGTTGGTCATCACCGAGCCCTGGGCTTCCATCACGGCCGCGGAGACGATGTTCTCCGAGGCGATCAGCTCGATCTCGTCCTGTTGGCGTTTGAGCTCGCCACGGATCGCCCGGAACACCTCTGGGTCGCGTGTTTCGAGCGGTTCGGAGAAAAAGCCGGCGTCGCGGATATCAGTCATGAAGCCCTCCTTTGGGTCCGGATGTTGGACGGTGTCCTAGGCGAAAACGCGGTCGGCGGGAAGCCCCGTTCGGTCCTGTGGGCCAACGTGGCCTGCACACTGGCGCTGGCGGGCAACTTGTGGTCTTGTCGAGGCCCGGACCGCTGATGAGGACACGCCGATGGCCCCCAAGCTTCATTTCGCCGCCTCCGAGGGCAAGCTGGCGCAGGCCAGCCGCGCCGAGCTTGCGGCGCGCTATGGCGATGTTCCCATCGAAGAGGCCGATGTGATCGTTGCGCTGGGCGGCGACGGCTTCATGTTGCAGACCCTGCACGCCAGCCAGGATCTGCCCGCCGCGGTCTACGGGATGAACCGCGGCACCGTGGGCTTCCTGATGAACGAATATTCCGAGGATGGGCTGGTCGAGCGGGTCGAGGCTGCGGAACTGGCGGTAATCAACCCGCTCCGGATGCGTGCCGAATGCGTCGACGGGGAGTGCCATGAAGCCTTGGCGATCAACGAGGTGGCGCTGTTGCGCGCCGGCAGTCAGGCGGCCAAGCTGGCGATCGCGGTCGACGGCCGGCTGCGGATGCCCGAACTGGTCTGCGACGGCGTGATCGTCGCGACCCCGGCGGGCTCGACGGCCTACAACTACTCTGCGCATGGCCCGATCCTGCCGATCGGGGCCGACATCCTCGCCCTGACCCCGATCGCGGCGTTTCGTCCGCGTCGCTGGCGGGGAGCGCTTCTGCCCAAGCGCGCCAAGGTGCGCATCGACGTTCTGGACCCGGAGAAGCGTCCGGTGATGGCCGATGCCGATGGCCGGCCGGCCGGCAACGTGCTCTCCGTCGAGGTCGAGACCGCGACCGATATCGAGCACCGGGTTCTGTTCGACCCCGGCCACGGGCTGGAAGAACGGCTGATCCGCGAACAATTCGTCTGACCGCGCCATGGGCAACGGCACGGTCAGTCGTCGTCGCCCGCACCCCAGGCCGCGCGTTTGCGATAGAGTGTCGAGGGCGAGACCTCGAGCACCCGGGCCGCACGCGGCAGCGAACCGCCCTCGGCTCGAATCGTCGCCTCGATCACCTCGCGCTCGATTTCGGCCAGCGGGCGCCCGATGAGACCGGTGGCGTCGCCACCGGGCCCGGGGCGGGCCGGTCCGGGGTTCTGGCGCGGCGGCGAGGTGATCTCGTCGGGCAGGCCCGCAGGGGTGATCAGGGGAGCATTGTGGGTGACGGCGAGCTGCCACAGCAGGTTGAGTAGTTCGCGCACATTGCCCGGCCAGTCGTGCAGCGCCAGCAGATCGAGCGCCGCATCGGAAAAGCCGGTGACCGTCGTGCGCTCGGCCCGGACGTATTCGCCAAGCTTGGTCCGGGCGATCCGGATGATGTCGTCGCCGCGCCCGGCGAGGGGCGGAAGCGCCAGCGTCGCGACGTTGAGCCGGTAGAACAGCGCCGGTCGCAGCCGGCCGTCGCGGATCGCGGCCGCCGGATCGTGCCGGGTTGTCGCGATCAGCCGCGGCCCCGCGTCCTGATGCTCCCAAGCGTCGATTGCCGACAGCAGTTGCGCCTGGACTGCCGGGTCAAGCTCGCAGACCTCTTCGATCACCAAGGTCGCGGCGCCCTCGATGTCCGGGGCCTCGGCGTTGAAGCCGGCACCGGCCAGGGTCGGGCCGTTGATCGACCGCAGCCTGTCCGGCGCGACATCGGACGCTGCGTGAATGCTCTCGGCAAACAGGGTCTTGCCGGTGCCGACATCGCCGGTGATGAAAACCGGCGCCCGCGACGCGGCCAGCGTATTGGCCCGGTCGACCAGTGCGCGCATCTCGCCGGAGGCGGCAATCACCCGGACAATCGGCCCCGGGGTGTCAGGCACTGCCGCCGGGGGCGGTGCGGCGATCCGTTCGACCCGGTGGCTCTCAACCCGGCGCGCCGCGGCCGGCAGGGCAGCGACGGCCTGGTCGATGATCTTTGCCAGCCGGGCCGGCGAGAAGGGGCGGAACAGGCATTCGAAAGCCCCCGCGCGCATCGCCTCGGCGGCCACGTCGATCTCGTTGTTGGTCGCGATGACGACCACCACGGGACCCGGCTCGCGGCTCAGACAGGGCCGCAACAAATCGTCCAGTAGCGCCGGGTCGACGCTCAGCGGCACGAAAAGGAGCGGGGGAGACAGCGCCTTGCATTTGGCAACGGCCTCGGCCAACCCGTCGGCGGTCTCGACTTGGAGGCCGGCCTCGATGAAGGGCTCTTGTGCGATCGGCGCCGGCGCCGCGCCGCCGCCGACCAGCAGAGCCAATAGACCCGATCCCGGCCCCGGGCCAGCCCGTTCCTCTCCGATCTCGAAGTCGCGGTTCACCAACACATCCCCATTTGCCCGAGTTCCGACCGGCAAGGCCCGCGAATTCGAGGCGTCCCCACAAAGCGCAATTTTGCAAAAAAATCCACCCCCGCTTTGGAACGGGGGTGAAACAATGCGTTGCCGGTTCGAGAACGATCAGTCCTTGGCGTAGCCCAGCGTCTGGAGCGCCTGCCTGATCTCGTCGAGGATCGCCGGGTCGTCGATCGTGGCGGGCATCTTGTAGGTCTTGCCATCGGCGATCGAGACCATCGTGCCGCGCAGGATCTTGCCCGAGCGGGTCTTTGGCAGCCGGTCGACCACCACCGCGAGCTTGAAAGCGGCAACTGGCCCGATCTGCTCGCGCACCAGCTTGACGCATTCGCCCACCACCTCGCCATGGTCGCGCGTCGAACCTGCGTTGAGGCACAGGAACCCGAGCGGCAACTGGCCCTTGAGCTCGTCCGACACCCCGATCACCGCGCATTCCGCCACGTCCGGGTGCCCGGCCAGCACCTCTTCCATCCCGCCCGTCGAAAGCCGGTGGCCCGCGACGTTGATGACATCATCGGTGCGCGCCATGATGTAGAGATAGCCGTCCTCGTCCTTGTAGCCCGCATCCCCCGTCTCGTAGAACCCGGGGAAGGTGGTCAGATAGGATTTGCGGAAGCGCTCCTCGGCATGCCACAGCGTCGGCAGCGTGCCCGGCGGCAGCGGCAGCTTGATGGCGATGGCGCCCAGTTCGCCGGCAGGCAGTTCGTGGCCGCCCTCGTCGAGGATGCGCACGTCATAGCCCGGCATCGGCACCGCGGGCGAGCCGAGCTTGATCGGCAGCTGCTCGATCCCCAGCGGGTTGGCGGCGATGGCATAGCCGGTTTCGGTCTGCCACCAATGGTCCACGACCGGCACGCCGAGCTGGTCCTGCGCCCAGATGATCGTGTCGGGGTCGGCGCGCTCGCCGGCGAGGAAGACGGCGCGCAGGCCGGAAAGGTCATATTTCTTCACGAATTCGCCCGCCGGATCCTCGCGCTTGACGGCGCGAAAGGCGGTGGGGGCGGTGAAGAAACTCTTCACGTCATGCTCGGAGATCACCCGCCAGAAGGTGCCGGCATCGGGGGTGCCCACGGGCTTGCCCTCGAAGACGATGGTGGTGTTTCCGTGCACGAGCGGGCCGTAGCAGATGTAGGAGTGGCCCACGACCCAGCCGACATCGGAGGCCGCCCAATAGACCTCGCCGGGATCGACGTTGTAGACGTTCTTCATCGTCCAGTTCAGCGCCACGAGGTGGCCGCCAGTGTGGCGCACCACCCCCTTGGGCTGGCCGGTGGTACCGGAGGTGTAGAGGATGTAGACGGGGTGATTGCCCTCGACGGGGAGGCAGTCGACGGGCGCGGCGGCCTCGACCTCGGCCCAGTCCACGTCACAGCCGGCGACGAGATCGGCGGGCTTTTCCTCGCGCTGGAAGATCACGCAGAATTCGGGCTTGGCCTCGGCCTGCTCGATGGCGCCATCGAGGAGCGGCTTGTAATCCACGATCCGGCCGGGCTCGATCCCGCAGGAGGCGGCGATGACGGCCTTGGGCTGGGCGTCGTCGATGCGCACCGCCAGCTCATGGGCGGCGAACCCGCCGAAGACGACCGAGTGAATGGCCCCGATCCGGGTGACCGCGAGCATGGCGATGAGCGCCTCGGGCACCATCGGCATGTAGATGATGACGCGATCGCCCTTGCCGATCCCGCGCGCCGCCAGACCCCCGGCAAAGCGCGCCACCCGGTCGCGCAGTTCGCGGTAGGTGATTTTCTGCTGGCGGCCGGTGATCGGGCTATCGTAGATGATGGCCACCTGATCGGCGCGCCCGGCCTCGACATGGCGGTCGACCGCGTTCCAGCAGGTGTTGACGAGACCGTCGGAAAACCACTCGTAGAGATCGTTGCCCTTGTCGAACAATGCCTTCGAGGGCTTCTTGTCCCAGTCAATCGCCTCGGCCGCCTGCATCCAGAATTTTTCCGGGTCGGCCTGCCACGCCGCGTATACGTCCTTGTAGCCCATCGGGTCCTCCTCCAAATCCGCTTGAGGTTTGTTACGGAGCGCGGCGGCTTCGAGCAAGTTCCTTGCGCCGGAGTGAGGCATTTTCGCGCCCGGATTTGCAGTTTCAGCCGAGACCGGCTCTGCAAAGTTTTGCAAATCTCGCGAAAACATGCTGCCAGGGTCCGGTTTCGCCGGAGTTTGCAAATCGGGCGCGGAAGCGGTGCAAAGCGCCGGGGAGTCGCGCCGGGGCTTGCGGTTGTTGCGCGGTGCAGGCAACCTGCGGCTCACATGAGGAACGCCATGATCAGACGCGCAGCGCGGCTGTCCCGCTTTGCCGGAGTCCTTGGCCTCGTCGCCATGCCCGCCCTGGCGCAATCCTGGGCGATGGTCGACAGCGAGGGCGACGCCGGAGCCGGCGCCTACATCTGCCCGGTGGACGAGGCGGAGACGGGTAATCTCCTGTGCTTGCGGCTTGGATGCTCAGAGACAGATCCTTTGCATTTCGAGCTCGACATCGGCCCCGACGCGGCGCCGGAGGCGCTGGACGTGGGCATCAGCGTTGACGGGCAAGCGGCGGGCGAGCTGGCCTTCACCAAGCGCGCGTCCGAGGGGTTTGCAGCCTTCACCGCCCCGTTCGATCCCCGCCTGCACCGCGACCTGATCGCCCGGCTGCGTCAGGGGATCCGGGCCTCGCTCGCGTTCGAGCTTGGCGATCAGGCGCAGCAGGTCGCGCTATCGCTGCGCGGCTCGTCGCGCACGCTCGGGGCGGTGCTCGACACCTGCCCGATGCCCGAGGTGCCGCTCGACGACCCCGCCGCCGTGGTGCTCGACCAGATCCGCGCCGAATGCGCCGCCCTCGGCGGCACCATCGCGATGGAGCCGGGGTTCGAGCGGCGCGAAGACCTCGATGGCGACGGCCGCGACGACGTCGTGATCGACTATGCCGCCGCGGTTTGCTCGGAGATGGCCTCGCTTTATTGTGGCTCGGGGGGCTGCACCGTCGGCTTTTTCCTCGCCCGAGGCGAGGCCTACAAGCGGCTGTTCGACGGGGTCATCCGTGGCTACGCGGTCAAGCCGGGGGGGCGGCTCGCGCTCGATCTGCACGGCACGGCCTGCGGCCTTTACGGTTTCGAGGCCTGCCGCAAGATCTTCGACATCACCGACGATAATTTCACCCTGGTCGAGGAGCTTGCAGGCACGGTGGCGGAAGACGCGATGGCAGCCGACGAGGCCACAGGGGCGGCGTCCGGGGCGGCGACGGACGGGCCGGAGAACGGCGAAACCGGGAAGGCAGAGGCACCGGAGGCACCGGCGGAACCGGCCGCGCCGCCGGACGTCGCCGATGACACGGCGACAGGCGCAATGGACGACGGCGCAACGGCACCCGAGCCGGTTGCGGACGCGGGCATCGCAGCCGAGCCCGTGGCACCGGACGGCGCCGATGACACGGCGCCGGGCGCAACGGCCGTGGGCGCGGCGGCACCCGAGCCGGGCGCCACAGTCGAGCCCGCAGCACCGGACACCGCGCCGGCGCCGGCCGCCGACACACCGGCGCCGGCCTCCGATGCGGGGGACGTTGTAGACGACAACCCCACCGCTGCCCCTGCTACCGGGCTCGAGTGGATCGGTGACGGCGGGTCGGTTTTCGTGCCGCCAGAGGGCGAAAGCCTGCCCGACGATCTCTCGCCCGCGCCAGTCGGGACGGCGCCGGGCGAGAATCCCGGCACCACCCGCTGAGGGCCGCTTTTGGCTTGCGCCTAGGCGTGCCGGAGCTAGGCTTGGACCGATTGGTCAAAGGGAGGCGGCGATGTCATTGCTCGATGAGGCGAAGCAGGTGCGTGCGCACGCCCACGCGCCCTATTCCGGCTTCAAGGTCGGGGCTGCGATCCGCGGCGAATCGGGGGCGGTCTTCGTCGGGGTCAATGTCGAGAATGCCGCCTATCCGGAGGGCACCTGCGCCGAGGCCGGCGCGATAGCGGCGATGGTCGCGGCGGGGGAGACGCGGATTGCCGAAATCGCGGTGGTGGGCGATGCCCCCAAACCGGTGACGCCCTGCGGCGGCTGCCGCCAGAAGATCGCCGAGTTTGCACCCATGGGGGTGCCGGTGCGGATGGCCAACATGGACGGCGACGAGATCGTGATGACGATCGAGGAGCTCTTGCCGCTGGCCTTCGCCAAGGCACAGATGGAGGGCTGAGCCATGCCGCGCGCCTTCCTCGTGGTGCTCGATTCGGTGGGGATCGGCGGCGCCCCCGATGCCGACAGGTTTTTCAATGACGGCACGCCCGACACCGGCGCCAATACCCTTGGCCATATCGCCGAGGCCTGTGCCGCCGGCGCCGCCGATGGCGAGGGCCGCGCCGGGCCGCTGCATTTGCCCAATCTCGACGCGCTCGGGCTGGGCGCAGCGCTGACCCTCGCCTCGGGGCTGGCGGCGCCGGGGCTGGGGGTCGAGCCGCAGGGGCTGTGGGGTGCGGCCACGGAGGTGTCGAACGGCAAGGACACGCCCTCGGGCCACTGGGAGATCGCCGGGGTGCCGGTGCCTTGGGACTGGACCTATTTCCCCAAGACCGAGCCCGCATTTCCGCCCGATGTCACCCGCGCCCTGATCGAGGCCGGGGGCGCTGGCGGGGTGCTCGGCAATAAGCATGCCTCCGGCACGGTCATCCTTGACGAGCTGGGCGCCGAGCATCTGCGGACCGGCTGGCCCATCGTCTATACCTCCGCCGACAGCGTGGTCCAGATTGCCGCCCACGAGGAACGGTTCGGGCTTGAGCGGCTCTATGCAATGTGCCGCGCGGTTGCTCCGATGCTGCATGCGATGCGCGTCGGGCGAGTGATTGCCCGGCCCTTCGTGGGCACGCCGGAGACCGGGTTCACCCGCACCGTGAACCGGCGCGACTTTGCCCTTGCCCCGCCCGCGCCGACGCTGATGGACTGGGCCCGGGCGGCCGGACGCGATGTGCACGCGGTGGGCAAGATCGACGACATTTTTGCCCATCGCGGCATGATCAGCGGCATCCACGGCCCCGACGCGGAGCTGTTCGACGCCTTGGTCGGTTGGGGCGAGGGGGCGGCCGACGGCAGCTTGGTGTTCGCCAACCTCGTGGAGTTCGATTCGAAATACGGCCACCGGCGCAATGTCGCGGGCTATGCCGCGCATCTGGAGTGGTTCGATCGCGAATTGCCGCGGTTTCTGGCGGCGCTGAAAGACGGCGATCTGGCGATTTTCACCGCCGACCACGGCAATGACCCGACATGGATCGGCACCGATCACACCCGTGAGCGGGTGCCGGTTCTGGGTTGGGGGCTGGGGCCGCGCGCGGTCGGGCAGGTGGGGTTTGCCGATATCGGAGCGAGTGTCGCCGAGCACCTGGGGCTGGAGGAACGCGGGGCCGGGAGGAGTTTCCTGTAAGGGATTGCGCCGGCCGAAGGGCCGGCGCGGCGCCGGGGGGCG
>JANTFS010000118.1 GCA_024763335.1 Paracoccaceae bacterium | reverse complement strand
ACCGTGGTGAACGCCTATCTCGCCGAAGACAGCCTCGCCGACCGCATCGAGCGCGGGCTGCTCGACATGACGCTCACCGAGGCCACCAAAGCCTATCGCGACGCGATCGACTGGGGCTTGCTGAAGATCATGTCGAAGATGGGCATCTCGGTGATCTCGTCCTATCGCGGCGGGCTCAACTTCGAGGCCGTGGGCCTGTCGCGGGCGATGGTCGATGAGTATTTCCCCGGCATGACAAGCCGGATTTCCGGCATCGGCGTGGGGGGCATCCAGCAAAAGCTCGAGGAAATCCACGCCAAGGGCTGGCTCAGCCAAGGCACCAACGTGCTGCCGATCGGCGGTTTCTTCAAGGCGCGCAAGGGCGGCGAGACGCACGCCTGGGGCGCGCAGACGATGCACCTGATGCAATCGGCCTGCGACCGCGGCTCCTACGAGCTGTGGAAGAAGTATTCCGCGCTGATGCAGAAGAACCCGCCGATCCACCTGCGCGACATGCTCGAGATCAAACCGTTCGGCGAGCCGATCCCGCTTGATCAGGTGGAAAGCATCACCGCGATCCGCAAACGCTTCGTCACCCCCGGCATGTCGCTTGGCGCGCTCAGCCCGGAAGCGCACAAGACGCTGAACGTGGCGATGAACCGGATCGGTGCGAAATCCGACAGTGGCGAGGGCGGCGAAGACCCGGCGCATTTCGTGCCGGAGCCGAACGGCGACAACCCGTCGGCCAAGATCAAGCAGGTCGCCTCGGGCCGCTTCGGCGTCACGGCGGAATACCTCAACCAGTGCGAAGAGCTGGAGATCAAGGTGGCCCAGGGCGCCAAGCCCGGCGAAGGCGGCCAGCTGCCCGGCATCAAGGTCACCGACCTGATCGCCCGGCTGCGCCACTCCACCAAGGGCGTGACGCTGATCTCGCCGCCGCCGCACCACGATATCTACTCGATCGAAGACCTCGCGCAGCTGATCTACGATCTCAAGCAGATCAACCCGCGCGCCAAGGTGACGGTGAAGCTCGTGGCTTCGTCGGGTGTCGGCACGATCGCCGCCGGCGTGGCCAAGGCCAAGGCCGACGTGATCCTGATCTCGGGCGGCAACGGCGGCACCGGCGCCTCGCCGGCAACGTCGATCAAGTTCGTCGGCCTGCCGTGGGAGATGGGCCTCACCGAGGCGCATCAGGTGCTGGCGATGAACAACCTGCGCTCACGCGTCACCCTGCGCACCGACGGCGGATTGCGCACCGGGCGCGATATCGTCATGGCGGCGATGATGGGGGCCGAGGAATACGGCATCGGCACCGCCGCGCTGATCGCGATGGGCTGCATCATGGTGCGCCAGTGCCAGTCCAACACCTGCCCGGTGGGGGTCTGCACCCAGCGGGAAGACCTGCGCGAGAAATTCACCGGCAACGCCGACAAGGTGGTGAACCTCATCACCTTCTATGCCCAGGAAGTGCGGGAAATTCTCGCCCGGATCGGCGCGCGCAGCCTCGACGAGGTGATCGGCCGGGCCGACCTCCTCACCCAGGTCAGCCGTGGCGCCTCGCATCTGGACGATCTCGATCTGAACCCGCTCCTTGTCAAGATCGACACCACCGACCAGACCACCTATGACCTTGACCGGCCGCGCAATGATGTGCCGGACACGCTCGACGCCGAGATCGTCAAGGACGCCGCGCGCTTCCTCAATGACGGCGAGAAGATGCAGCTGCAATACGCGGTGCGCAACACCCACCGCACCATCGGCACCCGCGTCTCCAGCCACATCGTGCGCAACTTCGGCATGCGCAACAGCCTCCAGCCCGATCACCTCACGGTGAAACTCACCGGCTCGGCGGGCCAGTCGCTCGGCGCCTTCGCCGCGCCGGGGCTCAAGATCGAGGTCTCGGGCGATGCCAACGACTACGTCGGCAAGGGCCTCTCGGGCGGCATCATCGTCGTGCGCCCGCCGATGAACTCGCCGCTGGTGGCGGATGAAAACACCATCATCGGCAACACCGTGCTCTATGGCGCCACCGACGGCTACCTCTTCGCGGCCGGACGGGCGGGCGAGCGCTTCTGCGTGCGCAACTCGGGCGCCAAGGTTGTGGTCGAAGGTTGCGGGTCGAACGGCTGCGAATACATGACCGGCGGCGTGGCGGCGATTCTCGGAGACATCGGGCCCAACTTCGGGGCCGGCATGACCGGGGGCATGGCCTATGTCTATGACCCGGATGGCACCGCGCACGACTACATGAACATGGAAACGCTGGTGACCGTGCCGCTGACGGTGGATCACTGGGAGGCCCAGCTCAAGGACCTCATCCTGCGCCACGCCGACGAGACGTCATCGGTCAAGGCGCACCAGATCCTGCAGGACTGGGAGCATGAAAGGGTGAATTTCCTGCAAATCTGCCCCAAGGAAATGCTCGCCCATCTCCCCGCGCCGCTGTCGCTCGAGGAAGGGGCGATCCCGGCGGAGTAAGGCCGGCGACCATGCAAGATCAGGGGCGGCTCGGCGGGCCGCCCTTTTTCGTCATACTTCGGCGAAGCCCACCACGTAGTTGTGGCCGTAATGCTCGGCGCATTTCGGGCAGGTGGTATAGTAGAAGAACACCTCGCCATCGCGCTTGCCCCGCTTGGCGGCAAGGGCCTTCATCTCGTCATACCACTGCTTTGCCTGCGAATACGGCCCGTCGAACACCTTGGTGACATAGGTTCCGGTCAGCCGGACCATCTCCTCGCCGGGCACCTCTTTCGCCGCGGCGAAATAATGCTCGGAGGTCCAGGCGCCGAGATCTTTCGACAGCACCATGAAATCGCTCGGGTCGAAGGCATCGGCCGCCTCGAGATGCTCCTGCACCCGCTGAAACACGCGCCCCATGTCGACCGGCACATGGAACACGGCATGGGTGCGGGCGAGAACGAAGAGCTTGTCGTTGAAGTTCAGCTCAAGCCCGTCCCAGTTCTCGGCGTGGAACTGCGGGCAACAGCCGGTCTCGTTGTCGCTGAGGTCATAAAACGGCACGGAATCATACGGCATCGTTTCCTCCTCTCGTTGCGCCCCTTACCACCTCGCCCGGACCGGCGCCTTGATCTCGCACCGCGCGGGCTGGAATTCGCCGGTTGCGCGGCTTGACCGGCGCGCCCCGGGCAGGGACAAGGAAGCATGGCAGGCTCGAAGGACACGAAAAACGCATCGCTGACCGTGGGAATTCTGCGCGGCCTGTTGCGGCTGCTGATGCGCTGGGTCTCGAGCGTGGGCGGCTTCCTGCTGCGGTGGCTGCGCCGTATTCTGACCGTCTTTTTCGCCGTGGTTCTGCTCGCGGTTCTGGTCTACTGGGTGGTCGATCCGCGCACCACGCTCTACATGGCCTCGGAGCGCGCGCGGCTCGGCCAGATGCACCATGTCTGGGTCGATCTCGAAGACATCGCGCCGGTGATGGCGCGCTCGGTGGTGGCGGCGGAGGATGCGAATTTCTGTAGCCACTGGGGGTTTGACCTCAGCGCGATCCGGCAGGTGATCCGCGATGGCGAAGACCGCGGCGCCTCGACGATCACCCAGCAGGTCGTCAAGAACGTCTACCTCTGGCCGGCCCGCTCCTGGCCGCGCAAGGCTCTGGAAGCGTTGATCACGCCGGTCGTGGAGCTGGTGTGGTCGAAGCGGCGCATCCTGGAAGTGTATCTCAACATGGTGGAATTCGACGAGGGGGTGTTTGGCGTGGAAGCGGCCGCGCGGCAATACTTCGCTGTTCCGGCCGCCGATCTCGGCCCCGACCAGGCCGCCCGGCTTGCCGCCGTCCTGCCGGCGCCCAAAGACCGGTCGGCGGATGCACCCTCGCAATTCCTCAATCAGCGCGCGGCGGCGATCCGCGATGGGGCCGAGACCATCCGCCTCGACGGTCGCGCCGCCTGTTTCGAGGATTGAAAGGCGCGCCGTTTCGCGGCATTACCTCGGGAAACCTGAGTGCATTGCCCATGAATCGCCTGTTCCATTTCCCCCTCTCTCCCTTCTGCCGCAAGGTTCGCCTTTCGCTCGCGGAGAAGAAGATCGAGGTCGAGTTGATCGAGGAACGCTATTGGGAGAAGACCGCCGAATTCCTGCGGCGCAACCCGGCGGGCAAGGTGCCGATCCTGCGGCTCGACGGCAAGACCCTCACCGAAAGCGCGGCGATCTGCGAGTATATCGAGGAGCGCTATCCGGCGCCGCCGCTGATGCCCAAGGATCCCGATGGCCGTTTCGAGGTGCGCCGGCTGGTGTCGTGGTTCGACGACAAGTTCCACAACGAAGTGACCTCCAAGCTGCTGTATGAGCGGGTGAACAAGAAGATCTCCGGCGAGGGCTATCCCGATTCGCGCAACGTCAAGGCGGGCGCGAAGGCGGTGAAATACCACCTCGACTACATGGGCTGGCTGCTCGACATGCGCCGCTGGCTTGCCGGTGACACCATGACGCTGGCGGATTTCGCCGCCGCCGCGCACCTGTCGGCCCTCGACTACATCTCGGATGTCGACTGGGACCGTAACGCCAATGTCCGCGAGTGGTATTCGAAGATCAAATCCCGGCCTGCGTTCCGGTCGATCCTCGCCGACCAAGTGCCGGGCTTCCCGCCACCGCCGCATTACGCGGACCTGGATTTTTGACCGGGCCGCTGAAGCAGAAACTTCTCGAACAGGCCCGCGCGGAGGGTTTTGCCAAGGCCGGCGTCACCACCCCCGACGCCGTGCCGACACTGGCCGGACGTCTTGCAGATTTCGTCACCGCCGGCTGGCACGGCGACATGGGCTGGATGGCCGAGCGGATGCACTGGCGCGGCAATCCCGCGGCGCTCTGGCCCGAGGCGCGCTCGGTGATCATGCTGGCCGAACCCTACACGCCCGCCCACGACCCGATGGCGGTGTTGCGCCAGCCCGACAAGGGCGCGATCAGCGTCTACGCCCAGAACCGCGACTACCACGACATCGTCAAGAAACGGCTCAAGCGTCTGGGGCGCTGGCTGATCGAGGCGGCGGGCCCCGACACCGAGATCAAGGTTTTCGTCGACACCGCGCCGGTGATGGAAAAACCGCTGGCGCAGGCCGCCGGGCTGGGCTGGCAGGGCAAGCATACCAACCTGCTGGCGCGCGATCTCGGCAACTGGTTCTTCCTCGGGGCGATCTTCACCACGCTGGAGCTGCCGCCCGATGCGCCGGGGCAAGACCATTGCGGCTCCTGCACCGCCTGCCTCGATGCCTGCCCGACGCAGGCGTTCCCGGCGCCGCACCAGCTCGACGCCCGGCGCTGCATTTCCTATCTCACCATCGAGCACAAGGGGCCGGTCGCCGAAGAGCTGAGGCCGGCGCTGGGCAACCGGATCTATGGCTGTGACGATTGCCTCGCCGCCTGCCCGTGGAACAAATACGCAAGCCCCGCGCGCGAGAGCCGCTACCTCGCACGCGATGATCTGGCCGCCCCGTCACTGGCGGAGCTGGCGGCGCTTGACGATGCCGCGTTCAGGGCGAAATTCGCCGGCTCGCCGATCAAGCGGATCGGGCGGGCCCGGTTCTTGCGCAACGTTGCCTATGCCATCGGGAATTCCGGAAAACCGGAATTGATCGCGGCGTTGAAACCACTGCTGGACGACCCGGATGAGACCTTGGCCGATGCCGCCCGCTGGGCCTATGCGCGGCTCCGGCCCTCCCGGCCGGAAACCTGATTCGCCCCGCGTTGCATCAATCATATTCACCAATATGAATTTTTAACTGATCTAAATCAAAGTTAGGTGAGAATAATTATCGGAGAGTGTCGGCACCGAAAACAGAGGATCCTCACCGATGAAACGACTCTCTCTCGCGTTGCTGGCGACGTCCGCCTTCGTATCCCCCGCCGTTGCCGACGAGTTGATGCAGGCCGCTCAGGACATCTTCAGGCCGCTGCCCTCGACGGTGCCGGCGGTGGCGGACAACCCGATTACCGACGACAAGATCGCCCTTGGCAAGGCGCTCTATTTCGATCCGCGGCTGTCGGCGTCGGGCGTGTTCTCGTGCTATTCGTGCCACAACCTCGCGACCGGCGGCGATGACAACCTCGAAACCTCGATTGGCCATGGCTGGCAGAAAGGCCCGCGCAATGCGCCGACCGTGCTGAACGCGGTGTTCAACGAAGCGCAGTTCTGGGATGGCCGCGCCGCCGACCTCGCGGCGCAGGCGAAGGGGCCGATTCAGGCCGGTGTCGAGATGGCCAACACACCCGAGCAGGTTGTCGATACCCTGACCTCGATGCCGCAATACGTGTCGATGTTCGAGGCCAATTTCGATGATGGTGTCACGTTCGACAACATGGCCAAGGCGATCGAGGCCTTCGAGGCCACGCTGCTGACCCCGGCCCCGTTCGACGCCTACCTCAACGGGAACGCGGCGGCGCTGTCGGACGACCAACAGGCCGGCCTGGCGTTGTTCATCGACAAGGGCTGCACCGCCTGCCACGCGGGCATCAACGTCGGCGGCGAGGGCTACTTCCCCTTCGGCCTGATCGAACGGCCCGGGGCGGATATTCTGCCCGAGGGCGACAAGGGCCGTTTCGCGGTGACGGCCACGGCCGACGACGAATATGTCTTCCGGGCCGCGCCGCTGCGCAACATCGCGGTGACGGCGCCCTATTTCCATTCCGGCAAGGTGTGGGATCTGCGGGTCGCGGTGCAGATCATGGCCGAGAGCCAGCTCGGTGAAGCGCTCACCGACATGGAGACCGACCAGATCGTCGCATTCCTCGAGAGCCTCACGGGCGAGATGCCGGACGTGACGGTTCCGGTTCTGCCCGCCGAGACGGCCACGACCCCGCGCCCGACGGCGGAGGTCTTGCCGCAATAGCGGTCGGGGCCAGCCAACCCGGGGGCCGGCCGCTGCGCCGGCCCTTTTCCCGCGCGCCCCGAATGCGGCGGGGCTCAGTGCATCTTGTAGGCCTCGACGGCGGCCGACACCCCTTCTGACGATCGCGCGGTCGGAAACGGACCAAGCATTGTCCGGCCCACCAGATAGGTGATCTGCGTCTCGCCACGCCCATCGCGGAATTCGACCCGGACCTCGACCCCCTTGGCCCGAAAGGATTGGTCAAGCGCCGTTTGCAGCTGCGCGCGGGTGAAGTTCCCGGTGTGCGGCGGCACCCAGTCCACCACCGCCACGATCTCGAGCCCCTCGCCTTGCCCGTTGTAGGCCCGCAGCGCCTGCTCGGTAATCCCGAGCGGGCGCAGGTTGGGATCACGCGAAACCTGATACCACGCCAGCGCGATCGCCGTTGGCAGGACGACAACGAGCACGATCAGCGACAGGTAGGCGAAACTTCTGCGATGCGGCGGCATGGGCATCCCCGGCTGGACCCCGCCAGCCTAAGGGATGCCGGTTCACAAACCGTGAAGACCGCTTCAGGCGCGCACGAGGGCCTCGTAGGCCTCAGAAATTTCGCGGGTGAGCGCGCCGACTTCGAAGGTATAGTCGCCGATCTGCCCGACCGGGGTCACCTCCGCCGCCGATCCCGTCAGCCAGCATTGCTCGAAGCCTTCCATCTCCTCGGGCAGGATGTGGCGCTCGTGCACCGGGATGCCGCGTTCGGTCAGCATCCCGATCACCGTCTGGCGGGTGAGCCCGTTCAGGATCGCGTCGGGCAGCGGCGTATGCACCTCGCCGTCCTTGACGAAGAAGACGTTGGCGCCGGTCGCCTCAGCGACGTAGCCGCGATAGTCGTAGAACAGCGCATCCGAGCACCCCTTCGCCTCGGCGGCGTGTTTCGAGATCGTGCAGATCATGTAGAGCCCCGCCGCCTTCGCCGCCGTGGGGATCGTCTCGGGGCTCGGGCGCTTCCACTTCGAGATGTCGAGCTTGGCGCCCTTGAACTTGGCGTCGCCGTAATAGCTGCCCCATTCCCACGCCGCGACAGCGAGGCGGATCGGGTTGCGGGCGGAACTGACCCCCATGTCTTCGCCCGCACCACGAAAGGCGACCGCTCGCACATAGGCATCCGACAGCCCGTTGGCCTTCAGCACCTCGTATTTCGCCTCTTCGATCTGGTCAGCCGTCCAGGGGATCGGCATGTCGATCATTTCGCCCGACTTCAGCAACCGCTCGGAATGCTTGCGCGACAGGAAGATCTTGCCGCCATAGGCGCGTTCGCCCTCGAATACCGAGGAGGCGTAGTGCAGAGCGTGGGTGAGGATATGAACATTGGCGTCGCGCCACTCCACCAACTTGCCATCCATCCAGATCTTGCCATCGCGATCATCGTAGCCACCAACCATCGATTTGCTCCTCTCCAGGCCTTGCAGCTTTTCATATATTGCGCGACTTAGGTCCGAAGCGGACATAAAGTTACGCCAAATTCGTGATTCGCTACCAGTTGGGCCTTGGAATGTCAACAAGGCTGACATAAAAGCGAGAGAGCAGATCGCAATCGAATGCAGGGAGGCGCACATCATGGCGGATCGCATTGGCGCGGGGGGGCCGTCGCTGCTTTTTCTGACCGACGAACAGCTTCGGCAGGGAATCGAGGCGATGTATTTTGCCTATCGCGGCTTCACCGCCGATCCCGACCGGATTCTCGAAGAGCACGGCTATGGCCGGGCGCATCACCGGGCGATCCATTTCATCCACCGCAGCCCCGGCACGACGGTCAACAACCTGCTGTCCATCCTTGGGGTGACCAAGCAATCGCTCAACCGCGTGTTGCGCACGCTCATCGACGAGGGGCTTGTCGAGGCCCGCGTGGGAACCCGCGACAAGCGGGAGCGCAACCTGTTTCTCACCGAGGCCGGCGAGAAGCTGGAGCGTGCGCTCTCGGAAGTGCAGCGCGAACGGATGCGCGCGGCCTATCGTGAAGCCGGGCCGGAAGCGGTGCGCGGGTTTCGCATGGTGCTGGAAGCGATGATGGACCCGCAGATGCGGCGCCATTTCAACCGGCTCAAGGATGGCGAGGAATGACCAGCCCGTCCCCCGCCCATCTGCTCGTCGCCGATGGTGACGACCGGCTGCGAGAGCTGCTCAGGCAATATCTCAAGACGCAGGGTTTTCTCGTCAGCGTGGCGCGCGATGCGCAGCATGCGCAAAGGCTTCTCACGGGGCTCGACTTCGATCTGGTGCTGCTTGACGCGGCGCTGCCGGAC
>JANTFS010000117.1 GCA_024763335.1 Paracoccaceae bacterium | reverse complement strand
GGTGCAGGGCAACGATTCGATCAAGAACGCCACCTCGATCCTCGATTACATCTTCCGCGAACTGGCGGTGTCCTACCTCGACCGCACGGACCTCGCGCATGTGAAGCCCGAGGGCCACAGCTTCGACGATCTCGGCCGCGGCGAGGAAGAGGGCGTGTCGAACGTCAAGGAAATGTCGGAAACCGCGGCCAACCGCTCGCTCGAGGTGCTCAAGCAGATCTCGTCGACGGGCTATCTGCGCAAGCGTCTGCCGCAGGAGCTCGTGGTGCTGCAGGGCGGGGCCGGGGGCACGGTTCTCGAAACCGCCGCCGATCCGGAAAGCGCGTTGCAGACGCTGGTGCCGGAAACGGCCGAGGCGCTGACGGGCCACACGATGCTGAAAAGCACCGGCACCTCGGCGGCTTCGGCCACCGCGCTCGGCACCGGAACGGTCTCGGTCGATGCCCGCACCAAGGCGAAGATGCAGGGCTACGAGGGCGATCCATGCCCGGAATGCGGCAACTACACGCTGGTGCGCAACGGCACCTGCCTGAAGTGCAACACCTGCGGCGGCACCACGGGCTGTAGCTGAGAAAGGCCATGCAAGTTGTTGATTACGAGGGATGTTTTGTTGTCGATGGGCGTGAGACCGAGGTTTGCCAGCTACGGGTGATCCTCTCCACCGGCGGTGCCGGCGTGACCTCGGGCTCGGGTGCCATCGTGTTGCCGCCGGCGCTCGTCGGCACGCGGCCGGGCACCGCGCTGGCGTTCCGGACGCGGGACGGGGACGAGATCGCGCTTGAGCTGCGCGAGATCGATCCGGCCGAGGGGGTGGGCTACTTCCTCACCGCCGGGCCGCTTGCGCAGCAGCCAAGGCGCAAACGGCGCGCATGAGATGGGACCCGCGGCGGGTGCGCTCGCCGCGTCCGCGGATAAGGCCGCAGGCAGAAAAACCGGGCGGTACGAACGATGAGCCTTATCAGCGAAACTGGGGAGCTTCGGCTCCCCTTTTTCTTGTAGCCGGGGCGAAACCTATACTTTAGTGTAGCTTCAGAACCCGGGTGAACCGGCATTGTTTGTCGGGACTTACGGGATTGTTGGACTTTCGTACAGGTTCTCGGTTAGACTTATTGCAATATGATAATCCCGAATGCAGATCGGGGCGAGTGCGGAGGAATGCGCGATGATGGGACTCGTGCTCTGGTATAACCCGAAGGCGCGGGTGGGCATGATCTGGTGTGAGGACCAGGGCCCGCTGGCGTTTCTGGGCCCGGAGGTGGACTTGCCCGATGGGCATGGGGCGCTCGATTGCGGCGACCAACTGACATTTTCGATCGAGATCCGTGAGGGGATTCGGTTCGTCCGCGACGTGGTCGAGATCGTCTCCGGGGCAGGTGCGAGAGACCCGCGGGCGATCCTCGCGGGATACCACAGCACCCGCGAGGCCGAATCTCATCTCAACGTCGTGGCCTGAGACGGCGGAAACGTTCAGGCCTCGCCGCGCGCCAGGGCCGCAACGCCGGTGCGCGCGATCTCGACCAGCCCGAGCGGCCGCATGAGATCGGCGAAAGCGTCGACTTTCTCCGGGCTGCCGGTGATCTCGAAGATGAAGCTTTCGAGCGTCGAATCGACCACGTTGGCGCGGAAGATGTCGGCCAGCCGCAGCGCCTCGACGCGCTTTTCGCCGCTGCCCATCACCTTGAACAACGCCAGTTCGCGCTCGACGGCGGCGCCCTCCACCGTCAGATCATGCACCTCGTGAACCGGAACGATGCGGCCGAGCTGCGCCTTGATCTGCTCGATCACGGCCGGGGTTCCGGTGGTGACGATGGTGATCCGCGAGCGGTGGCCGGTATGGTCGACCTCGGCCACGGTGAGGCTGTCGATGTTGTAGCCGCGGCCCGAGAACAGGCCGATGACCCGGGCGAGAACCCCGGCCTCGTTGTCGACCACCACGGCGAGGGTGTGGCGTTCGATCACCTCGGCGTTGGGATCGCGCAGGTCGTAGGCCGATTTGCGGGACGACCCTTTCTTGATTTTCAATGCAGCCATTTCTCCGCTCTCCTTAAACCAGAACCGCGCCGTCGTCGCCGATCGCGTCGGTCGCGGCGGCGTCGCCCATGAGCATCTTGTTGTGCGGCTCGCCCGATGGGATCATCGGGAAGCAGTTCTCGTGTTTTTCCACCAGAACCTCGAGCAGGAAGGGCCCGTCATAGTCGATCATCTCCTTGATCGCGTCGTCGAGCTCGGCCGGGTCCGACACGGTGCGGCCCTTGCAGCCCATCGCCTCGGCGAGTTTGGGGAAGTCGGGAAGGCTCTCGGTCCAGCTTTGCGAATAGCGCTCGCCGTGCAGGAGTTGCTGCCACTGGCGCACCATGCCGAGGCGTTCGTTGTTGAGGATGAACTGCTTGACGGGCAGGCGGAACTGCACCGCCGTCGACACCTCCTGGATGTTCATCAGGATCGAGGCGTCGCCGGCCACGTTGATGACCAGCGCATCCGGGTGGGCGATCTGCGCGCCATTCGAGGCGGGCAACCCGTAGCCCATGGTGCCGAGGCCGCCGGAGGTCATCCAGCGGTTGGGGTCTTCAAAGCCGAGGAACTGCGCCGCCCACATCTGGTGCTGGCCCACCTCGGTGGTGATGTAGCGGTCCATGCCCTTGGTCAGCGCCTCGAGGCGTTGCAGCGCGTATTGCGGCTTGATGATCTTGTCGGAGTTCGTGTAGGCGAGGCAATCCACCGCGCGCCATTTCTCGATCTGCGCCCACCAGGCCTTCAGCCCATCCTTGTTGACCTTGCGGCCGCGCGCCTTCCAGATCCTGAGCAGGTCTTCGAGCACGTGGCCGACATCGCCGAGGATCGGCACGTCGACATGGATGACCTTGTTGATCGACGAGGCGTCGATGTCGATATGGGCCTTCTTCGAGCCCGGCGAGAAGCTGTCGAGCCGGCCGGTGATCCGGTCGTCGAAGCGGGCGCCGACGTTGATCATCAGATCGCAATCGTGCATCGCCATGTTGGCTTCGTAGAGCCCGTGCATGCCCAGCATCCCGAGCCACTTGTCACCGCTGGCGGGGTAGGCGCCGAGGCCCATCAGCGTCGAGGTGATCGGAAAGCCGGTGGCCTCGACCAGTTCGCGCAGGAGCTGGCTGGCGCCGGGGCCGGAATTGATCACGCCGCCGCCGGTGTAGAAGATCGGCCGTTCCGCCTCTTCCATCAGCTCGACCAGCTCGGTGATCGCCTGCACATCGCCCTTCATCTGCGGCTGGTAATGCGCCGTATGCGCCTTTTGCGGCGGGGTGTAGCTGCCGGTGGCGAACTGCACGTCTTTCGGAATGTCGACCAGCGTCGGCCCCGGCCGCCCGGAGAGCGCGACGTGAAAGGCCTGATGAATCGTCTCGGACAGCTTGTTGGTGTCCTTCACCAGCCAGTTGTGCTTGGTGCAGGGCCGGGTGATGCCCACGGTATCGGCCTCCTGGAAGCCATCGGTGCCGATCATGAAGGTGGGCACCTGGCCGGTGAGCACGACGATCGGGATCGAATCCATCAGCGCGTCGGTCAGGCCGGTGACGGCGTTGGTCGCCGCCGGGCCGGAGGTGACAAGCACGACACCGGGCTTGCCGGTGGAGCGGGCATAGCCTTCGGCGGCATGCACCGCGCCCTGCTCGTGGCGCACGAGCACGTGGCGGATGTCATTTTGCTGGAAGATCTCGTCATAGATCGGAAGCACGGCGCCGCCGGGATAGCCGAATACCGTGTCCACGCCCTGATCCTTCAGGGATTGAACCACCATCTTTGCGCCGGTCATCTGACGTGTCATGTCTCTCTCCGTCTCCACGCGTCATCCACAAAAAAACCCCCGATGATGTCGGGGGCGCAGGGGGGTGTATCAGGGTGCCGTCACCAGCCCATGCGCCGCTCGTCTACCACTACGATGAGAATGCTCTTCATTCCCGGGGCTCCTTGTTTTCCGGCGCCACACTAGGAGCGGCAAAAGGGGGCGTCAACGCCAAAAGCCGTGAATAAAGTGTCGCAGGGGGCGCTGCGCCGGGTTTTTTCTTCCGGCAGCCTCGAAACCGGCGCAATTTTCGTATGGATCGAGCTGCGGATGGCCTTCCGCGGGCCAAGCTGGACGCGCCGGACCCCGCGGCGCTAGGATCGGCCATGGCCGCGCTGCCGCTGGCGCCTGCGAGTCGGTGCCGGCGGGGCGCCCGAAACGATTGGGGGAGCCGATGCGGGCGATCTTGCGGGGGCTGGTGGTGACGGGGCTGCTGTTCGGAGGCGCCATCTTCGGGCTTCGGCTGGCGTTTCCGCTGCCCGACATTTCCCAGCGCGCGCCGGATGTGGCGATCCCGGCCGATCCGGCGCGGGGGCTCGGCATGCGGTTTGCGCAGGCGGCGGCGCGCTTTCCCGCAAAGACCGGCGTCCTGCCGCTGATCGACGGGCGCGAAGCGCTCGGCAGCCGGTTGTTCCTCGCCTCGCGGGCCGAAGTCAGCATCGACGCGCAATATTACATCTGGCACGACGACGTGTCGGGGCGGCTGTTGCTCAAGGCGCTGCACGATGCGGCCCTGCGTGGCGTCCGGGTGCGCCTCTTGCTCGATGACAACGGCATCGACGGGATGGACCCCTATCTCGCCGGGCTGAACGCCTTGCCGAATTTCGAGGTCCGGCTGTTCAACCCGTCAACGATCCGCACCCCCAAGACGTTGGGCTACACCTTCAGCTTCGCGCGGATGAACCGGCGGATGCACAACAAGGCGTTCATCGTCGATGGTGCGGCGGCGATCGTCGGCGGGCGCAACATCGGGGATGTCTATTTCCAGATTGGCGCGGGCAGTTCCTACGTCGATGCCGATGTGCTGGGCATCGGCGCGGTCGTGCCCGAGACGCAGGCGGCCTTCGATGCCTATTGGAACAGCGCCTCGGCCTATGAGCTGGAACGCCTCGTGGCCGGCCCGGGCGATCGGCCGGGATTGCTTGCGGCGGCGGCCGAGGCCGCGCGCACCGACGCGGCGGCCGAGTTCCGGGCGGCGATGGCGGTGATCGGGCAGCGGGTCGCGGACGAGGGCCGGTCGCTGGAATGGACCGATGTCGCGATCCTTGTCGACGATCCGGCGAAAGGGCTGGGGCAGGCCGATCCCGACCAGTTGCTGATCGCCCGGCTCAAGGAAAAACTCGGCGCCGTCGAACAGCGGCTGGATCTGGTCTCGGCCTATTTCGTGCCGGGCCGCAACGGCACGGCATTTCTGGCCGATCTGGCGACGGCCGGGCACCGGGTGCGGATCGAAACCAATGCGCTCGAGACGACCGATGTGTTGGTGGTGCATGCCGGGTATTCCAAGCACCGGCGCGAGCTGCTCGAGGCCGGGGTGCGGCTGTGGGAACTCAAGCCCCGCGCCGATGCGCCGGCGGAGGAGGCCGGGGTTGGCCTGTTTGGCTCGCTCGGGGTGTCGGGGACAAGCCTGCACGCCAAGACCTTCGCCATCGACGGGGCGCAGGTGTTTATCGGGTCGTTCAACTTCGATCCGAGATCGGCCCGGCTGAATTGCGAAATGGGCTTCCTGATCGACAGCCCGGCCATGGCCGCGGCGCTGCACCGGCACTTCGACGCCGAGCTTCCGGCGATCAGTTATCGCCCCGAGCTGACGGCGGATGGCCGGATGGTCTGGCAGGAAAACCTGCCGGACGGCACGGTCGTGACCCATGAACGCGAGCCGGGCGTGTCGTGGCTCAAACGTCTGGCGATCGTCGCCATCGCGGTGTTGCCGTTGGAATGGATGCTGTGATCGGCTGCGGAAGGGGCAGGGGGCGGCGCGCTCAGCGTCGCACCGGCGCCACCCCGGGCAGGGCAATCTGCGCCACCTGCTCGGCGATCGGATCGTTGGACAGCGGGTGCGGATCGGCGCTGAACGCCGTGGGATCGGTCAGCTCCACCCATTCGCCGCCGGCATAGACCTCGAGCGCCGAGAACCGGGCCTTGTAGTCCATCTTCGGGCTGCCGGGCACCCAATAGCCGAGATAGACGTAAGGCAGCCCTGCGTTGGCGGCGAGGCGGATGTGATCGAGGATCACGTAGGTGCCGAGCGACAGCGCGTGCTTGCGCGGGTCGAAGAAGGAATAGACCATGCTGAGCCCGTCATCGAGCACGTCCGTCAGGCAGACGGCGGTGAGCTCGCGCCGGCTCGTGCCCTGCCCGAGCGGCGTCGAATACTCGATCACCCGGCTCTTGACCGGGGTTTCCTCGACCATCGCGGCAAATTCGAACACGTCCATATCGGCCATGCCGCCATCGGCGTGGCGATCATCGAGATAGGCGCGAAACAGCTCGTATTGCTCTTCGGTGGCCCAGGGCGCGCGGGTGCGGCGCATCAGGTTTTCGTTGCGCCGTTCGGTGCGCCGCTGGCTCTTCGAAGGTTTGAAATCGGCCACCCGGATCCGGGCCGACAGGCAGGCGGAACACTCCGCGCAGGAGGGCCGGTAGAGCACGTTCTGCGAGCGCCGGAACCCCTGTTTCGAGAGCGTGTTGTTCAGCTCTTCGGTCTGTTCGCCCTGCAACGCGGTAAACAGCTTTCGCTCCATCCGGCCCTCGAGATAGGGGCAGGGTTGCGGTGCGGTCACGTAAAACTGCGGGGCAAGCGGAAGCGAGTGGCGCATTGTAGCGGACGGTTGCTCGGATCGACGGGTTCTTGTTCGGGGCGTTGGTTCGTTCGTGGTGGGCCGGGGCCCGTGTTGCGAAAGCCTAGCACTGTGACGGCCCTACGCCAAGTGTTTGGCGCAAGGCAGGGTAAACAGGGGCCTCAGGCGCGGGCTGGCCTGTTGAGGGCGGCGGTGCCGAGGGCGATGTCGGTCAGCCCCTGCGCGCGCGGCGAGGTGAGCATCAGCACGATCGAGATGATCTGCGGCACCACCATCGACATCGAGATCTGGTAGGCCAGCGTATGCAGTGCCGCGGTGGGCAGATCGAACCTTTCGCCGCGGCGGGTGCGCATCTCGATGGCGGCGAGCCGCATGCCGAGCGTGGCCGAGCGGTTGGCGAGGCTCACGGTGCGGTAGATGAATGCGGTTGCGGCCACGAGGAAGCCGAAGAAAAAGAACCCGATCCCGATGGTAAGCAGCGAGATCAGCAGCGCGGTCGCGAAGATGAGCAGCGCATCCACCACCCAGGCGATGAACCGTTTCGCCGGCACATCGGCATAGAACTCGGACTGGGTGTCGGGGTCGGGAAGACCCCAGGAGGCGGTTTGCGAATATGTCATGGCGATCATCTGGGAAGGCGGCACGGCCCCGGCAAGGGGCCGCGCCGGTCTCGTCAGGCTTTCGGGGCCGCATCGGGGCCGGCGTCGTCGGTCTCCGGCGCTTCGCCGTGCGCCGCGTGGGCGGCCTCGGCGCGTTCGTCCATGAACTGGTCGAACTCGCGTTGGTCCTTTGCCGCGCGCAGCCGCTCAAGGAAGGCCTCGAACTGCTCCTGCTCGTCCATCAGGCGCTTCAGCGTTTCCGACTTGTAGGTGTCGAATGCGGTGTTGCCGGTGGGGCGGAAGCCGTGCCGGCGGTTCATCCACTCGGCGCGGCGCGCGGCGTGGCGGGTGGCGTGGGGGTGACGGGCGCAGCCGTGGGAAAACATGCGTTTGCTCCAGATCATGTAGGCGAGAATGGCAAGGCCGATTGGCCAGAAGAAGATGAAACCGAGGACCATGACGGCGATCCAGGCGCCTTTGCCACGATCATCGAGCCAACCTTCTGCCCGGCGGAACCAGCCCTCGTCGGATTTTTGGGCTTCAAGGTCGAGGGCGACTGTCATTGAGGTGCTCCTTTGGGGTCGAAGTGAATGTGAATGTCTTTCACATTGGGTAGATTGGCACCTCGGCCGGGCATTTCAAGAAAAAATGTGAATGTTTTTTACATTTACGAGCTAACAGGCGGAAACAAATACAAAAAAGGTTCCGTTGTCGGGGGTGGGCGTGGGTCGGCACATGGCTGGCGCGCCGCCGAACCGCGGCGTGCCGATGCGTGTTCCGGTCAGCCGGCGTTGCGTTTGCCGAACCACATGCGGCGGATCAACCCGTCTTTCAGCACGAAGCTGTGGTAGGCCCAGCCCGCGAGGTGGGCGAGGATCAAGGCCATGAGCAGGATCGAGATCACCCCGTGGACCGCGCGCGCGGGGAAGGCGGAGAAGTCGGGCGGCAGCGGGCCCTCGCCGCCGAAGAACACGATCTCGCCGAGGCCGGAGGTTTGCGACAGGGCGATGCCCGATCCGACCATGGCGAACACGAGCAGATAGAGCCCCCAATGCGCGGCCCGGCCGGCGAGATCGAGCGCCGCGCTGCCGGTTTCGGCATGTGGCGGGGTCTTGGTGAACAGCCGCACCAGCAGGCGGACGATCATCAGCGTGCCGACGGTGACGCCGCCGATCATGTGGTTGGTGAAGCCGAAGACCTTGTCGGGGTCGCTGTTGGGCACCGGTTCAAGCAGAAAATTGCCACCGAACAGCAGGCCGAGGATCATCAGCGCCAAGAGCCAGTGCAGGGTGACGAGGGCAGGGTGATAGCGTGTTGGCATGGGGCAGCTCCGATCGGTGGGACTCACTAGGTTGCAAATGGGATTGCAAATGCAAGTATATGACATGAGAAAGTTGCATATGCAAATGAATCCGCCTATAACGCCGGCATGAGCGACAAGACCGCACGAAACAAGCTTCGCCGGCGCGCACGCCGGACACGCCTGCGTTCGGCCGGCTGGATGGTGCAGACGCTGGCGAACCGGCTGAATGCGGAGGCCCGCCATCGTCTGGCGGACCTGGGCCTGACGCTCGATCAGTTCATCGTGATGATGGCACTGGCCGAGCAGGACGGGGTCCAGCAGCGCGCCCTCGGCGCCCGTACGCAGCTGGCCGACTATACGATCACCCGCGCCCTCGATGCCTTGTCGGACCTTGGCTACGTCGAACGCCGCCCCGATCCGCGCTCGCGCCGGGCGCATCTGGTGTGCCTGACCGAGGCGGGGCAGGCCCGGATGCCAAGGCTGATGCGCGTGATCATCGAGATCAACGCCGCCTTCCTCGCGCCGCTGGGCGAAGCGGACGGCGCCGAGTTCCTGCGGCTGTTGTCGATCCTCGTCGCCGCCGATCAGCCGCAGAAATCGGCCA
>JANTFS010000116.1 GCA_024763335.1 Paracoccaceae bacterium | reverse complement strand
TACACCGGGTTTGTATCGTGAGCGTGACGTGGTCTCAGTCGCTTGCGACGACAAGCGTGACCTTGTCGCCGGCAAACCAGGTGCTGCCGCGCTCGATGGGCACGCCGTCGGGCGTCGTGTTGAGGGCAACGGACCGCAGCAGCGGCGCCCCCTCGCGCAGGCCCAGATGCAGCGCCTGGGTCGGGCTGGCAGCTTCGGCGGTGATCCGGGTTTCCGCGCGCAGGTAGTCGTCCACGCCCTCGCGCCGGAGCGCCTCGGTCACCGATGTGACTGCGCCGAGTGTCTCGGCCAGACCGGGCAGCGGCGCTGCCGGAAAGACGCTTTCGAAATGCGCAACAACCACACCTCCCGACAGCGACAACCCCTCGTAAACCGTCACCGGATCGCCGGGCTCGAGCGCCAGAGCGGCAGCCTCTGTCGGATCGCAGGGCCGGGTTTCGACCCGCAGCACGCGCTTTTCGGGCAGGCGGCCGGAGGCGCGGATGTTCTGGTGAAAGCGCACGCGGCGTCCGATCGGGTAATCCGTTGGCACCGTCGCGACGAAGACCCCCGAACCGCGCCGTGCCCGCAGAAGGCCCCGGTCGGCCATGTCGGCGAGGGCCCGGCGCACCGTATGGCGGTTGACCCCGAAACGCGCCGATAGCCGGGCCTCCGTTGGCAGCTTGTCACCGGGTCGGTAATGCCCCGCACCGATCTCGCGTTCGAGCACGGACGCAATGGATTTCCAGACGGGCGTTCGGGCCATGGATCGTTGTCACCAAAATTTCACGAGACAAATGCAGACGAGTCATCGTAGGATTTGTCTAGTTGTATAGAAGAATAGACAAATCGGCAAGGTGTCTAGATGACCACAGCCAAACCCGGAACCGAGGCGCGCCGCGCCTGGATGAGCCTTCTCGCCAAGTCCGCCCCCGCAAGATTGGGCGCGCTGATCGGCGAGCTCGATGCCCTGCCCGATCACAGCTGGCTGCGCCCGCCGGAGGTAGGTGGCGTGATGCTGCGGGGGCGGATGGGCGGCACCGGCGCGCCATTCAATCTCGGCGAGATGACGGTGACCCGCTGCGCGCTTCAGATTGCCTCGGGTGAAATCGGCCATGCCTATGTGCAGGGCCGCGACAAGGACCATGCCACGCGGGCGGCCCTTGTCGATGCGCTGATGCAGACCGCTCGGCAGGATGAACTTCGCCGCCACGTTCTCGATCCGCTCGAAGCGGAGATGACCGCGGCCAAGGCACGCCGGGCAGCAAAGGCCGGGGCAACGAAGGTCGATTTCTTCACCATGGTCCGGGGGGAAGATTGATGCGCGACACGGTGCTCTCCGGCGGCTTCGAAGACCCGCCCGCGCAATCCGCCCGCGCCTTTCGCGCCGCGCTCAACGCGCTTGCCCGGCCCGGCCGGATCGAGGACCTGTCCGGCGCTGTCGCGCCCGCGCCTGCGTCACCCGCCGCCGCCACGCTGATCCTGACGCTGTGTGATCCCGAAACGCCGCTGCATCTCGCACCCGGCCACGACAGCGCCGAGCTGCGCGACTGGATTGCCTTCCATGTCGGCGCGCCGATTGTCGAGCCCGCCGCGGCGATGTTCGCGCTCGGCGGATGGGAGGCGCTGCAGCCGTTGGCGCGGTTTTCCATTGGCACGCCGGAGTATCCCGACCGCGCGGCGACCCTCATCGTCGAAACTGCGACCCTCAGCCCGGCTGGCGCGCGTCTCACTGGGCCGGGGATCGAAACCGAGGCGCGGCTGTCATTGCCCGAAACCGCCGCGTTTCGCGCCAACCGGGCCGCTTTCCCGCTCGGGCTCGATTTCTTTTTCACCGCCGGGAGCCGCCTCGCGGCCCTGCCACGGTCGACCAATGTGGAGGACGGCTGATGTATGTCGCAGTCAAGGGCGGTGAGCGCGCCATCGAGAATGCGCATACCTGGCTCGCCGAGGAGCGGCGCGGCGACCCGACGGTCGCGGACCTGTCGATTGCGCAGATCCGCGAGCAGCTGTCGCTCGGCGTCAACCGGGTAATGGCCGAGGGGTCACTCTATGACCCCGATCTGGCGGCGCTGGCGATCAAGCAGGCGCGCGGGGACATGATCGAGGCGATCTTCCTGATCCGCGCCTATCGCACGACGCTGCCGCGGATTGGCCATGCCGAACCCGTCGACACCGGCGCGATGGCCTGTGACCGCCGCATCTCGGCAACGTTCAAAGACGTGCCGGGCGGACAGGTTCTCGGCCCGACCTTCGACTACACCCACCGGCTGCTGGATTTCGCATTGGCCGCCGAGGGCCTCCCCGCCGAAGCCGAGGGGGCACAGCCGGTGGAACCCGAAATGCCGCGCGTCACCGACTTCCTCAACCGCGACGGCCTGATTCAGACCGAGGCGCCCGGCGATGAAACCCCGCCCGACATGACCCGGGCGCCGATGGAATACCCGGCGGGCCGGCCGCTCCGGCTACAGGCGCTGACCCGCGGTGACGAAGGCTTCGTGCTGTCGATGGCCTATTCCACCCAGCGTGGCTATGCCAAGAACCATCCCTTCGTGGGCGAGCTCCGGGTCGGGACCGTTCCGGTCGAGATGGAAATCCCCGAACTGGGTTTCTCGGTCGAGATCGGCGAGGTGACGCTGACGGAATGCGAAACGGTCAACCAGTTTTCCGGCTCCAAGACCGAACCGGCGCAATTCACCCGCGGCTACGGCCTGGTGTTCGGCCATTCCGAACGCAAGGCCATCTCGATGGCGCTCGTGGATCGGGCGCTGCGCTGGGAGGAGTTGGGTGAAGATGATGTCGGGGCCCCGGCGCAGGACGAGGAATTCGTGCTCTCCCACGCCGACAACATTCAGGCCACGGGATTTCTCGAGCACATCAAGCTGCCGCATTACGTCGATTTCCAGTCAGAACTGGAACTGGTCCGCAAGATCCGGGCGGCGGCCCAGGAAACCGAACTCAAGGCGGCCGCCGAATGAATGCGGGATCAGAAATCGGTGTGGTTGCGGTGGATCTGATCAAGGTTGGCGCCTTGCCCGCGCGGTCGGGTCTTGCCCGAAAGCACCTCCTCCTTGCCCTTGCCGGTGATCAGCGCAAAGGCGATGCGGCCGATGACGTAGATGAACCCAAGAGCAATGATGCCCATCACGATCTTGAATATCAGGTCAAATTCCATTGGACCAAATCCTCTCCGAAAATGACGGCACGAGAAACGCGCCATGAATGACTACAACTTTGCATATCTTGACGAGCAGACCAAACGGATGATCCGGCGCGCGATCCTGAAAGGCGTGGCGATCCCCGGCTACCAGGTGCCTTTTGCCTCGCGCGAGATGCCGATGCCCTATGGCTGGGGCACCGGCGGCGTGCAGGTCTCGGCCGCCTGCCTTACACCCGAGGACACGCTCAAGGTGATCGACCAGGGCGCGGATGACACCACCAATGCGGTGTCGATCCGGAAATTCTTCGAGACAACCGCCGGTGTGGCCACAACCGAGCACACACGCGGGGCCACGGTGATCCAGACCCGTCACCGCATTCCCGAGGAGCCGCTGACCGAAGACCAGATCCTCGTCTACCAGGTGCCGATCCCCGAGCCCCTGCGCTTCCTGGAACCGCGCGAGACCGAGACCCGCAAGATGCATGCGCTCGAAGATTACGGGCTGATGCATGTGAAGCTCTACGAAGACATCGCCCGCCACGGTGCGATCGCCACGAGCTACGCCTATCCGGTGAAAGTCGAAGACCGCTACGTGATGGACCCCTCGCCGATCCCGAAGTTCGACAATCCCAAGCTCGAGAGCGCCGCGATCCAGCTCTTTGGCGCTGGCCGCGAGCAACGGATCTACGCCATCCCGCCCCATACGCGCGTGGTGTCGCTGGATTTCGAGGATCACCCGTTCGAGCCGACGAAGGCCGACGCGGCCTGTGATCTGTGCGGCGCCGAGCACACCTATCTCGACGAGGTGATCATCGACGACGCCGGCGGGCGGATGTTCGTCTGTTCCGACACCGACTATTGCGCCCAGCGTCAGGCCGCCGGGCACCATGGCCGCCTGTCCCCGGAGGATGCAGCATGAGCGCGCCAAATTTCTTCGAAGAAATTTGCCAAGAATTCGCGAGAATTCTTGGCCCCCTGGAGGCAAAGCCATGACCCCGCTGCTTTCCGTCCGCGACGTCTCCAAGAGCTATGGCCAGCGTATCGGCTGCACCGAGGCAAGCTTCGATCTCTACCCCGGCGAAGTCATGGGGATCGTGGGCGAGTCCGGCTCCGGCAAGTCCACCCTGCTCAATTGCCTCGCCGGCCACCTCGAACCCGACCGCGGCGAGGTGATCTTCGACACCCGCAGCGACGGCCCGCGCGACACCCTCCGGATGAGCGAGCCCGAACGCCGCATGCTCGCCCGGACCGATTGGGCCTTTGTCCATCAAAACCCCCGCGACGGGCTGCGCATGGCTGTTTCGGCCGGCGGCAATGTTGGTGAACGGCTGATGGCCGTCGGCGCTCGTCACTACGGCAAGATCCGGGACGGCGCGATCGACTGGCTCGGCCGGGTCGAGATCGATGAAAGCCGGATCGACGATCGCCCGCGCGCCTTTTCCGGCGGCATGCAGCAGCGCCTCCAGATCGCGCGCAACCTCGTCACCGGACCGCGTCTGGTGTTCATGGACGAGCCAACCGGCGGCCTCGACGTCAGCGTGCAGGCACGTCTGCTCGATCTTCTGCGCGGGCTGGTGCGCGAAATGGGGCTGTCGGCGATCATCGTCACCCACGATCTCGCTGTCGTGCGGCTTCTGGCCGACCGGCTGATGGTAATGAAGTCCGGACGCGTGGTTGAGACCGGGCTCACCGACCAGGTGCTCGACGACCCGCAACACCCCTATACGCAATTGCTCGTGTCTTCGGTGCTTCAGGTCTAAGCTGGCGCCATGTTGATTGCATACAAAACCACATCCGGCCGCCTTGCCCCGCTCGGGGCGGGCGAGCCTTTGCCCCATGCCCTGTGGATCGACCTTGACCGCCCGGATCACGCGGAGATCGCCGCCGTCGAGGCGCTGGGCATAACCGTGCCGACGATCGAGGAGATGGAAGAGATCGAGATCTCGTCGCGTCTCTATCGCCTCAAGGGCACCGACTACATGACAACGATGCTGCCCGGCACCACCGCCGACGGCGCAGCCGTGCTGGCACCGGTCACCTTCATCGTGAGCGAAACCCGGCTCGTCACCGTGCGCCACCACGCGCCGCGGCCGTTCCAGTCCTTCCCGAGCGCGGCCGGGCGCGGACCGCTTGAGCCAACCAACGCCGCGGCGGTCTTTCTCAGCCTCGCCGATGAGGTCATTGCCCGTTTCGCCGACATTCTCGAGGAGATCGGCAAAGCGCTCGACAACCTGTCCGGCCGGGTTTTCTCGGACGATGCGGAACAGGAAGGCGCGATCCTGCGCGCAGCCCTCACCACCATCGGGCGGGTCGGTGAGCGTGTCGGCCGGGTGCGGCTTGGCCTCTTGACGATGGAACGCGCGCTGACCTTCTATGGCCAGACCCTGCACGACAAGCCCGACAGCGCGGCCTTCGAAAAGATGATCCAGGCCCTGCAGCGCGACATCGACGCGCTCGGCGTGCATGCCGATTTCGTCTATTCGCGCATCAGCCTCATCGATGACGCCACCCTCGGCATGATCAGCCTCGAGCAGAACAATGCGGTGAAACTGTTCTCGGTGCTCGCGGTGGTGTTCCTGCCGCCAACGCTGGTTGCCTCGATCTACGGGATGAACTTCCGCGCCATGCCCGAACTGGGTTGGCCGTGGGGCTACCCGCTTGCGCTGGCCATGATGCTGATCTCGGCGGTGGGAACCTACCTGTTCTTCAAATGGAAAAACTGGCTCTAGAGGACGCGGTGATGCAAGCGATGATCGACCTTCGGAACGTGTCGAAATCCTTTACCCTGCACAACCAGGGTGGCGCGACGATCGAGGTGATGCGCGGGGCGCAGGTCTCGGTCGCGCCGGGCGAATGCGTCGCCCTGACCGGCAATTCCGGGGCCGGCAAATCGACACTGATGCGGATGATCTACGGAAACTACCTGACCGGTTCGGGCCAGATCCTCGTCGGCGGTGTCGACGTGGCCGCAGCCGAGCCACGTGACATCCTTGCACTCAGGCGTGAGACGCTTGGCTATGTCAGCCAGTTCCTGCGCGTGGTGCCGCGCGTGCCCACCCGCGAGGTGGTGGCCGAACCGCTCCTCGCCGTGGGCCGCGACCGCGATGAGGCCTTGGACAAGGCCGAAGAGCTGCTCGCCCGGCTGAACATTCCCGAAGCGCTCTGGGCATTGTCGCCCACGACCTTCTCGGGAGGCGAACAGCAACGCGTCAACATCGCGCGCGGCTTCGCCCACCCCTACCCGGCGCTCCTGCTCGACGAACCCACGGCCAGCCTCGACGCCACCAACCGCGCCACCGTGCTCGCGCTGATCGACGAGGCCAAGGCCCGCGGCGCGGCGATCATCGGGATATTCCACGATGAAGATGCCCGCGCCCGGGTGGCGGATCGTGAGGTCGATGTCTCGGCCTTCACGCCGGCCCGGGAGGCCTGAGTGCACGCGGGCCGGCTCTTCACGGTGGTGGGCCCCTCCGGCGTGGGCAAGGACAGCCTTTTGCGGGCGGCGAAAGCGCACTACCCACGGCTCCACCTCGTGCGCCGGGTGATCACCCGCCCCACCGAGGCAGGCGGCGAAGATTTCGAGGGCGTGACGCAGTCTCAGTTCGATGCCCGCCTTGCGCGCAACGGGTTTGCCCTGCACTGGCAGGCCCACGGGTTGCGCTACGGCATTCCCTCGACGCTGCATGAGGTGCTCGCAGACGGGCGCGATGCGGTGTTCAACGGCTCGCGCGCCATGCTGCCCGACGCCCAGCGCGCCTTTCCCGGCCTCATCGTCATCCATGTCACCGCGCGCCCCGAAATCCTGGCCACGCGGCTCGCGGCCCGCGGGCGCGAAACCGCCGACGACATCGCGCGCCGTCTCGCCCGGGCCACCCTCGGTCTTCCCCACGGGCTGCGGCGGGTGATCGAGATCGACAATTCGGGCCGTTTCGAAGACGGCGTCGCGGCGCTGCGCGACGCGCTTCAGCCCGCCAGCGTGTAACGATGCAACAGGTGAAACATCCCCGCGCGATCCTCCCCGAAGAGGCACAGATCGGCGATCCGGAACGGGCGTGGCAGCAGCGGCGCGAGCATCGGCGCCAGGGCCGCACGCACCCTGGCGGCCTCCCCCGGCATGAGCCGGCCGGTCAGGGTCATGTGGAACCGGAACTCCGCCATCACGTAAGGATAGCCCCAGCGCGCGAGGTTTTCTTCCTGCACCGTCGTCAGCCCGGCCTGCCGCCGCCGGGCAAGCTCAGCCGTGCCGGGGGCGGCCCGATGGTGATCGAGCCCGCGCACGAGATGCGCGGCGAGTTCGCGCAGGGCCTCGGTGCCGGCGTCGGTCCGGCCCTCGGGCACCAAAGCCAGAAACCCGCCCAGTTCCGCCAGCTCCAGCCCGGGCAACACAACCGGCGCCAGCCGCGCCGCCAGCGCGGCGAGATCGGCTTCGAGCCTTGCCCGGCTGGAGGTTTCGGCCAGTCGAAACGGCGGCTTGAGGGTGGCGTGAAAGCCGTATTTGCGCGGCGTGGCGGTCAGCTCCGCCACCGGCCGCGGCAGGCCCGCCAAGCTGGGGTGCTCCCGCGCCGTTCCGGTCACCGGATCCCAACCAAGCCAATCGGCGGCGAACCCGGCCAACGGCCCCGGCTCGGGCGCCACGTAGACGGCATATCTGCGAAATTCTTCCATGGCCCGCGTTCTAGCCTGCATGCGTCACACTTCCGTGACACGCCCGTGGCAGTCAAGACACCAGCGCGAAAGGACCGACGATGACCGATCTCATACTGACCAATGCGCAGATCGTCCTCGACACCGAGGTGATCCATGGCACGCTGACCGTCGCCGCGGGCCAGATCGCCGCGATCGATCCGGGTGCCACGCAGGTGCCGGGCGCGGTGGATCTCGACGGCGACATGCTGATACCGGGGCTGATCGAGCTGCACACCGACAACCTCGAACGCCACATTCAGCCCCGGCCAAAGGTCGACTGGCCGCATGCCGACGCCATTCTCGCCCATGACGGGGAGCTGGCGAGCGTCGGCATCACCACCGTGTTCGACGCCATGCGCGTGGGATCGAACCCGAACGGCAAGGGGCGGTATGACAAATATGCGCGCAAGCTGGCGTCCGAACTCTGGGCGTTGCGTGAGGCCGGTGCGCTCAGGATCAACCACTACCTGCACCTGCGCGCCGAAGTTTGCTCGGCCACGCTCGTCGAGGAAATGGCGGAGTTCGGCCCCGAAGACAGGGTGGGAATCGTGAGCCTGATGGACCACACCCCCGGCCAGCGCCAGTTTCGAGATATCTCGAAGCTCAAGCACTACGTGCAGGGCAAGCTCGGCCTGTCCGATCCGGAATTCGAGGCCCACGTCGCCGAACTCAAGGCGCTGCGCGATGCGAACGGAGACCGGCATGAGGCAGCGGCGGTGGCCGCTGCCCGGCGTTTCGGCGCGGTTCTGGCAAGCCATGACGACACCACCGCCGCGCATGTCGCCACCAGCGCCGGCCATGGCATTCATCTCGCCGAGTTTCCCACCACGATCGAGGCCGCCCGAGCCTGCAACGCGCAAGGGATCAAGGTGATGATGGGCGCCCCGAACCTGATCCGGGGCGGATCGCACTCGGGCAATGTCGCGGCGCACGAACTGGCCGAGGCCGGTCTTCTGGATATCGTCTCGTCAGACTACGTGCCCTCGGCGCTGATGACCTCCGCCTTCCTCCTCGCCGATCTCTGGGACGACGTGCCGCGCGCTGTCGCGACGGTCACCGCCAATCCCGCAGAGGCCGCAGGGCTCAGCGATCGCGGTCGCCTCGCCCCCGGGCTGCATGCCGATCTGGTCCGGGTGGGTCGGGTTCAGGGCACGCCGGTGATGCGCGGGGTTTGGTGCCACGGCCGCCAGGTCGGCTGACCCGGGCGGGGCGGCGTCACCCGTCCCAGACGAAGCCGAGCACCGGCGCCCCGGCCTGGGGGATCAGCATCATCCGGTTGGCGACCGGATCGAAGGCCACCGCAACCGTCCCCTCGAGCGCCGAAAA
>JANTFS010000115.1 GCA_024763335.1 Paracoccaceae bacterium | reverse complement strand
GCGCGCCCAAAAAGAATGCCAGCCGCACCGGCCCTGCGGGGTCTCAGTCCGTATAGGTGATGATCTCGCCACCGCAGACATCGACGCCTCGACGCTCGAGCACGTCGCCGTCCTTGAATTCGGCGCGGAAATCGAAAACGCATCCCTTGCCGGCATCATTGAGATTGATCGTCGTCGTGTATCCCGATGGCACCTGCTTCGACACAAGCCGATCCGGCCCCCAGCTGTTGCTGCTGCTCGGCGATGCGCGGAACGAATACAGGATCACGGACGTCTGGTTGCGGATCTTGACCCACTTGTCGGCCGTCGCGGCCGTGGCGCCAGTGAAAAAGATTCCGGCGGCAAGCGCCGCGGTGGAGAGGGTTTTTGCGAAAGTGTTCATCTCGAAACGTCCTTTTGACAGTAATGGCGGAACTCAGTGGTAGGTGAAGGAGCCAATTTCGCAGACGTTGACGCCGTATTCCTCAACGACATCGCCGTCTTCAAACTCGGCGCGGAGATCGAAAATACAATAGCCCGTCCCATCGTCAAAATTGACCGTGACCTGGCGCCCGGATGGCAGCACGCTGTTGCCCAGAATGTCTTCCTGCCAGTTGCGCGCGTCGGTGTGCGAGCCATAGAAGCGCACGATTGTATAGCCGGTCTTGTTGATGATCCGCACGCGCCGGTCAAGGTTGTCAGCAAGCGCCGCCCCCGATCCGATGCCCGTTGCCACAACGGCCGTTGCGAGAAGTGCTTTGATTGCCGAGAACTGCATGGATTTCTCCCTGTAATGTGGCTCCGCGGAAACAGATCGCGGTCTGGCTGAAAAACGGCGGAGCAAGAATTTTTTCTGAATGGTCACTGGCAAAACAAAAGATCATGAACACCGCGAATGTGCGGCAAAACTGCAAGGGCGTCAAACCCCTATCTCCAGCCGAAGCGTTTGACGGAAAACGACATCCACCGCTGGACCCAAGTTTGATTTGGTGAAAGTCTGGCCGCCATGACCCGCATGGTGGAACTCCCGCTCTGGGCGCTCGTGCTCATCCTCGCCTTTGCCGCGGTGACATTCGCGTCACATTTCCTGTTCCCCTCGGTGCGATGGTTTTTCCGCAAACGCCTTGAACGTGCGGTTGCCGAACTCAATTCGCGCCTTACCCGGCCGATCGAGCCGTTCAAGCTGGCCCGGCGGCACGACATGATCCAGCGTCTGATCTATGATCCGAAGGTGGCGGAGGCGATCGCCGACTACGCCCGTGAGGCCGGCGTGCCCGAAGAGGTCGGGTTCGAGACCGCCCGGCGCTATGCCCGCGAGATCGTGCCTCGCTTCTCCGCGTTCGCCTATTTCAGTTTCGCGATCCGGGTGGCAAAGCTTCTCAGCCGGGCCTTCTACCGCGTGCGGCTCGGTGCTTTCGATGAGGCGGGGCTCGAAAAGGTCGACCCGGACGCCACGGTGATCTTCGTGATGAACCACCGCTCCAACATGGATTACGTGCTGGTCACCTGGCTCGCGGCGGAGCGCTCGCACCTGAGCTACGCAGTGGGCGAATGGGCCCGGCGTTGGCCGTTGCGCGCGCTCATTCGGGCGATGGGCGCCTATTTCATCCGCCGCCGGTCAAAGGACGGGCTCTATCGCCGGGTGCTCGCCAGATACGTTCAGATCGCCACGGCCGGTGGCGTGACCCAGGCGATGTTTCCCGAAGGCGGTCTCAGCCTCAACGGTGCGGTGGGCCCGCCGCGCATGGGGCTTCTCAACTACATCGTCGAGGGGTTCGAGCCCGGCATCAGCCGCGATGTCGTCTTCATACCGGTCGCGCTCAACTATGACCGGGTGATCGAAGACCGGGTGCTCGTGGCGGCCGACATCTCCGGCGAGCGCAAGTTCCGCCTGCGGATGCGCGATGTTGGCAGGCATGTCGGCAAACATCTGTGGCAGCGCCTCACCGGCCGGTTCCACCGGTTCGGCTACGCCAGCGTGAGCTTCGGCCAGCCGCTTTCGCTTCGGGCCTTCCTGTCGGGGAACCCACAGGTGGCCGGGGCACCGACCGGGCTGCTCGCGCGCACCCTTATGGCGCGCGTCCGATCCGTGGTGCCGGTGCTGCCGGTCCCGGTCGTCGCGGCGGTGGTGCTGGAACAGGACGGTCGCTCGCGGGCCGAGATTGCCGAGCGGTTTGCAACCCTCGTGGCCGATATGGAGGCCCACGGCGCGCATGTCCACATGCCGCGCGGGGATCTCGACTATGCCGTCGAGGTGGGGCTGCGGCTCTTGCAATTGCGCCGGATCCTCACCGAACGCGCAGGGCATTACTGGCTCAACGAACAAGACCGCCCGCTCCTGCGCTACTACGCAAACTCGATCGCGCATTTGTCCGACGCGATCCCGACGCCCTCCGGCCACATTGCCCCGGAGCCGGAATCGACGGCGACATAAAGTTTCAAAATATGGCGAATGGGTGTTGCATACTTGCGGCGCGGTTCGTAATGCTGCGTGAGCATCTGCGATTCTGCATCGCGGCGACGACATCTGACGCAACCACGGAGGCCCACATGGCATTGGACACAAACCCGGCTATCGCCGCGTATGATGCGCCGAAGAAGGACCTTTACGAAGTGGGCGAAATGCCCCCCCTCGGGCATGTCCCGAAACAGATGTATGCCTGGGCGATCCGGCGCGAGCGTCACGGCGAGCCGGACAAGGCGATGCAGATCGAAGTTGTCGACGTGCCTCAGCCCGACAGCCACGAGGTTCTGGTGCTCGTGATGGCCGCCGGCGTGAACTACAACGGCATCTGGGCCGCCCTCGGTGAGCCGGTCTCGACCTTCGACGTGCACGGCGCCCCCTATCACATCGCGGGCTCCGACGCCTCGGGGATCGTCTGGGCCGTCGGCTCAAAAGTGAAAAGCTGGAAGGTCGGCGACGAGGTCGTCATTCACTGCAACCAGGACGATGGCGACGACGAGGAGTGCAACGGCGGCGACCCGATGTTTTCGCCCTCGCAGCGGATCTGGGGTTATGAGACGCCTGATGGCTCCTTTGCCCAGTTCACCTGCGTGCAGGCCCAGCAGCTCCTGTCGCGCCCCAAGCACCTGACCTGGGAAGAAAGCGCCTGCTACACCCTGACGCTGGCCACCGCCTACCGCATGCTCTTCGGCCACCACCCGCATGAGCTCAAGCCCGGCCAGAACGTGCTGGTCTGGGGCGCCTCGGGGGGCCTCGGCTCCTACGCGATCCAGCTGATCAACACCGCCGGGGCCAATGCGATCGGGGTGATCTCCGACGAAGACAAGCGCGATTTCGTCATGAGCATGGGCGCCAAGGGCGTGATCAACCGCAAGGATTTCAACTGCTGGGGCCAGCTCCCGGTGGTCAACAGCCCCGAATACAAGGAGTGGTTCGGCGAGGTCCGCAAGTTCGGCAAGGCAATCTGGGACATCACCGGCAAGGGCAACAACGTCGACATGGTGTTCGAACACCCCGGCGAGGCCACCTTCCCGGTCTCCACCTTCGTGGTGAAGCGCGGCGGCATGGTGGTGATCTGCGCGGGCACCACCGGCTTCAACCTCACGATGGACGCGCGCTACGTCTGGATGCACCAAAAGCGCATTCAGGGCTCGCATTTCGCTCACCTCAAACAGGCCGCCGCCGCCAACCGGCTGATGATCGAGCGTCGGCTCGATCCGGCGATGTCGGAGGTTTTCCCGTGGGATGAAATCCCCGCCGCGCATATGAAAATGCGCCGCAACGAGCATAAGCCGGGCAACATGGCGGTGCTGGTGCAGGCCCCGCAGCCGGGCCTGCGCACCTTCCAGGACGCGCTCGAAGCACGCCGCTAGCTATCCGGCAGCCGCAGGATCGGGCCGGGCCTCGGGGAAACCCCGGGGCCCGGCCTTTTCAACCTTCACGGTTCCTTAACCGCCCCTCCCCCAAGTTGTTCTATATACGTTCCGATCGCGAATCAGCCGACGGAATGCGGAACTGCCGTGGCCGGGGGATGGAAATCAGGAGGTTACCGTTCATGATTTCGCCAGATATGGGGAAATCAAACCGGCGAATGGGTAACATTTTGGACACAGGCTATGGTTGAGTGCCAATTCAGCTGATGGGAGCTTTACATGCGCAAAGAATGGATCATTGATGTTCTTGCCGACCTCAAAGCGTTTGCCGAAGTGAACGAACTGGAGGCAACGGTGGCTGGGCTGGACGACGCGATGCTCGTGGCGATGGCCGAGCTATCCAGTCTCGAGGCGCGTAGTGAGGCCGGTGAGAGCAGGTTGGTCCGGGCGAGGCATGAACAGGCGGCTGGAAACGTTACTCACATCTTTGCAGGCCGCGGCCTCACTTGAGGCTCTTCAAAGCGCGACCGAACAGACGCGCGACTACTTCGGCGTGCGCCACGTCGTCTACCACTGGGTCAATGCCGAGGGCGAACGCTTCGGCGCCGGAACCTATTCGAGCGCCTGGGTCGATCGTTACCTCGAACAGGGCTACCTGCGGATGGACCCGGTCATCTTCGGGTGTTTTCAACGCTTCACCCCAGTGAACTGGAAGGAACTGGACTGGTCTTCGAAGGCGGCGCGCGAGATGTGGCGCGATGCGCTCAACCATGGCCTCGGCAATCAGGGCTACACCGTCCCGGTGCGCGGGCCCTCGGGCCAGTTTGCGCTGTTCACGTTGAATACCGATGCCGAGGACGACGCCTGGCAAGCCTTTATCGAAGCGAACACACGCGAGGTCATGGTCCTCGCTCATGAATTCAACAAGGTGGCACTGGAGATCGGACCGGGGGGCGACAGCGCGGTCCCGCCGTCTCTCAGCCCCCGCGAGCTTGCCGCGATGCGCTGTCTTGCCCGTGGCCTCAGCCGCGCCCAGGCAGCCGCCGAGCTTGGTATTTCGGAGCACACGCTTCGGGTCTACATCGAAAGCGCCCGATATAAGCTCGGTGCTCTCAACACCACACATGCCGTGGCGCGCACCCTCGCGACCGGCCTGATCATCGTCTGAGGCACCCGGACCCCAGACCGCCCCCTACCTGTGATCAACCGCCCCGGCAGCCCCGCGGATCCCTCGCCTGCCTCACCCATTCCCAAGCGCTGCGGCCGCGACGGGATCACTCCGGGGCGCGCTGCCGGGGATGCCCACATTTGCGAAATCCCGCGCCCCCTGCCTATTTCATGGGCTTCGCGCGAGATTTCGGAGGTCAAGATGTGCTATTGGAGAACGGATGGTGCGCCGGGCAGAAAAGATTCGACCGTTTGTTACAAAATATCGAAGCTGCAGGCACCATGAAACGTGAGAAACAGGGGGGTCTGAACATGAAGACCATTGGATTGATATCTCGCCGGCTCGTGCTCGCGGCCGCAGTCGGCTTCGGGGTGCTTGCCTCCGCGGGCGCCGCCACGGCAGAGGCGATCAAGGTCGCGGCGATCTACACCTTGCCGGTTGAACAGCAGTGGATCAGCCGCATTCACAAGGCCCTGAACACGGCGGCCGAGCGCGGCGATATCGAGTATGTCTTTTCCGAAAACGTGGCCAACACCGATTATGAACGGGTGATGCGCGAATACGCCGAGCAAGGCATGCAGCTGATCGTCGGCGAAGTTTTCGGGCTTGAGCGCGCGGCCCGCAAGGTGGCCGCCGACTATCCCGAGACCGCCTTCCTGATGGGCTCGTCCTTTGGGCCGGTTGCGCCGAACTTCTCGGTCTTCGACAACTGGATTCATGAGCCGTCCTACCTTTCGGGCATGGTTGCCGGTGCGGCCACCGAGTCGAACATCATCGGCATGGTCGGCGGCTATGCCATCCCCGAGGTGAACCGCCTGATGCACGCCTTCATGGATGGCGCGCGCGAGGTGAACCCGGATGTGAAGTTCATCGTGAACTTCATCGACAGCTGGTATGATCCGCCCAAGGCCAAGGAAAGCGCATTTGCGATGATGGATGCCGGGGCCGATGTCATGTATGCCGAGCGCTTCGGCGTGTCGGACGCGGCGATGGAGCGGGGCGTGAAGGCCATCGGCAACGTCATCGACACCGCTGCCGACTACCCCGGCACGATCCTCGCCTCGGCGATCTGGCACATGGAGCCGACGATCGACAAGGCCGTCGCCAACGTGGCGAACGGCACCTTCGAGGCCGCCGATTACGGCCAATACAGCTTCATGGCCTATGGCGGCGGCTCGCTCGTGCTCGATGAAAGCCTTGTGCCGGCAGACGTGGTGGAGAAGGTGCGCGCCAAGGAGGCCGAGATTATGGCCGGCATGTTCCGAGTCAACGTCAACGACGACCGCCCGGTTTCCGACAACTGACGCCAGACAAGATCAAAGACCGGCCCCCGTGGCCGGTCTTTTCGCATCATGACACAAAAACAAGTCCTGTCCCTTAAAGGGCTGTCGAAACGGTTCGGCCCTGTCGTTGCGAATGACGGCGTTGATCTCGCGCTTTACGAGGGCGAGGTTCTGGCGCTTCTCGGCGAGAACGGCGCGGGCAAGACGACGCTGATGAACATGCTGTTCGGCCACTACATGCCCGATGCGGGCACCATCGAGGTGGCCGATGCCGAGGGCGTGCTGCACCCCTTGCCGCTGGGCCATCCGCAGGCCGCGCTCGCCGCGGGGATCGGCATGGTGCACCAGCATTTCACACTGGCCGAAACGCTGAGCGCGCTAGACAACATCGTGCTCGGCACCGAGCCCCTGTTCCGTTTGCGCCGCGACCGGGCGGCCGCACGGGCCAAGATCGAGCGCATCATGCGCCACACCGGGCTGACCGCCCAGCTTGACGTGCCGGTCGGGCGGATGAGCGTGGGCGAGCGCCAGCGCGTGGAAATCCTCAAAGCGCTTTATCGAGATGCGCGCATCCTCGTGCTCGACGAGCCGACGGCCGTCTTGACCCCGCAGGAGGCCGACACGCTGTTTGACAACATCGGCGCGATGACGCGGCAGGGCCTGTCGGTGATCTTCATTTCGCACAAGCTGCGCGAGGTGCTGGCCTTCTCCCACCGCATCGCGGTGCTGCGCCACGGCGTCAAGGTGGGCGAGATCGCAACCGGCGACGCCGATGAACGGGTGATTGCCCGGATGATGGTGGGGGCCGATACCCCCGAAACACCGCGCGAGACGCTGGAAATCGGCCCGCCGGTTCTGACGCTGGAGAACGTCTCCGTCGTGGGCCGATCCAAGCGCGACAGCCTGGCCGCCGTCTCCCTTACCGTGCATCGGCATGAAATCCTTGGCATCGCGGGCGTTTCAGGAAACGGACAAAGCGCGCTGGCGGGTCTGTTGTCGGGGCTGACACGGCCTTCGAGCGGACGAATGGTGGTCGACCACATCGAGATTACCCGGTTCCAGCCGCGCACGATGATCCGTGAAGGCGTGGGCCGCATTCCCGAAGACCGCCACCGCGATGGCATCGTCGGCGCGATGAGCGTGGCCGAGAACATGGTGATCGAGCGGCTCGACGATCCCGAAGTGCAGAAACGCGGCCTGCTGCGGCGCGACGCGATCAGCGCCAATGCCGACAGGCTGGCGGCGGATTACGATGTGCGCGGCCCCGGGGTGAACGCCCCCGCGCGGCTTTTGTCGGGCGGCAATATCCAGAAACTGATCCTCGCGCGGGTGTTTGAGCAAAACCCCAAGCTGATCCTCGCCAACCAGCCCACGCGGGGGCTCGATCTGGGCGCCAGCGCCGAGGTTGCCCGCCGGCTGCTCGAGGCGCGGGCGCGCGGCGCCGGGATCGTCCTGATCTCGGAAGACCTCGACGAGGTGCTGAGCCTTGCCGACCGGATCATGGTCATCCACGATGGCGCGCTGCGCGAGGCCCGGACCCGCGACCGTGAGGAAATCGGGCTGATGATGGCGGGAGAAATGGCATGATCCGGATTGAACCGCGCGAAGCCCCTTCACGGCTGATGACGCTGGGCATCCCGGTGCTGTCGGCGCTCATCGCGTTGGCGCTTGCGGCAATTCCGCTGGCTTTTGCCGGTGCGCCGATTGCGGCGGCCTACCGCGAGATGGTCAAGGGTGTGCTCGGCTCCACCTTCGCCATCAGCGAGACCCTGACGCGTGCGACTCCCCTGATCTTCACCGGCCTCGCCGCCGCCCTCGCCTTCCGCGCCCGGCTGTGGAACATCGGCGCCGAGGGGCAGCTCTATCTGGGCGCCATGGCCGCTGTTGCGATTGGCACCGGGGCGATCGAGGCGCCGGCGATCGTGCTGATCCCGCTCATCATCCTTGCCGGCACCGCGGCCGGAGCCGCCGGCATGGCGGTGCCCACGGTCCTGAAATCGCGCTTTGGCGCCGACGAGGTGGTCACGACGCTGCTGCTGAATTTCATCATCCTGATTTTTCTCCAGATGATGCTGGAGGGCCCGTTGAAAGACCCGATGGGGCTTGGCTGGCCACAAAGCCCGCCCATTCTCGATCAAGGCATGCTGCCGCCGTTGATGGACAGGATGCGGGTGCATTCCGGCCTGATCATCGCGCTCGTGGCGGCGGGCGTGGCGCAGTTCATGCTGATGCGCTCGGTCTGGGGTTTTCGCCTCCGGGCGGTGGGCGAAAACGCCGCCGCCGCGCGCCATGCCGGCATTCGGGTCAACCGCACGATGATGAGCGTGGCCGTCGTTTCCGGCGCGCTGGCGGGCATGGCCGGGGTCAGCGAAGTGGCCGGGCTCAAGGGCTACCTCACCGCCGATCTCAGCCCCGGGTTTGGCTACACCGGCATCGTGGTGGCGATGCTCGCTGGGCTGTCGCCGGTCGGCGTGGTGATCTCGGCGCTCTTCATCGCCAGCGTCTTCGTGGGCGCGGACTCGATGAGCCGCGCAATGGGCGTGTCGTCCTACCTGGCCGATCTGGTGGTGTCCATGTCGCTCCTGTGCGTGCTGATCGGCGGCTTCTCGGCCCGCTACCGCATCGTGCGCACCCGGGCCATCGAGGCGGGGAGCGCGTGATGGACATCCTGCAAATCCTGCTCAGCGAAAGCTTCTGGGCCGCTTCCCTGCGCATCGCCACGCCGCTGATCTTCGGCGTGCTCGGCGCGCTTCTGTCGGAGAAATCCGGCGTGCTGAACCTCGGCATCGAGGGCATCTTCGTGGCCGGCGCCATGGCCGGCTGGATGGCCGTCTGGCTCGGGGCGGGGCTCTGGGGCGGCGTGTTTGTCGCGGCCCTTGCCGGTGCCTTCTTCGGCCTGATCCACGCGATCCTGACGGTGCC
>JANTFS010000114.1 GCA_024763335.1 Paracoccaceae bacterium | reverse complement strand
GCCGGCTGGATCGCGCCGCCGAAAGTGGGCATCGACAACAAGCCGGGCGATTTCGAATACGTCAAGCTCGCCGAAGCGTAACCCGTTCCGCCCCCCTTCTTTGGTCCGAAAATACCTCGGGGGGTCCGGGGGGCTGGCCCCCCGGCGGGTCGGCCCCCCGGCCCGAAAGACATCAACAGGAGCCAAGGCCATGGATATCGACCGCCGGATCGCCCACGCCCCGCGCAGCCGCGCGCTCGCCGGGCAGATCGCGGGCCTGCGGGGCGGCTGCGTCGGCTGCACCGATTGCACCGGGCTTTGCCTCGCGCTGATCGAGGCGCTGATCCTGCCGGGCGTGGTCCTCAAGGAGAAACCGGCGTGACCAAGCCGCTCAAACAGCACCTGATCGACCCCGAGATCTGCATCCGCTGCTACACCTGCGAGATGAGCTGCCCGGTTGAAGCGATCACTCATGACGACATGAACGTGGTGGTCGATCCCGGCATCTGCGAACATTGCATGGATTGCGTGCCCGTGTGCCCGACCGGCTCGATCGACAACTGGCGGGTGGTGACGTCCCCCTATTCGCTCGAAGAGCAGTTCTCGTGGGAGGAGTTGCCCGCGCAGGATGAGCTTGGCGAAGGCGGCGAAGCCGACACCGGGCTTGAAGCGCTGGACGACGCCATGGCCGCGCTGCTTGCCGAGGCCCATGCCGGGGCAGGCGGCAAGGCCAGAGCCCCCGCGACGGCCTCGAAGCCGACGGTCAATCTCTACACGATCGGCAAGCCCGCCACCGCGAAGGTAACCGGCAATTTTCGCCTGACGGCCGAGGATTCCGATAACGACGTGCGCCACATCATCCTCGATTTCGGCGGCCAGCCGATGCCGGTGCTGGAAGGCCAGTCGATCGGGATCATCCCGCCGGGCACGGATGAAGAGGGCAAGCCGCGTCTGCCACGGCTTTACTCGATCTCGTCGCCACGCGATGGCGAACGGCCGAACTACAACAACCTCTCGCTGACGGTAAAGCGCGAGCCGGGCGGGGTCTGTTCAAACTACGTCTGCGACCTCAAGCCGGGCGACGAGGTGCAGGTCACGGGCCCGTTCGGCGCCACCTTCCTGCTCCCCAACGACCCGGATGCCGAGCTTCTGATGATCTGCACCGGCACCGGCTCGGCGCCGTTTCGCGGCTTCACCATGCGGCGCCAACGCGAGGCCCCGGGCAATACCGGCAAGATGACCCTCGTCTTCGGGGCGCGGCGGCCCGAGGAATTGCCCTATTTCGGCCCGCTCAAGAAAGTGCCCGAGGATTTCATGCACAAGGTCTTCGCCTTCTCGCGGCTCGAAGGCGAGCCAAGGCACTACGTGCAGGACATGCTGCGCGCGCAGGCAGACCGGGTGGCCAGGTTGCTTCACAGTGACAACGCCCATGTCTACATCTGCGGCTTGAAGGTGATGGAGCAGGGTGTCGAGGGCGCCTTGCGCGACATCGCGGGCGGCGCAGGGCTCGACTGGACGGCGCTGCGCGATTCGATGCGTGAGGCGGGGCGCTACCACGTCGAGACCTACTGAGACCCCAGCCAGACGGTCGCCCCCGCCAAAATATATCGCCGGGCGTGGTGCGGCCGAAAAAAAATTGCCGAGACGGGTGCTGAAACGCGGATCGACTCCCCCGAGCCGCAAGAGGCTTGCAATGGTGCGACAAACCGGCAAACCTCACCCGAGCCAGACAATTTTGGGAGGAAAACATGAAAAAGCTGCTTGGCCGCACCGCCGTGGCCGCCTTGTCTCTCGCGTTTGCGACCGAGGCCATGGCGACCGAATGGAACGTTTCGCTTTGGGGCAAACGCCGCGCGTTTACGGAACACGTGGAAAAGCTCGCGGAGCTGGTTTCGGAAAAGACCAACGGTGAATTCACGCTGAACATCAGCTATGGCGGGCTGTCGAAGAACAAGGAAAACCTTGACGGCATCTCGATCGGCGCCTTCGAGATGGCGCAGTTCTGCGCGGGCTACCATGCCGACAAGAACCCCTCGATCACCGTGCTCGAACTGCCGTTCCTCGGCGTGTCGTCGCTTGAGCAGGAGCGCGAGATTTCGATGGCCGTGTATCAGCATCCGGCCGTGGTCGAAGACCTCGCGCGCTGGAATGCCACCCTTCTGATGCCTTCGCCGCTGCCGCAATACAACCTCGTGGGCGTAGGTGATGCGCCGCACACGCTGGCAGACTACAAGGGCATGTCGGTGCGCGCCACCGGCGGGATCGGCAAGGCGATGGCGGCGATCGGCGCCGTGCCGACCTCGATGTCGGCCACCGAAGTGCGCCAGGCGCTCGATTCCGGCGTCGTGCAGGCCGTGGCCTTCGCGCCGCATGCGCATATGTCGTTCGGCACGATCGAAACCGGAAAATGGTGGACGACGAACCTCAACCCCGGCACCGTGAATTGCCCGGTGGTGGTCAACACCGACGCGCTCGATTCGCTCTCGGATGCCGAGCGTGAGGCGCTTCTGGGGTCGGTCGACGAGGCGCTCGACTACTATATCGAGTCCTACAATACCAAGACCATGGCCGCGTGGGGGCCGGCGCTTGACGAGCGCGGGATCGAGCGGATCACCTACACCGACGAGGAGCTTGCGGCGTTCAAGGAAGCCGCCGCTGCCCCCGCCGCTGCCGCGTGGATCGAAGAGAACACCGCGCGCGGCCTGCCGGCGCAGGAGCTCTATGACCTCGTTACTGGCCTGGTCGCCAAGTAATCCAAAAGACCCAAGGGGCGGGCTCAGGCCCGCCCTTTGCATCTTCGAGGGGAGAAGGACATGGCCGGGGCGTCCTCCGTGCTGTCGGACGACAGTTTCATCAGCCGAGCCGATCGCACATTGCTGCGTCTCGAACGGTTCCTTGCCCTTGTTTCGGGGCTGGCTGTCTTCGGCTTGATGCTGCTTGCGGTGGTGTCCGTTGCCGGCCGCAATTTCTTCAACCAGCCGCTGCCGGGCTATGTTGACTGGATCGAGCAGGCCATGCCGCTCATCGCCTTCATGGGCGTCTCGTATGTGAAACGCGAGGGCGGGCACATCCGGATGGACCTCGTGATCGGCAGGCTCAAGGGCCGGCCGCTGATGGCGGTGGAATTTGTGACGACCTTCCTCGTGCTCGTGTTCATGGTGCTCATGGTCTGGGGCACCTGGGCCCATTTCGCGCGCTCCTTCGATTTCGGTGCGCCGATGTGGAGCCGCGATTCCTCGATGGACATCAGCCTGCCGTTGTGGCCGGCAAAGCTGCTCGCGCCGGTTGCCTTCTCGGTGCTGGTCGTGCGGCTTTTTCTGCAATTGTTGAGCTATGGCCGCGCGTTGGTGACGGGGGAGACGAACCCGCCCGGCGTGCCGTTGCCGCTTGATATCGCGACGCAGGCCCAGCTCGAAGCGGGCCATGTCGTTGGCCGTGACGAAGATTAGGGGGCCGCGATGACGTCCATTGAAATCGGCATCGCCGTCTCGGCGGGCATGCTCGTTCTCGTGGTGTTCGGGATGCGCGTGGCCTTTGCCGCGGGCATGGCCGGCATGGTCGGGCTGATCTGGATCTTCTGGGCGAAGTTCGGCTACGACCCCGACCGCTTCGGCAAGGCGCTGACGATTGCCGTCAAGACCGCCGGGCAGGTGCCGCATTCGAAGGTCTCCACACAGGCGCTTTCGCTCATCCCCACCTTCATCCTCATCGGCTATCTCGCCTATTACGCCGGGCTCACGCGGGCGCTTTTCGAGGCGGCAAAGCGCTGGATCGCCTGGGTTCCGGGCGGGCTCGCCGTGGCCACCGTCTTTGCCACCGCGGGCTTTGCGGCGGTGTCGGGGGCCTCGGTGGCCACCGCGGCGGTCTTTGCCCGCATCGCCATCCCCGAGATGCTCAAGATCGGCTACGACAAGCGCTTCGCCGCAGGGGTCGTGGCCGCCGGGGGCACGCTGGCCTCGCTCATCCCGCCTTCGGCGATCCTCGTGATCTATGCGATCATCGTCGAGCAGGACGTGGGCAAGCTCCTGCTCGCAGGCTTCATTCCCGGCGCCTTCTCGGCGGTGATCTACGGCCTGCTCATCATCGGCCTTGCGCTCACGATCAAGGGCTTCGGCCCGCCCTTGGGCGGCTTTTCGTGGCGCGAGCGCTTCGCGGCGCTGCCGCCGGCGCTGCCCATCGTTTTCGTCGTCGTGACGATCATCTTCTTCGTCTACAACCCCTTCGGCGGCGATGCCTGGGGCACGCCCACCGAGGGCGGTGCCATCGGCGCCTTCGTCGTCTTCCTGATGGCGGTCTACCGCGGCATGCGCTGGGGCCAGTTGAAAGACGCGCTGATCGAAACGGCCAAGCTCAGCGTGATGATCTTCACCATCATCTGGGGCGTGCTGATCTACGTGCGCTTCCTCGGCTTTGCCGATCTGCCCGGCGCCTTTTCCGACTGGATCACCTCGCTTGCCATGCCGCCGATGATGATCCTCGTGATGATCCTGCTCGCCTACGCGGTGTTGGGCATGTTCATGGACGCGATCGGGATGCTGCTGCTCACCCTGCCGGTGGTCTACCCGGCGGTGATGGCGCTCAACGGTGGCGAGGGCGTCTCGGCGGCCGACAGCACCTTTGGCATGTCGGGCGAGATGGCGGCGATCTGGTTTGGCATTCTCGTGGTGAAGATGGCCGAGTTCTGCCTGATCACGCCGCCGATCGGGCTCAACGCCTTCGTGGTGGCGGGGGTGCGCGATGACCTCAGCGTGCAGGACGTGTTCAAGGGGGTCACGCCCTTCTTCATCGCCGATGCGATCACCATCGCCCTGCTCGTGGCCTTCCCGGCCATCGTGCTCTGGTTGCCGAGCCTGGTGTGAGCGCGGCGCCCTACCGGCATGAAATCCGCGTGGGCTGGGGCGATTGTGACCCGGCCCGCATTGCCTACACCGCCAATATCCCGGCTTGGGCGCTGGAGGCGATCAACGGGTTCTGGGAGCACGTGCTCGACGGCGACGGCTGGTATCAGATGGAGCTCGACCGCGGCTTTGGCACCCCTTTCGTGCACATGGACATGGATTTCCGCGCCCCGATCACGCCCCGGCAACGGCTGATCTGCGCGGTGAGCCCGCAGCGGCTTGGCAACAGCTCGATCACCTTTCGGGTCGAAGGCCATCAAGATGGGGTCCTGTGTTTCGAGAGCCGGTTCATCTGCGTGTTCATCGTCGCGGGCAGCCTCGAAAAGCGCGCCGCACCGCCCGAGGTGCGCGCCGTGATCGAGCCACTTCTGCCCGAGGCGTGATGCGCGGCCTTGCACCGCCGCACCGGTTTCGCGCCGAGCGGCCTTGGCGCGTGGCGCGCAGCATGATGCGCACCGGCGGGTGACCGGCATCGCGCCCCACCGTGCGTCGAGGTCGATGCGCGCGCGGGCGAAGTGACCGGGCATGAACCTCCCCCGGGGGGCGTGTGCCGGCGCGGGAGGAGCCCGTCGCCGAGCGACACCCGGTCAAGCGCCTGTGGCTACCTCGCCACTGCCAGCATTGCCCGAACCCGCCGGGCCTGCCTGATTCGGTTCACCCTTGGGTCTTGTCGGGCGCCGGGTTCATCGCGGCAAAGCGGCGGATGTAGTCCATCCCGCTGGCGTCGCGCGTCGGCGTGGTCTTCTTGAACACACCCACCGTATCGCCCCACGTCGTGCCCCAATTGCGCAGGCCCTCGAGCATCTCGTTGCGCATCCGGGCATGGCGGGGTTTGCCGTAATATTCGAAATGCTCGGGCGCCCAGTCGGTGCGGGCATCCAGACATTCGAGCCCCGCCCATTCCGCCAGCGCCACCATGCCGTCGCGGTAGAACCGCCAGCAATCCTGCGGACCCTTGTGCGGCGCCCCGCGCGAGGGCGCGATATGCACCATCAGCCCGTCCATCTTGAGCACGCGCGCCATTTCGAGGAACGAGAGCCAGAAGAAGGCATTGTGCTCAAGCATCTGGCCGGAAATCACCGCGTCATAGCTGTCGTTTTCAAGCGGGAAGATCCACGGGTCATCCAGAACCACGTCCACCGCGGGGCCCGGCGCCAGTTCAAGCGCATGGTAGGTCCAGCCCTTGCTCTCCCAGATTTCCCGGTATCCGCCTTGGCCCGACGCGCCAACGTCGAGCACCTTGCCCGGCGCAAGACCGGCCGCATGGGTCCGGAAAGCCTTTGCCATGTAGTCCTTGCTTTCCGGGTGCATCCTGACCTCCTCGCCGCCTGCGGTTGTGGGGGCACTAGACCAGACCCGGCCGGCGGAGGCAACGCAGGCTGCGCGCAATCAGACTTTTCGGCCGGCCACGTAGGTTGCCGAAATTGCGCGGTCATCGCCCATCATGATGGTGGGAAACACCGCCTCCCACAGCGTTTCGGCCCGCGCCGCGCGCTGGGCAATGGCCGGGGTCGACGCGAGATCGACCACCGCGAGATCGGCCTCGAATCCCGGCGCGAGAGTGCCGATAGTGTCGCCAAGGCGCAGCGCATGGGCGGAGCCGGCCGTCGCCAGCCACCACAGCTGCGCCGGGTGCAGCGGCGTGCCGCGCAGCTGGGCCACCTCGTAGGCCGCCGCCATCGTGCGCAGCATCGAAAACGACGACCCGCCGCCGGTGTCGGTGGCAAGCCCGATGCGGTGGCCCGCGCGCATCAGCCCGTCCATGTCAAACAGGCCCGAGCCGATGAAGGTGTTGGACGTCGGGCAATGGATCAGGCTCGCGCCCGCCTCGCGCAGCCGGTCGCGTTCGCGCGGGCTGAGGTGGATCGCGTGGCCCATCAGCGCGCCTTCGCCGAGCAGACCGAACCGGTCGTAGACGTCGACGTAATCCTCGGCCTCGGGGAACAGCTCCGCCACCCAGGCGATCTCTTCGTGCTGCTCGCTCAGATGCGTCTGCATCAGCACCTCGGGGTGCTCGCTCCAGAGCCTGCCGAGCGCTTCGAGCTGCGCGCGTGTCGAGGTCGGCGCAAAGCGCGGGGTGATGACATAGCCCAGCCGGTCAACCCCGTGCCACTTCTCCAGCAATGCCTTGCTGTCATCGTAGGCCGATTGGGCGCTGTCGGAGAGGTTGTCGGGCGCGTTGGTGTCCATGCAGGTCTTGCCGCCGAGCGCACGCAACCCACGCCTCTGCGCCGCGCTGAAATAGGCGTCGACGCTTTCGGGGTGGATCGTGCAGTAGCTCACCGCCGTGGTCGTGCCGTTTGCGAGCGTGAGATCGAAATACCGGGTGGCGATCTTGGCGGCATGGTCGGGATTGCCGAACCGCGCCTCTTCCGGGAAGGTGTAGAGGTTCAGCCAGTCGATCAGCCGCTTGCCCCAGCTCGCGATGATCGCGGTTTGCGGATAATGGACATGCGCATCGACGAAGCCGGGCGAGATCAGCGCATCGCCATGGTCGGTCACGGGGGCTGCGGGATGGGCGGTGCGCACCGCCTCGGCCGGTCCGACCGCGACGATCTTTCCGTCCTCGATCGCCACCGCGCCACGCCGCTCGTGGCGCAATGCGTCGGCGGGCGGCACCCGGAACGGATCGTCGGTAAAGGTCAGGGTCTGGCCCAGAAGGATCTGCATCGCGCGCCTCTCGTCCGAAGCCGGAGACTAGGGGGCGAATGCGCCGCCGTCCATGCCTTTCCCCCTGTTCCTCTTGCCTGCCTTCCCCTATGGTCCGCCGGGCAGACAGGGACGGCAGGCATGGCGGAAGACATTCCCCACCACAACGCGCCGGAAGAAGGCGATTACGAGCTCGACAGGGACATCCTGCGCCCGGTGCTCGCCGCGCTTGAGGCCGGTGATTCCGAGGCTCTCGCGGCGCTGCTCGAACCGCTGCACGCGGCCGATATCGCCGACCTCCTCGAACAGATCGACCCCGAAGACCGGGCCGAGCTGGTGCGCCTTTTCGGCCGCCAGTTCGATGGCGAGATCCTGTCGGAACTCGACGAGGGCTTGCGTGAGGAGGTGATTTCCGCCCTCGCGCCGGACGTTCTGGCCGAGGCCGTGCGCGAGCTGGAAACCGACGATGTCGTCGACCTGATCGAAGACCTCGAGGAACCGCAGCAGGAGGCGATCCTCGACGTCCTCGATGCCGGTGACCGGGTGGCCGTCGAGCAATCGCTGACCTACCCCGAAGAGACCGCCGGACGCCTGATGCAGCGCGAGATGGTGGTGGCGCCCGAGCATTGGGACGTCGGCCAGGCGATTGATTACATGCGTCGGCAAGACGATCTGCCCGATCAGTTCTATCACGTGATCCTCGTCGATCCGCGGATGCGCCCCACCGGCTACGTGACGCTCGGCCGGATCATGTCGAGCCCGCGGAAAACCAAGCTCGCCGACATCACGGAAGACAGTTTCCGCACCATCCCGGTGCTTCAGGATGAAGGCGAAGTTGCCTATGCGTTCAACCAGTATCACCTGATCTCGGCCCCCGTCGTCGATGCCGATGATCGCCTCGTTGGCGTGATCACCATCGACGACGCGATGGGCATTCTCGACGAGGAACACGAGGAAGACATCATGCGCCTTGCCGGGGTCGGCGAGGGCAGCCTGTCGGACCGGGTGATCGAAACCACCAAGCGCCGCGTGCCGTGGCTCGCGGTGAACCTTGTCACCGCCATCCTCGCCTCGACGGTCATCGCCCAGTTCGAGAGCACCATCGCCCAGATGGTGGCGCTCGCCGTGCTGATGCCGATCGTTGCCTCGATGGGCGGCAATGCGGGCACCCAGACGCTCACCGTCGCGGTGCGCGCGCTGGCCACGAAAGACCTCACCACCGCCAACGTCTGGCGCGTGATCCGACGCGAGATCCTCGTGGGCCTGGTCAACGGGATCGTCTTTGCGGTGGTGATGGGGGCTGTCGGCGTGCTTTGGTTCGGCCTGCCGCTTCTCGGCGTGGTGATCGCCGCGGCGATGGTGATCAACCTTGTGATCGCCGGCCTCGCGGGTGTGGGCATTCCGGTGCTGCTGGAAAAGGCCGGGGTCGATCCGGCGCTGGCCTCGGGCGCCTTTGTCACCACTGTCACCGACGTGGTCGGCTTCTTTGCCTTCCTCGGCCTCGCGTCGGTGGTGTTGCTGTGAGCCTCGAGGACGCCAAGGAAGCCGCGCGCAAAGCGGCGTTCGAACGGCGCGCGGCGGCGCATGGACAGGGGCTCGACGGCGCGGCGCAGGCGCGGCTGGCCGAGCTTCTCGAGCCGCACAAGGGCCGGCCGCTCGCCGGCTACATGCCGATGCGGACCGAGATCAATCC
>JANTFS010000113.1 GCA_024763335.1 Paracoccaceae bacterium | reverse complement strand
GGAAGTGCTGCGGGAAGAAGGTGAGGTTCACGCCGATGAAGAACAGCCAGAAGTGCAGCTTGCCGGCCCATTCGGGGTATTGCCGCCCGCTCATCTTGCCCATCCAGTAGTAGATGCCCGCGAAGATGGTGAAGGCCGCCCCCATCGACATCGTGTAGTGGAAATGCGCCACCACGTAGTAGGTGTCGTGATAGATCCGGTCGACGCCCGCCTGGCTCAGCACCACGCCGGTCACGCCGCCGATGGTGAACAGGATCAGGAAGCCGAAGCCGAACAGCATCGGCGTCTTGAACTCGATCGAACCGCCCCACATCGTGGCGATCCACGAGAAGATCTTCACCCCCGTGGGCACCGCGATGACCATCGTGGCCAGCATGAAGTAGCTCTGCTGGGTGAGCGAAAGGCCCACGGTGTACATGTGATGCGCCCAGACCACGAAGCCGATCACGCCGATCGCGATCAGCGCCCAGACCATCGGCAGGTAGCCGAAGACGGGCTTGCGCGCGAAGGTCGCGAAGACATGGCTGATCAGGCCGAAGCCCGGCAGGATCACGATGTAGACTTCCGGGTGGCCGAAGAACCACAGGATGTGCTGGTAGAGCACCGGGTCACCGCCGCCTGACGGGTCGAAGAAAGTGGTGCCGAAGTTGCGGTCCATCAGCAGCATGGTGATGGCGCCGGCGAGCACCGGCAGGCTGAGGAGAATCAACCAGGCGGTGACGAAGATCGACCAGGCGAAGAGCGGCACCTTGAACAGGGTCATGCCCGGGGCGCGCATGTTCAGGAAGGTGGTGATCATGTTGATCGCACCGAGGATCGACGAGGCGCCCGAGACGTGCACCGCGAAGATCGCGAGGTCCATCGAGTAGCCCTGTTCCGTCGTTGAGAGCGGTGGGTAGAGCACCCAGCCGACACCTGATCCGAGCTGTCCGTTGCCCCCCGGGGCGAGCAGCGAGGCAACACCCAGCGCGGTGCCGGTGACGTAGAGCCAGTAGGAGAGGTTGTTCATCCGCGGGAACGCCATGTCGGGCGCGCCGATCTGCAACGGCATGAAATAATTGCCAAAACCGCCAAACAGCGCCGGGATGACGACGAAGAACATCATCAGCACGCCGTGGTAGGTGATCATCACGTTCCACAAATGCCCGTTGGGCGTGCAGGGGTTCGCCATCAGGCCTTCCTGGCACATGTATTGAACGCCGGGGTCCATCAATTCGAGCCGCATGAACACGGTGAACCCCACCGAGATCAGGCCGACGAGCCCGGCGGTGAACAGGTACAGGATCCCGATGTCTTTGTGGTTGGTGGACATGAACCAGCGAGTGAAAAACCCGCGGTCATCGTGGTGGTCACTCCCGTGAATGGCTGCATCGGCCATGGACGTCTCCCCTTTATTGTGTTCCCGCCTGCGACCAGCTGTCGCAACCAGTTTTTCGAATGTGTTTAAAGGGGGAATCGGCCTGGGGCAAGTTGTCACAGCGTCAATCTGCGCAAAAAAACGCGCCCACCGAGAAGGCGGGCGCGTTCCTGAACCAAATTTTCGGGCGGTTGCCCGGGGTCAGCCTATTCCGCCGGGCCGAATTGCGCGAGGTAGGCGGCGACGTCGGTCGGGTCTTTCAGCTTTTGCGGCGTCATCGCGGTGCGCACCTTTTCGGCCCCCACGTGATCGGCCAGCCACTTGCTGGCGTTCGGCACGTAGGCGGCGATATCTTCCTCGGTCCAGGCGAGGCCATCGGCGCCAGCCTGCACCATTTCATCCGAGTAGCGCTTGAAGTCTTCCTGCGTGCCGGCGGTGCGCCCAACCACGCCCCAGAGGTTCGGGCCGGTCTTGCCGCCCTTCACGATCACTTCGCCATCGGGCGAGGTGATGGTGTGGCAAGCCTTGCACTTCTTGAAGTCCTTCTCGCCCTGGGCGGCATCGCTTTCGGCAAAAGCGGCGGTGCCGGAGAGGGCCAGAAGGGCGGCAGCGGTGGTGAGAATGGTTTTCATCGCAGTCCTTTCGGGTTCGTGCTGGTGTTATGTCGCAGGCAATTCAGTGAACATGTGCCGACACAATCCTCCTCCGCCGGCACACGCGATGTATGTCCTCGCGGCGATGATGGGTCAACCGGTCAGTTTGGCAACAGGACGTGTCGTCGCAGGCCGGGATTTCTCAAAATGCAGCGTCGAAAGTCCGCTCCAGGGCAACGTCGAGATCCTCCATCGCCACGGGCAGGCCGAGATCGACGAGCGAGGTCACGCCGTGCCCGGTGATGCCGCAGGGCACGATGCCGGAGAAATGCTCCAGATCGGGATCGACGTTGATCGACAGCCCGTGGAAGCTCACCCAGCGCCGCAGACGCACCCCGATCGCGGCGATCTTGTCTTCCGCCGGGGCGCCGTCGGGGCCGAGGGGCTTGTCGCCCCGGGTGACCCAGACACCCACGCGGCCCGCGCGCAGCTCGCCCTTCACGTTGAATTCGCCCAAGGCCGCGATGACCCAGTTCTCAAGGCTCTTGACGAAGGCGCGCACGTCGCGCCCGCGCTTGCCGACATCGAGCATGACATAAACCACCCGCTGGCCGGGGCCGTGATAGGTATACTGTCCGCCGCGTTTGCTCTCAAAGACGGGAAAACGGTCGGGGTCGATGAGATCGGCGGGTTTGGCCGAGGTGCCGGCGGTGTAGAGCGGCGGATGCTCGACCAGCCAGATCAGCTCGCCCGCCTCACCGCGTGCGATTGCCTCGGCCCGCGCCTCCATGAAGGCCACGGCTGCGGCATAATCGGTCAGCCCGCGGGCAACGCGCCACTCGGGCCGGGGCAGGGCGGGGGCCTCGGTCATGCCGCCAGATTGCACCGCGCGGCGACATAGTCAAATCGGCAAATTTCCCTCTTGGCTTCCCGGTTTGGGGGCGCTACATAGCCCCCCACCAAGCCAAGACAGTGCGGTCGTGGCGGAATTGGTAGACGCGCAGCGTTGAGGTCGCTGTGGGGTAACTCCCGTGGAAGTTCGAGTCTTCTCGACCGCACCATTCTCCCAATCAGGCGGCCATGAGGCCCTGATCGTCCCGCAGCGCCCATGAGGCGCCGGCGGGCGGGCGCTTACCGTGAGCGACCGCGTGAACCCGAGCCCCAACCGCCCCGGCCATTCGGGTTTTCGCCGGCCCGGCCGACGTTCTTGTCATTTCCGGGGTTGCCAAGGCCATCATCCGAATCGTCGCTGTCATCGCTGTCATCGCTGTCATCGCTGTCATCGCTGTCATCGCTGTCATCGCTGTCATCATCGTCGTCATGGTCGTCGTCATCACCATCATCGTGGTCGCTGTCGTCGTCGGAGTCCTCGTCCTCATCCTCAACCAAGGCGGCCGAAGTGTCTTCGTCATCCTCGCTCTCGCCACCCCCCGACGCACCGGAGGTGCTCGACGTGCCGTAGACTTCCTCGAAAATGCGCTCGTAGACCAACTGGTTGTCGACCTGCTGGCCGACATACATCATGGCCGCAGACACGTCGCCGACGACGGTCATGCCCATCCAGACAACCCCGCCGAGAAAAACCGAGTAGTCCACCGTCACGGCGCCATTTTCGTCACGTAGAAATTTCGCGATCATCCTGAATGCCTGTCTTCAATCCACTGTCGGCCCAAATCTGCCGCGGAATTAGGGCAATTCGGGGGCCAAACCTGGTTAATTCGTGTTGGCATCGGGGTTTTTCCGGGGCCGGGGCTGCGCGCCGTTGTGTTGCGACCTCTGTGTCGCGACCGGTGGCGTCCATGCTGCGGGCAGCCTAGGAGGCGACGGTCGCGATCTCGCTGATTGAGGGCTCTCCGAGGCGCGCGAGCCAGTGGGCCACATGGCTGCGGGCGGCGGGGCCCTGCCAATCGTCGGGGAAGAACCTGTCGGGAAGATCGGGGTGGCGCAGCACCAGCCGCCGCCAGCCATGCACGACAAGCACGCGCAGAACGGCGCGCTCGAGCGGCGCAACCGGCCCCGCGCCAAGTGCCGTCGCCGCGGTTGCGAGCTTGCCGGAAAATGCCGCGTAGGCGGCCTGAAGCGGCGCGGGCAGGAGATCGCGCCGCAGCCAGTCGGGAACCTGTTCGGGCCGTCCCTCGAAAGCGAACAGCTTGTCGCAGCCCTGCGGCGCGGGGCCGGGGCCGAGCCACGTGCCCGGCGCCACGGGGATGTAGGCCTCCGGCACCGGCGCGCAGCCGGGCTCGCCCCGCTGGCGCGGCGGTTTCGGATTGGCCACGAGGATGTGCCAGCGCGTTGGTGGCGCCCGATCCAGCGCATAGATGCGGCCTGTCGCCCGTTCCGATTCGGTCCGTCCGGTATCGGTCAGCCGGTAGAACGAGACCCGTCCGTCGCGGCGCGAGGTCAGCCAATTGTCCTTGCGCAGCCGGTGCAGCGCCACGCGCATCGCTTCCGGCTTCACCCCGATCCGCCCGGTGATCGCCGAAAGGACCGGCCCGGGGATCTCGGCGCCGGGGGCGCGCGCGAGGTCGCCGAAAATCGTGACGATCAGCGACCATGTGCGCAGATCGGCCCCTTGGGTCAGCACGGCTATGGCGGTTTCGGCGCCCATCGGGTCAATAGGCGTTCATGGTAAGAAGCTCGTATTCCGCCACCACCTCATCGCGCTGGTTGTAGAGCGTCACATGCCAGCGCACCTCGCCATGATCCGCCGTGCGGCGGGTCTTTTGCTTGACCGTGAGGCGCACCTTCAGGCTGTCGCCGGGCACCACGGGCATGAGGAAGCGCAGGTTGTCGAGCCCGGTATTGGCGAGCACTGGCCCCGGGTCGGGCTGGACGAAAAGCCCCGCGGCAAAGCTCAGGAGCAGATAGCCATGTGCCACCCGGCCGGGGAAGAACGGGTTGGCCGCCGCGGCGTCCTCATCCATGTGGGCATAGAAGGTGTCGCCCGTGAAATGGGCGAAATGCTCGATGTCTTCGAGGGTGATCTCGCGCGACTTCGTGTGGATCGTCTCGCCGATTGAGAGCTCGCCAAAGCGGCGCGTGAAGGGATGGGCGGGTGCCGGCCGCTCGGCCGCGCCGGGCACCCAGCGCCCGCCGATCGCGGTGAGAAGGTCGGGCGAGCCCTGCACCGCGGTGCGCTGCATGTAGTGCAGCACCCCGCGCACCCCGCCAAGCTCTTCGCCGCCGCCCGCGCGCCCCGGCCCGCCGTGGATCATGTGCGGCATCGGCGCGCCGTGGCCGGTGGCCTCGGCCGCGCTGGTGGGGTTGTTGAAATAGAGCCGCCCGTGCAGCGGGCCGGCCTGCATCACCACCTCGCGCGCCACCTCGCCCGATTCGGTCACCACAGAGGCCACCAGCGAGCCCGCGCCGCGGTTGGCGATCTCGATGGCATGGGCAAGGTCGCGGTAGGGCATCACCGTCGAGACCGGCCCGAAGGCCTCGGTCTCGTGCACCTTTGTCGCCGTGTCCGGCTCGGCGCAGTGATAGAGCAGGGGCGGCAGGAAGGCGCCGCGATCGACATTGCCGACGAGCGCGAAGTCGTCGGGGTCGCCAAACACGCGGGCGGCCTCTTCGCCGATGATCGCGGCCTTGGCGAGAACCTCGTCCTTCTGCGCGGCCGAGACGAGGGCGCCCATGCGCACCTCCTTTTCGCGCGGGTCGCCGATCACGGTCTGGCCCAGCCGCAGCGACAACGCCTCGATCACCGCCTGCTCGAGCGCCTCGGGCACGATGATGCGGCGCACGGCGGTGCATTTCTGCCCCGCCTTCACCGTCATCTCGCGGTGCACCTCCTTGATGAAGATGTCGAAGGCCGGGCTGCCCGGCGCCACGTCGGGGCCGAGGATCGAGGCGTTGAGGCTGTCCTGTTCGGCCACGAAGCGCACCGCATTGGCCACGATGTTGGGATTGGCGCGCAGCATCGTGCCGGTGGCGGCCGAGCCGGTGAAGCTCACGACGTCCTGCGGCCCCAGCCTGTCGAGCAGATCGCCCGTGCTACCGGCGATGAACTGCACCGCGCCCTCTGGCAGGAGGCCGCTTTCGAGGATCATCCGCACCGCGGCTTCGGTGACGTAAGAGGTGGCCGTGGCCGGTTTCACGATGGCCGGCACGCCCGCCAGCAGGCAGGGGGAGAGCTTCTCCAGCATCCCCCAAACGGGGAAGTTGAAGGCGTTGATATGGACGGCCACGCCTTGCAGCGGCACGGCCACATGCTGGCCGAGGAAGCTGCCCTCGCGCCCGAAGCGCTCCAGCCCGCCGTCGAGATAGACATTGCCGTCGGGCATCTCGCGCCGCCCCTTCGAGGAATAGACGAAGAGGGTGCCAATGCCGCCGTCGATGTCGAAGCGGTGATCGCCCAGCGTGGCGCCGGTGTCATAGGAAATCTCATAGAGCGCGTCGCGGCGTTCGTTGAGGTAGAGCGCGAGCTGCTTGAGCATCGCGGCGCGGTCGTGAAAGCCCATGGCGCGCAGGGCGGGGCCGCCCTTCGACTTGGCAAAATCCAACATTTGGCCGAAGTCGAGGGCGCTTCCGCCGGCCTCGGCTATCACTTTTCCGCTTATCGCGGAGTGAATGGGGCGGGCGCCCTCGCCGGGGGCGATCCAGGCGCCGGCGGCGAAGCTGTGCACTTTCATCGTCATGGCATCATCCTTGAGGGGCGGTGAGGCCGAGGCCTTCGAGCTCGGCGCCGGCGCGCCGCTCCCAGCAGCCGCGCAGTTCGGCATTGGTCTGGTGGCGCAGCCCGAAGGCGCCGAGCGTGGCGGCGCGCGACGACACTTCGCGCCCGAAGCTCACCGCGACCCGCGGCCACCAGTAATCGACGCTGGCCTGGAGCGCCGCCCGGTCGGTGCCGGTGTCGATGAGATGCTCGAGCCCCTTGCGGGCCGAGAGGGTATGGGCCGCCTCGATGGGGGCGATCTCGCGGAAGGCCTCGGCCAGCGGTCCGTAGGAGACGCGCGAGAATTCGCCAAGCTGTTCCTCGGCCGCAAGCCCCATCAGAAGATGCATCACCACCGAGTCGGCCCATGTGGTGAGCGGGTAGTTGAACACCGAAAGCCGCATGTCGCCCTCGCGCCTTGTGGCGCCGATATCGGCCTCGCGCGCGAGCCGGTCGGCCCATGGATGGGCGCCCACGTAGCGGTCGGTGTTGGCGCCAAAATCGCCCATGATGCGCAGCACGCGCCCGGCGTTTTCGGTTTTTTCCATCACGATGCGGGCGGCGGCGATGCGCTCGGGAATACCGGGGCCGGCGTTGATCATGTCGGCAAAGCCCGCCGCCGCGGCAAGCTCGCTGTCGACGAAGGTGGCCATCAGGCGCAGCAGTTCGGCGCGGTAGCGCGGCGGCGCATTGTCGGGCGAGGACAGGACACCGCCCTGGGCGAGATAGTCTTCGATCTTCATTGCCGCCTCCTTGCTGGCTTACTGGTCGTAATCGACCGCCACCCGGTCGGTGAGCGGATAGCACTGGCAGGTGAGCACATAGCCGCGCTCGACCTCGTAATCCTCCAGCGCATGGTTGGCATGCATCTCGACCTCGCCCTCGGTGACCTTGGCCCGGCAGGTCGAACACACGCCCGCCTTGCAGGCGAAGGGCGCGTCGATGTCATGGGCGAGGGCAGCGTCGAGCACCGAGGTCTCGCGGTCCATGGTGATGGTGCGCGAGGCGCCGTCGAGGGTGATCGTGGCCTCGGTGCCCTTTCCGGCCTTGCTGCCCTTGGCCACCGCCTTGCGCGGCAGCCGGCCCGGCTGGGCCGAGGCGAAGAGCTCGAACTTGATCTGGGCGTCAGTCAGCCCATGATCGCGCAGGGCCTTGGCGATGGCGAGCATCATCGGTTCGGGGCCGCAGATGAAGGCGGTATCGACGCTCTCGATGTCGATCCAGTGCTCGAAAAGCGCCTTGCACTTGGCCTCGTCCACGAGGCCGGTGAAAAGCTCGATCTCCTGCGCATCTTCTTCGAGGATGTGCAGCACCGTGAGCCGCCCCATGTAGCGGTTCTTGAGGTCTTCGAGCTCCTCGCGGAACATGATCGAGCTGACCGCCTTGTTGGCATAGACGAGGGTAAACTCGCTGCCCGGTTCTTCGGCGAGCACGCTCTTGAGGATCGACAGAACCGGCGTGATCCCCGAGCCGCCGGCAAAGCCGAGGTAGTGCTTGCGGGCAGACGGGTCGAGCGGGGTGTGGAAATTGCCCATCGGCGCCATCGCCTCGAGCACCGCGCCGGGCTTGAGTTCGTCATTGGCCCAGTTGGAAAAGGCGCCGCCTTCGACACGCTTGACGGCGACCTGCAGCTTGCCCTCGCCGCGGCCCGAGCAGATCGAGTAGGAGCGCCGCAGCTCCTCGCCGTCGAAGTCGCGCCGGAAGGTGAGATACTGGCCGGGGATGAAATCGAAAACCGCCTCTTCGCCCGGCTCGGGCTGCAGCGTCACCACGACGGCGTCGCGAATGGTGTTGTGAACATCCGTCACGGTCAGCTTGCGAAATCGTGCCATCGGGTCCCTCAGATGCATTTGAAATAGTCGAACGGCTCGAGACAGTCCTTGCAGCGCCACTGGGCCTTGCAGGGGGTGGAGCCGAACTGGCTGATCCGCTCCACGTTGCGGCTGCCGCAATGGGGGCATTGCTGCGGTCCGCCGGCGGGGTCAGGCGGCGCAATGCCATAGGCCTCAAGCTTTTCGCGCCCCTCTGGGGTGATCCAGTCGGTGGTCCAGGGCGGTGAGATCTGGCGCTTGATCCTGACCGCCTCGATCCCATGCGCGTAGATGGCGCGTTCGATCTCCATCTCGATCAGGCTGGTGGCCGGGCAGCCCGAATAGGTGGGGGTGACGGTGATGACAAGCGTCTCATGGTCCCAGCCCACCGCGCGGATGATGCCCAGATCGACGAGAGAGATCACCGGGATCTCCGGGTCCGGCACCTCGCCAAGCCAGGACCAGACTTCTTTGACCGACGGCTTGCTCATCTCGTCTTCTCCGACCGGGGCACGGAAAACGCGCGTTTTCCGTGTCGATTTCCGCTGCGGAAATCGGCCCGCGGCGCGCGTCTCATCACCACACCGCGTCCGGGTAGGCGCGTTGGAGCCATTGCATCTCGACGAGGATATGGCCGAGGTGCTCGGAATGCCGCGCGCCGTCGCGCCCCCCGGAATGCGACCAGCGGCTGTCGGGGATGGTCAGCGTCGCCTCGTCCGTCGCCGCGCCCACCACCGCGTCGAAATCCGCGCGCAGGTCGGCCGGCAGCGGGGCGATGTCGCGTTCGGCAATCTCGCGGTCGATGTCGTCGGCGCC
>JANTFS010000112.1 GCA_024763335.1 Paracoccaceae bacterium | reverse complement strand
CCCGGCGACGACGCCAGCGACTATTTCCACAGCGCGATGGGCGTCCTGCTGCGTGCCGGCCTTGCCGAACCGGTCGACGGCGGCTGGCGGCTGGCGCCGGAAGACCCCGACGCGCCGGCCCCGGCCGAGCTGGTCGGCAGCCTGCTTGCGCGCCGCCCCGATCTCGGCTCGGAGGCCGCACTGCTGGCCCGGCTCGCCACCGGTCTCGATGACTTGCTGCTGGCGGCGCCCGACAGCAAGACGGCGGTGTTCGGCCGTGAGGCGCTGGTCAATTTCACCGAGGGGTCGGTCTTCGCGGCACGCCGTAACCAACTGCTCGTCCGGCTGGCCGCCGAACTGGCCGACCGCTGGCCCGAAGGGGCCCAGCTGCGCATTGCCGAGGTGAGCGACGGCACGGCCCGGTTGCTGCCCGACCTGATCAATCTGCCCGCCTTCGATCAGGCGGTCCTGACCGAAGTGGTCGCGCCCTGCCGTGGCGATGAAGGCGCCGCCGTTGCCCTGCCGCCGGAGCGGGTGACCCGGGTGGAGCTTGCCACCTGTTCGGACCAGTTCGATCTCATCTTGGTCCCGGGCACGCTCGACAAGGCCAAGGACGCCGAGGATCTGGTCAAATCGCTGGCCGAACGGATGGCGCCGGGCGGACGGCTTGCCGTCACCGCCGAGGCGGCGAGCGACTTCGGCGATCTCGTCCAGGGCTTCGATCCCGACTGGTTTGCCGGCACCGATGCCGAGGGACAGCCGATCTCGCGCCTGCCCCTGCCCGAGGATCTGGCGCAGATGGTCGCCGCCGGCGGGTTGACCGATCCGCAGGTCGCCGATCTGCCCGACGGGTTCGGCATCGCCACGCTGCTGGTCGCCGGTTCACCGGCGCGGGCCGCACAAAAGCCGGCGGTGGATCCGCAGCTTCAGGCCCTCGTCGCGGCGCTGGTGGCCGGAGACGACCACCCGCAGGTGAGCGATGTGCCCGGCGCCGCGATGCGCATCGCCCGGCCCGGCGACGCCGCGGCTGCGGCCGCGACGGTGATCCTCTATGGCCAGCCCGGCGCCGACAGCGCTGGCTCGGCGGCGGCCGACATTACCGCCGCGCGCCTGCTCTTCCTGCGCGATCTTGCAGCCGAGCTGGGCAGCGGCCCGGCGCGGCTGGTGGCGATCCTGCCCGGCGGCACCGGCCAGCCCCCGGCGCGGGCCTCGGACCCGTTGCAGGTGGCGAGCTGGGATGCGCTGCGGGTCATGACCAACGAATACCCCGAGCTGCAACGGCTGGCGATCGACCTGTCCGAGGGGCTCACCGGCGACACGCTCGCCGCCCGGGTTGCCGACAGGATGGCGCGCGAGTCCGAGGAAGCCGAGGTCATCCTCTCCGAGCACCAAAGCCACGGCCTGCGGATCGTGCGCGGTCTGCCCAAGCGGCTGCAATCGGGCGCCGATCTTGGTGCCATCCTGCCGCCGCCGGTGACGGGCGGTCTCGACGAGCTGCAATGGACCGCCTTCGAACGCGAGGCGCCGAAGGCGGGCGAGGTCGAGATCGAGGTGGGCTACACCGGTCTCAACTATCGCGACGTGATGTGGGCGATGGGGCTCCTGCCCGAAGAAGCGCTGGAGAAGGGCTTTGCCGGCCCGACGCTCGGCATGGAATGCGCCGGCACGGTGGTGCGCGTCGGCGAGGGCGTCGAGGGATTGGCGGTTGGCGATCCGGTGGTGGCCTTCGGCCCGGCGAGCTTTGCCTCGCACCGCACCCTGTCGACCGATTTCGTCGCCCGCCTGCCCGAGAGCATCGGGCTTGAGGCGGCGGCGGCAATCCCGGTGCCCTTCTTCACCGCCCATTACGCGCTGATCCACATGGCGGCCCTGTCGGAGGGCGAAACCGTGCTGATCCACGGCGGCGCCGGCGGCGTCGGCCTGGCGGCGATCCAGATTGCCCAGAACGCCGGGGCGCGGGTGATCGCGACGGCCGGCTCGCCGGTCAAGCGGGCGCTGCTGCGCGCGGCGGGGGTGACCGACATCCTCGATTCCCGCAGCCTGAGCTTTGCCGAACGGGTCATGGAAATGACCGACGGGCGCGGCGTCGACGTGGTGCTCAACTCGCTCGCCGGCGAGGCGATGGAGAAATCGCTCAACTGCATCGCGCCGTTCGGCCGCTTCCTTGAGCTGGGCAAGCAGGATTACTACGCCAACACGCTGATCGGCCTGCGTCCGCTGAAAGAAAACATCACCTATTTCGGCATCGACGTGGACCAACTCATCGCGGCGCGCCCGGTGCTCGGCAAGCGCCTCTTCGCCGACATGCTCGACGGCTTCCATGCCGGCAAGCTGCGGCCGATCCCGTTCCGCAGCTTCCAGAGCGGGCGGGTGATCGACGCGTTCCGCCTGATGCAAAGCTCGGGCCACATCGGCAAGATCGTGGTGCGCCCGGCCCGGCAAGGCGCGCTGCCAGCGCCGGGCGCCGGCCTGCCGGGCTTCGCCGCCAACCCCGAAGGCGCGCATATGATCGTCGGCGGGCTTGGCGGCCTCGGGCTCGAAGTGGCCGATTGGCTGATCCGGCGCGGCGCGCGCAGCCTCGTCCTCGTCGGACGCCGGGCAGAGCCCAATGAAGAGACCGCGGCGCGCATCGAGGCCTGGCGCGCGCAGGGCGTTTCGGTCCGGCTCGCGGCCTGCGACATCGCCGACCCCGACGCGCTCGCGGCGCTGCTCGAAGAGCTGCGCGCCGAGGGGCCGATCCGCGGCGTGATCCACTCCGCCATGGTGCTCGAAGACATGCCGATGACCGCGCTCACCCCCGAGAGCCTGGCCCGGACCTTGCCGGCCAAGATCACCGGCGGGGCTAATCTCGACCGGCTGACACGCGACGACGCGCTCGACTACTTCGTGCTGTTCTCCTCGGTCGCAGCGATGTTCGGCAACCACGGGCAATCGGCCTACGTGGCTGCAAACGGCTACCTCGAAGGCATCGCGCGCGACCGGCGCGCCGCCGGCCTGCCCGGTCTGGCCGTCGGCTGGGGCGCCGTCGTCGATGCCGGCTACGTCGCGCGCGAAGCGCAGCAGGCGGCGCTGATCAAACGCGCCACCGGCGACGTCGCCTTCACCGCTCGCCACCTGACCGACGCGCTCGACCGGCTCCTCGCCCCCGGCGTCGACCCCGACCCGGTGCAATACGTTTCCAACATGCGCTGGGGCGCCCTGTCGCGGACCCTGCGCACGCTGGGCGAACCGGGCTACCGCGTCCTGCGGATGCTCAAGGCGCGCGAAGGCGAGGATTCCGGCGGCGACAACCTTGTCGAAGAGCTGAAACAGCTGCCGCGCAGGAAGGCCGAGGCCCGCCTCGTTGCCTTCCTCTCCGAGCGGATCGCCAACATTCTGCGGGTTTCGGAAAGCTCGATCAACACCAACACCGCGATCGAAAAGATCGGCGTGGATTCGCTGATGGCGGTGGAACTGGGGCTTTCCCTCGAGCAGTCTTTCGGCGACAGTGTGCCGGTATCGCTCATCGCCGATACCCTGAGCATCACGCAGATCGCCCGCAAGATCGTCGATCACCTGCAATCTGCGGAGGGCGAAGAGGCTGGATCGGAAGCGGCCGCCATGTCGGTGCTCGCCAAGCATGCAGCCCCGGGCGAGGCCGACGCCGTCGGCTGATCACCGGCGGTGAGGCGGGACGACGGGAAGGAGACAACGTGACCAACCGCGACGAACTGGACAAACTGGTTGTCACAGGCCGGGCCTCGGCGCGCCGGCGCGGTGCACGGCAACGCTCGGCCGCACCGGAAGTGCGCGAGGCGATGCCCTTCGAGCAGCTCGAGGATTACCAAACGATGGAGAAGCTCCAGAGCCTCTCCGAGATGTTGGGCGTGGGAAACCCGTTCAACCACGCCAATGAAGGCCGGGCCGGTGCCACCACCGTGATCGACGGGCGCGAGGTGATCAATTTCTCGTCCTACGACTACCTCGGCCTGAACAACGACCCCCGCCCCTCCGCGGCGGCCCACCGCGCGATTGACAAATATGGCGTCTCGCCCTCGGCAAGCCGGATCGTCTCGGGCGAACGCCCGATCCACCGCGAGTTCGAGGCCGCGCTCGCGCGCCATTATGGCACCGCGGCGGCGCTGGCGTTTGTCAGCGGCCACGCCACCAACGTCACCACCATCGGCGAGCTGATGGACAAGCGCGATCTGATCGTCCACGACAGCCTGATCCACAACAGCGTGCTGGTCGGCGCCAAGCTCTCCGGCGCGACCCGGCGCAGCTTTGCGCATAACGACGTCGCGGCGCTGGAGAAGGTTCTGGCCGAGGAGCGCGACCGTCATCGCAACGCGCTGATCGTGGTCGAGGGGCTCTACTCGATGGACGGCGACACCGCGCCGCTCGCCGAGATCATCGAGCTCAAGCGCCGTTACGGCTGCTGGCTGATGGTCGACGATGCCCACGGGCTCGGCACTCTGGGCAAGACCGGACAGGGCGCCTTCGAACTGGCCGGGATCAATCCGCAGGATGTCGACATCTGGATGGGCACCCTGTCGAAGACCCTCGGCTCGACCGGCGGCTATATCTGTGGCTCGACGGCGCTGATCGAGCTTCTGCGGGGCAACGCCTCGGGGTTCGTCTACTCGGTGGGTCTGGCCCCCGCGCTGGCGGCGGCCGCGCTCGAGGCGCTGAACATCCTGCACGCCGAGCCCGAACGGGTGGAAAAGCTTCAGCGCAACACCGCGCTGTTTCTCAAGCTCGCGCGGGAAGCCGGGCTCGATACCGGCACGGCAGAACCCTATGCGATCGTGCCGGTGGTGATTGGCGACTCGCTGCTCGCCGCCCAGCTATCCGAGGCGATGCTTGCGCGCGGGGTCAATGCGCTGCCGATCATCTACCCTGCGGTGCCGCAGAAGGCCGCGCGGCTGCGCTTCTTCTTCTCGTCCCTGCACACCGAGGACCAGATCCGCGAAGCGGTGAAGGTCACCAGCGAGGAGCTGCGCGCCCTGCGCGCCTCCGGCGGCGCCAGCGCGGCCGCCGCCGCGTCCCTGCAAGGGCTGTAACCCGCCCGATGGGCGGCAGCGCGCGCAGAGCCCGCAAGCGCAAGCAGCGATCATCGCGCCGGGGCTGGGTCTGAGTTGCGAGATCTGATCGCCCGCGATGCGGCGGTGGCGCACCCTGGGGGCCGCAGGCCTTCGGCGGGGGATCAGCGCCGCGAGCGCGGGCAGCACCCCCGGTCAGGCAGAGCTTTCAACGAAGCCGTGGTGGTGCCGACGCCCGGGCTCCGAGCGCAGCCGCGACCCCATCATCGCCGCCACGCCACGCTGCTCGACCTGCGCCAGGAAGAACGCCCAGGCCGCGCCATCGGTGTCGAATTCTTCGCTCCAGACCTGATCCTGCGCGTTGTCGGCTTCCGTCATCAGCCGCCAAGGCGCCGTCTTTGAGCTGCGCGAGATGATGACCTGCACGGCAAGGCTGTCCTGGATGAACGGCCCCGAATAGCGCGACACTTCAACCGCCGGGTTGGAGCTGTCCAGCCCGCCGAACCCCGCCATGCCCGGAAGTTCGCCGGCCATCTGAATCGGCTTGCGATAACGCTTCGCAAGGGCGGTGATCGCCAGATGCAGCCCCGCGAACAGCCCGACAAAGGCCAGAAGCGCCGCCCAGGCGAGCGCCGGCTGGTGCCAGACGAGCACGCCGGTCAACACCGGTCCCGCGGTGATTGGCAGCATCACAACGGTCGTGAGAGGGTTGGACACCTCGCGGCGCCCCCGACCGATCCAGACGATCTCAAGACCGCGCCGGATCTTCTGATGCAGATGCATCCGGTCGGGTTCGGTGATCTTCTTGTGCTCCAGCGCCCGCCGGGTGACGGTGTGGAAGGTATCGGCAAACGGGTAGAACAGGAGCAGGATCACCGCCGGCACCGCAACATCCGGGGCCAGCGCGATCACGGAGATCCCGAGCCAGACGAGGATATGCCCCAGGCCATAGGCGCCCGCATCACCGAGGAAAAGTTTCGCCGAGGGCCAGTTGAGAAGCTGAAAGCCGAAGGCCGCCGAGGCCAGCAGCAGGGCCAGAACAGAGATCTGCGTCAGACCCGCTTCGCCGGCCACGTAGGCGATGCCGAGGGCGGAGAATATCACCACCGTCGCCGCCAGCCCGTTCATCCCGTCGATCAGGTTCACCGCGTGGCAAAACAGCGCCGCGAGGACGATCGTGAAGAACACCGCGGCGGGGGCAAACCCCATGATCCCGTCGAGCCCCCAGGCGTCGCCGCGCGTCACCCACAGCCCCAGCAGGGCCACCGCCATCGACGCCGCGAAAACCGCCGCGAGAAAACGCCCGGCCGGCGACACGCCATGTCCGAGATCCTCCCACAGCCCCGCCGCGAAGACCGGAACGACGGTTGCGAGCAGGAAAAGCGTGTAGGCCCCGGAAGACCGCCCGCTCAACAGCCAGGCCCCGAATACCAGCCCGGCCGTGACCGCAACGCCGCCAAGCCGCAGCGGATCGCCGGTGTGCGAGGCCTGCACCGCGGCGTGGTCGTTTCGGGCGCGAGAGAAGCGCTCGATGTGCTTGCGAAACCGGATCAGGAGCAGACCGAGGCCAAAGGACACAAGGAATGCGGCAAGCAAAGAAAGGTAGACCTGTTGGTCGGGAATGGCAAACACTGACACCACGCAACGCCCCCGCGTCGGAATTACGATCAAATTACTTTCAAATCACGGCGGTGCGTGGCCCCGAACAGCACATGATGGCACACCCCCGCGTCAGGACACCCTTAACGTGCGCCCCGATTCCAATCAAGTGAGGCACCCATATCTTTCCGACGTTACAGTTTTCTGACGCCCGGCGCACAATTCGAAAGCACAACTTCGCGCGCCGCCCGCAAATCATTCATCCCACGTCTGACAACCCCACCCTTCGTGAACAATGCAACGCGAGATGTCCCGTCGATTTGGCCCGCCACTGAATCATCATCCAAGCGACCTTTGAGCCGCTGGATTGAAACGCCACTTGGCGCAAGTGGAGCAACCGGCAGATGCGCGGAGTTTTCGTGTGACCCAGAAAATGTGCCGGTCACGATGTGTAGCGCCTGCTCCGCCGGCGGTGCACGGCCCACCTTCCTCGCCCTAACGCCGGTGTATGCGGATGGTGCCTGACGGCTCGCCCGCACGTCTGAGCAGCACGAACAGCCGTCGATCGCCCTCAGGCCACGGCCATTTCCGTTGCTGCATATTCCAGCGGCAACTTTTTCAGCGTCGCAAGCGCGAGAGCCTCGTCGCGTTGCTCGATACAGGTCTTGAGCGTCTGGAGTTCGATTTCCAGCTCACGGATCTCAAGCTTGTTTTCTTGAGCCATCATGATGCGCGGATGCTCCGTCGGCCGAGCATCAGCGTCAATCAGAAGCTCTTCGTAGAGCTTTTCGCCATCCCTGAGGCCGGTGAAAACAATTTCGATTTCATCGGCCGTTGGCTTCGCATCCGCCCCTTTTTCCCATGAAACGAACGGCTCGAACCCCGACAACCGGATCATCGATTTCGCAAGATCCACGATGGCGATCGGCTCGCCCATATCCAGCAGGAAAACGTCACCCCCGCGCGCCATGGCAGACGATTGGATCACGAGTTGGGATGCTTCGGGAATGGTCATGAAGTAACGCGTGATATTCTTGTGCGTCACGGTCACAGGGCCGCCGGCGGCGATCTGTTTCTTGAACAACGGAATCACGGATCCGGACGATCCAAGGACGTTTCCGAAGCGCACCATTGAGATCTTGGTCGTGTTCTGGATGTCCGCCTGCGCTTGGCAGATCAGTTCCGCCAAACGCTTTGTCGCCCCCATGACATTGGTGGGCCGGACAGCCTTGTCCGTCGAGACCAAGGTGAAATGTGATACGCCGGCCTCAACCGACGCGGCAACGACATTCGCGGTCCCAAACGCATTGTTCTCAATTGCGGACAGGATGTTGTGCTCCAGCATTGGCACATGCTTGTAGGCGGCGGCGTGGAACACCGTGTCGATGTCACGCACCTGGAACGCCTCGGCCACGAGCCGTTGGTCACAGACGCTTCCCAGGACGACATCGATCTCGACCTGCGCACCTGTCTCTGCCGAAAGGCCCGCGAGCTCCCGTTCCAAGGCATAGAGCGCGAATTCCGAGTGGTCGAACAGGATGAGTTTTTTCGGCGCGGTTTTCAGAAGCTGTCGGCAGATTTCACTTCCGATCGACCCGCCCGCTCCCGTCACGAGAACCGTTTTGTCTTGCGTGGTTGCCCGCAGGAGTTTGGGGTTCGCCGGGACCGGAGTACGTCCGAGGAGGTCTTCAATACGCACTTCCCTGAAGTCGGTGATCTTCGCACGGCCCGAATGGATGTCGCGCACGGACGGAATGCTCATGACTTCGATTGGCGTTGATTTCAGGATCTCCGCCAACTCGTTCTTGGCCTGCCGCGAAACCTCGCTCATGGCGATGAACACGATCTCGACGCCCGCGCCGGATGCGATGACTTGCAGATCGGAGGGGGAATGAATCGGAACGCCGCCAATCGTCAGCCCCTGCAGGTCCTTGCTGTCATCAAGCATGGCGATGGGATGGTATTCGACCCCCTGCTGAAGCGACGTGAGGAGCTGGCGCCCGAGATCTTTCGCGCCGTAGATCACGACGTTCTTGCCGCTTTGTGAAATCGTCGAGCGAAAATAGGACCGTAACAGGAACCGGCTGCCGATGGTCACGCCGGTAAAGAGCAGGAAAAAGGTGACGGCGACAACCCAGGTTATCGGGGATCCGATGAGGAACGACGCCACGACAAGGGCTGCGGTCGAAAGCACTGCCCCCAACACCATCACCGCAAGCGTATTGGCCGATGTGAACCGGATGAGGGAGCGATACGCACCGAGGGCATAAAGAGCCGCTGTGGCCAAAGGCACCCCGATGGCCGCTTCCACCCAGTTGACCTGAGCAAGTCCGTCTCCAACCGTTCCGGCGTCCAAAACGTGCGCCGCGGCGAACGCGAAGACCACCACCACGGCGTCAAAGCCGATCTGAAGGGCGATCTTCGCCGGCCTCGAAAGATTACTCAACGTATCGCGCACATCTCACTCCAAAACATGGCCATGCCGGGCGAATGGTATGTTACCAATCGCTCGAAATGTCTCGCCCCTCAAAATATTCGTCAATGCGCCGCTTCGTCCCCGGATCAGTGTCGCTCGGCAAATCGTCGGGAGAAAAGAAGGCGACTTCGGCGATTTCCCAGGTCTTTTTCGACGGATCGACCTCAAAATCCCGGGAGACGAAGAGCGCAACGTGATCCCGCCTTGAGAG
>JANTFS010000111.1 GCA_024763335.1 Paracoccaceae bacterium | reverse complement strand
CCGGCGTGGGCGACTCGGTCGTTCAGGAGCTCAAGATCATCGAGGCCGCGGCCCAGCGCCTCACCCGGGCCCGGGTCATCCGCCGTGATGTGATTTCGTCGTGGGATGCGCTTCTGGATTATTGCCGCACAACGATGGCGCACCGGGATATCGAGCATTTCCGGGTGTTGTTTCTCGACCGGCGCAACACCCTCATCGCCGACGAGGAACAGGCCCGCGGCACCGTCGATCATGTGCCCGTCTATCCCCGCGAGGTGGCGAAACGGGCGCTGGAGCTGAACGCGTCGGCGCTCATCCTCGTTCACAACCATCCTTCCGGCGACCCGACGCCTTCGCAGGGCGACATCGCGATGACCGAGCGCATTCGTGCCGCGGTCGAGGCGCTGGATATTACGCTTCACGATCATCTGGTGATCGGCAGATCGGCAGAAGTCAGCTTGAGGGAGTCGGGCCTGCTCTGACCGTCAGTCCACCCAGATCTCGACACGGCGGTTGACGTTCCGGCCCCAACCCGTGTCGTCGCACGCCATCGGCAGGGCCTCGCCGAAACCATCGGTGATGATGGCAACGTTCTCTCCGTCGAAAACCTCCGTTTCGCCAAGGACTGCCGACAATACCGCCTCGGCCCTGCGTATTGACAGGATCCGGTTTTGCTCGGCGGGGCCCTCGCCATCGCTGAACCCGACGAATGACAGGCGGCGGCCATCGAACTCGCCCGCCTCCAGCGCCGCCGCCAGAAGCGCGACATTCGCGCGGGATGGCGCGTCCAGCACGGTTGAGCCGCCGACGAACCGGAAGGTGAGCGTGACCCGCTTCTTTCCAACGAAAAGCCGCATCATCCGTTGCAATTCCTCAAGGCTCACCTCGGGGCCGGCGGCGCGAATTGCATTGGCAAACCGCGTGCCCTGTGCGTCGACCGGCACCTCGGTGAAGGCCTGATCCACGAAGCCGGTGCGGCGTGTCACCAGCTGGGCGCTGCCGGACCGCACGTAGGCCAGAAAATCACGCGCCAGCTTGGGCAGGCGCCGAGCTGGCAGGTAAAGATACATCGGCTCGGTCAGCGGATAATCTCCGGCCTTGATCGAGGCCTGGCTGGCCGCCACCTCGAAGGAACAGGCACCCGTCAATGTGACAACGTCGGACAGACGCGACCGCGAGAAGGTGGATACCCCGATCCCGAACGGGTCATCCGCGACCGCTTCGCTCAGGCCGCGCAATGATCCGTGCACCAGCACCGTCTCGGCGAGCCGCGCGCCCCGCGGCTTGAGAACCTGATCAATGAACAACCGGCCCATGCCGGCCTCGGGATCGCTCAGGTGCAGCGTGATCGGCGCGTCCTCGCCGCCAAGCTCCGACCATCGGGTGATCCGCCCGGCATAGATGTCGGCAAGCTGCGCGAGCGTGAGCCGCCGCACCGGGTTGCCAGGTGCGACGATCGGCACAAGCGCGTCGCGCGCGATCACCCGGAACTGCCGCAGGCCGCGCAGATCACCAAGGCCGGCATCGCGCGCAAGATTGCGTTCGCGCGAGGAGACCTGCCGAAGCGAAAGCACGATGTCGGCCTGCTCGCTCAGCAAATCGGCAAAGCCCTCGGCCGACGAGGTGAGCCGGATGGTGATCTCGCCCGCCTGAGTGCCGCCCGACTTGTCATAGAGCCGGTAGACCAACCCGATGCCCGGCAGCTGTTCCCGCACCAAGGCGTAACCCGAATTGAGAGCGAATCCCTCGATCATGGCGGGGAGCAGAACCTCCCCCATCGACCGGGCGCCGGACAAGGTGAACCGCGCGACATAGGTGCCAAGCGTCGGACAGGCGGGGCCCTCGCAATTCACGCCCGAGCCATCAACGGTCAGGATCCCAAACTCGGTATCGACGCGGTAGAACTCCCCATCAAAGCCCAGAAGCATGCCGGAGATTTCGAGCGACCCGTCGCGCGAGGTGAGCGTCACATCATTGGCGCGCGCGCCAGTCTGTGCGGCGAAAAGGAAAAGTGCGGCGAAGATCGCCGCACGCAGGAATATCATTCAAGACCCCCGGCCCTGCTTCAGTTGCGGGCGAGTTTCAGGTCTTGCGGCAGGTTTTTCAACACCAGATATTCGCCAACCGCATCGCAACCCGGCACGGCCATCGAAAGCTCTTCGATGTTGGGCGCCCCGAAAGGATTGCTGCGCAGGATCATGCCTTCGATCTTGGAGCCGCAGGTGTTTTCCATCACCTGAGCCTCGATCGAAACATCCGGTTCAGCGCCGTTTTGCATGAGCGTGGCCGGGTAGGTGTAGACGTCTGCCGCATACCCCGAAGACGTGCTTCCCAGCACCGAGATGAACCCGCCCGCACCCTCCAGCGCGGCCTCGGTCGTTCCCGGGTGCTCGGCCCAGATATGCCCGGGTTCACCGTAGGAGGCGCCGTTTTCCAGCGCGTGCAATTGCAGGCCGGTGGCCCCTTGCCAGACGATCGCCATGCGTTCGAAATCGGCGAAATCCGTCACGGTCGCCTCGGTGGCCCGCACGGTTCCATCCGCGAAGCGCGCGCTGAAGACAGCCGTTTCTTCCATCGCGGGCACGATGATGGACAGGCTCCCGTCAGGCCCAAGCTGTTCGGAGAATTTCAGACCGGCCTGGGCAAGATCGACGTCTTCACCGGAATTGCAGGGCGCCTCGATCGTCACCGCCACAAGCGCGCCGGCCTGCGGCTCGGCCTCAAAGGAGATATCGCAGGCGGCCGCGCGCGACTCGGGCGCAGGCGCCACGGGCGGCACCGCAATCTGCGCGGCGTCGTCGAGTGCGGCGAGCCGATCGGGCTGAGTGGCGGTCACCGGCGCCGGTTCGGCTTCGGCATCCGCCTGAATCGCGACGGCCTCGGGCTGAGCCGGGGTCGCATCGCCGATCCCAAAGAGCGGCGTGCCCTCACCGCGGGTCACTTCCGCAACATGAACGGCATCCGCGTCGGGCAGAGCGGAGGGCGTCTCTTCGACAGCCGGTGCCGTGGCGAACAGGTCTTCCGCCCTGGTCTCGGCCGGCCGGGCCGCTTGCGGCGGCGTTGGCGGCATCGAAATTGCGCCTGCGATCACCGGGCCACTTGCGCGCGGCGCGGGTTCATTCGCGCTGCGCTGCATGAATTGCCCCGCCGCGCCCGCGATGAGCAACGCAGCTACGGCGGTGTAGACCCGCTTCTTGTCCAGTCCTGCCACTTTGGCCTTCAGATCGGCGATCATGACGATCTCCTTTTCTTTCCGTCGGCATGCAGTTTCCCGCAGCTTTGCGCCGAAGAAATGAACAGAAGGTGGCTATTTCCGGTTTTGTTTCGATTTGCGAAATCCGTCTAAACCCTTGAGATACGTGGGTTTACCGGCGCTTCGCCCAGCGCTCGCCATGATCGTGCCACGGCGTGGCCCGCGGCTTGTGCCCCGGCGCCACAAAGTTTTCATGCCGTCAGAATGCGCCGTGGCAATGCTTGAACTTCTTGCCCGATCCGCAGGGGCAGGGATCATTGCGGCCCGGATTTCCCCAGGTCTTGGGGTCATTCTCGTCAAACCCGGCAATGGCCACGCCCTTCGGAAGGTCGGCTCCCGGCCCAAGCACCTTTTCCGCCGCCTTGCGCTGCGCGTCGGCCAATGCCTGCTGTTGCTGGAGCATTTGCTGCATCATTTGCTCCTGCTCTTCCTGCGTCATCGGCCGCACCTGACCGAGCTTCTGGGTGACCTCGGCGCGCAGCGAATCGAGCATCCCTTCAAACAGCTGGAAGGCTTCCGTCTTGTATTCGTTCAGCGGGTCGCGCTGGGCATAGCCCCGGAACCCAACCACCGAACGCAGGTGTTCCAGCGTCAACAGATGTTCGCGCCACTTGCCGTCGATCGCCTGAAGCAGGATCTGCTTCTCGATCGACCGCATGGTTTCGGGGCCGAAAGCCTCGGTCTTTTCCGCCATCTGCTTGTCGGACGCTTCATAGAGCCGTTCGCGGATCACGTCGTCATCGACGCCCTCTTCCTTGGCCCAGTCGCCGGCGGGAACGTCGAGGTTCAGCTTTTCGATCACCGCCTGGTGCAGCCCGTCGGTGTCCCATTGCTCGGCGTAGGTCTTGGGCGGCATGTAGGCGTCAACCAGATCATCGATCACCTGGTGGCGCATGTCCTGAGTCACGTCGGAGAGGTCATGCGCTTCCATGATTTCGAGACGCTGGCTGAAGATGACCTTGCGCTGGTCATTCATCACGTCATCGAATTTCAGCAGTTGTTTGCGGATGTCATAGTTGCGGGCTTCGACCTTGGCCTGCGCCCGCTCGAGGCTCTTGTTCACCCAAGGGTGCACGATGGCCTCGCCCTCTTTCATCCCGAGCGTGGAGAGAACCTTGTCGAGCCGTTCGGAGCCGAAAATGCGCATCAGGTCGTCTTCCAGAGACAGGAAGAACGACGAGCGCCCCGGGTCGCCCTGACGTCCCGACCGGCCCCGCAGCTGATTGTCGATCCGCCGGCTCTCGTGGCGTTCGGTCGCCAAGACGAAGAGGCCGCCGGCGTCTTTCACCCTTTGCTCCTCATCGGCATGTTCCGCCTCGATGCGGGTGCGCACCTCTTCGGGGTCGGCGTCCGGGTTGGCGGCAATGGCCTCCATCACCTTGAATTCGACATTGCCGCCCAGCTTGATGTCGGTGCCACGGCCGGCCATGTTGGTGGCGATGGTCACGGCGCCATACTTGCCCGCGTCGGCCACGATCTGGGCTTCCTTCTCGTGCTGGCGCGCATTCAGCACGTTGTGCTTGATGCCGGCTTTCTTCAGGAGATCCGACAGGTATTCCGATTTCTCGATCGAGGTCGTGCCCACGAGCACCGGCTGGCCCTTCTCGTGAGCTTTCCTGATCTCCTCGACGATGGCCGCGTATTTCTCCTGCGCCGTGCGATAGACGGCGTCGTGCTCGTCGATCCGCGCAATCGGCAGGTTCGTCGGCACCTCGACGACACCGAGTTTGTAGATGTCTTCAAACTCTTCGGCCTCGGTCAGGGCGGTGCCGGTCATCCCGGCGAGCTTGTCGTAGAGGCGGAAGTAGTTCTGGAAGGTCACGCTGGCGAGGGTGACGTTTTCGGGCTGGATTTTGCAGCCTTCCTTGGCCTCGATCGCCTGGTGCAGACCTTCCGAGAGCCGCCGACCGGCCATCATCCGGCCGGTGAATTCGTCGATCAGCACGATTTCACCGTTGCGGACGATGTAGTCCTTGTCTTTCTGGAACAACTTGTGCGCGCGCAGGCCCTGGTTCACATGGTGAACGATCGTGGTGCTCTCGGGGTCGTAGAGTGTCTGGCCCTCGGGCAGCAAGCCCAGTTCGTGCAACCGGGTTTCCAGAAACTCGTTGCCCTCGTCGGTGAAGGTGACGTTGCGGGTTTTCTCATCGAGCGTGAAGTGATCGTCCTGAACCTCGGGGATGATCTTGTCGATGGTCACGTAGAGCTCCGAGCGGTCTTGCGACGGGCCGGAAATGATCAGCGGCGTGCGGGCCTCGTCGATCAGGATCGAATCAACCTCGTCGACGATCGCATAGTGGTGGCCGCGCTGGTGCATCTGGTCGAGTTCGGATTTCATGTTGTCGCGCAGATAGTCGAACCCGAGCTCGTTGTTGGTCGCATAGGTGATGTCGGCCTGGTAGGCGGCATTCTTCTCTTCGTCGGGCTGTTGCGGGTAGATCACGCCCGTCGTCATCCCCAAGGCGGCATAGACCTTGCCCATCCATTCGGCATCACGCTTGGCGAGATAATCGTTCACCGTCACGATATGCACGCCCTTGCCGGTCAACCCGTTCAGATAGGCGGGGAAGGTAGCGACAAGCGTCTTGCCTTCGCCCGTCTTCATTTCGGCGATGTTGCCCTCATGCAGGAAAATGCCGCCCATGAGCTGCACGTCGAAGGCACGCAATCCAAGGGCCCGCTTGGCGGCCTCGCGGCAATTGGCAAAGGCTTCGGGCAGGATATCGTCGAGCTTTTCGCCCTGCGCTATGCGGGTCCTGAATTCCTCGGTCTTTTCCTTGAGGCCTTCATCCGACAGGGCCTGAAACTCTTCTTCCAGCGCGTTGATTTTCTCGACGGTGGGACGCGTCGCCTTGATCTTGCGGTCATTCGGGGTGCCAAACACCTTTTTGGCGATATTTCCGATACCCAGCATTTCAACTCCGCTCGATCGATCTCTCATTTCTGTGAATGCGGCGAACGCTTGCCCGTACCCGCAAGGCCCCATATCAAGGGCTCAAGAACGGCGCCTGCGGGACCCTTGCGATGTAAGGGGCGGGGCCGGAATAGTCAACGACGCCGGGCAACCGGCCCGACCAAAGGAAGAGCCATGAAAACCACGGCCAAACTCACCACGATTCTCACCAGCTCGGCATTGGCCATTTCGGTCTTCGGGCCGCTCATGGCGCAGGAGACCACGACCGAGGCTCCCGCCGCGGACGTCTCGGCAGACATGGTGCTCGCCACCGTCAATGGCGAGGAGATCACTCTGGCCCATGTCATCGCCGCGCGGCTTGCCCTGCCCGAACAATACCAGGCGTTGCCCAACGAGGTGCTTCTCCCGGGGCTCATCGACCAGCTCATTCAGCAAACCGTTCTGGGCCAGGCCGTTGGCGAGACCAGCCGCCGCGCCCAGGTTCAGCTCGACAATGAACGGCGCGCCATCTTCGCCACCGAGAAGCTTGACGAGATCATCTCGGGCGCCGTCGACGACGCCAAGGTTCAGGCTTTCTACAATGCCGAATTTGCCAATGCCGCGCCAACCGAGGAATACCACGCCTCGCATATTCTTGTCGAAACCGAGGACGAGGCAAAGGCGATCCTCGCGCAACTCGAAGCAGGCGCCGATTTTGCCGAAATCGCCCGTGAAAAGTCGATCGGGCCGACCGGGCCGGGCGGCGGCGATCTTGGTTGGTTCGAGCCTGCCAGCGTTGTCGAGGGATTTCGCAACGCCGTGACGGCGATGGAAGTTGGCGGGCTGTCCGGGCCGGTTCAAACCGAATTCGGCTGGCATATCATCCAGCTTCACGAAGTGCGGCAGAAAGGCGCGCCCGCGCTTGATGAGGTGCGCGGTGACATCGAGGCCCAACTCCAAGACCTCGCCGTCGAGCAAGCGCTCGCCGTCTTGCTGGAGCAGGCGGAGGTCGATCGAACCGAGATCGAGGGCCTCGATCCGAACGTGCTGGGCAACCTGTCGCTTCTCGACTGACCGCGCAATCGGGGCAGGCGCATGGGACAAAAGGCAAAGATCCGCAAGCTAGAACGGAAGGTCGCAAGGCTGAAGGCGGAGCTGCGGGCGGCGAAGACGCATACGTTCGCCGTCTCGCCCCTCGCGCCCAAAGGCGGGTTTCCGCGCCTGCCGGCGATCGACGGCGTGCGCTTCTCGGCGGTGGAGGCCGGCGTGCGGTATGCCGGCCGCGCCGACGTGATGCTCGCGGTGCTCGATCCGGGGACGACGATCGCGGGGGTGTTCACCAAATCCGCCACCCGATCCGCGCCGGTGCGTGATTGCCAGGCCAAGATCGGCGGCAGCCCCTCGGGCAGCGGCGCGTTCATCGTGAATTCCGGCAACTCGAACGCGTTTACCGGATCGAACGGCGAGGTGGCTGTCGCCACGATCACGCGCGAGGTGGCACGCATCACCGGGGCACCGGAAAACAGGGTCTATTCCGCCTCAACAGGCGTTATCGGTGAGCCTTTGCCGTTTGAGCGTATCACCGCGAAACTGACCGAATTGACCGAGACGCTCTCGCCCGATGGCATCGAAAGCGCGGCGCGCGCGATCATGACAACCGATACCTATCCCAAAGGCGCGGGCGCGACAGTCGAGCTGGAGGGCAAACGCGTCCGGATCGCCGGAATCGCCAAGGGATCGGGCATGATCGCGCCCGATATGGCGACGATGCTCGTCTACATTTTCACCGATGCGCAGGTGGAACAGAGCCTGTTGCAAGGCATGTTGAGCGAGCTGACCGATAAGACCTTCAACAATATCACCGTCGACAGCGACACTTCGACCTCCGACACCTTGCTGCTGGCCGCGACGGGGCGCTCCGGCGTGACGATCACGGCGGATACGGAGGCTTTCCGCCAAGCGCTCGAATCGGTGATGCTCGATCTGGCGCAGCAGGTGGTTCGCGATGGCGAGGGGGCGACGAAGTTTGTCGAGGTCCGGGTGACCGGCGCCTTGTCCGATGCCGACGCCCGCACCCATGCGCTTGCCATCGCCAATTCGCCGTTGGTCAAAACTGCCGTGGCCGGTGAGGATCCGAACTGGGGGCGGGTCGTGATGGCGGTCGGCAAGTCCGGCGCGGCGGCGGATCGCGACACGCTGACGATTCACTTCGGTGACATCCTCGTGGCAGCGCAGGGCTGGGTTTCTCCGGACTACCGCGAGGAAGACGGCGCCGCTTACATGAAGAATGACGAGTTGGTGATCGCCGTCGACATCGGGCTCGGGACAGGGTCGGCAACGGTCTGGACCTGTGACCTGACCCACGGCTACATCGAAATCAACGCGGACTACCGTTCGTGAAACTTGTTCTCGTTTCCGCCGTTGCGCTGATCGACATCGACGGGCGCGTGCTGCTCGCCCAGCGCCCGGCGGGCAAATCCATGGCGGGGCTTTGGGAGTTTCCCGGCGGCAAGGTCGAAGCGGGCGAAACGCCGGAAGCGGCCCTGATCCGCGAACTCCACGAAGAGCTGGGGATCGACACCCGCGCCTCCTGCCTCGCGCCGCTGACGTTCGCCAGCCACAGCTACGATGATTTCCACCTGCTGATGCCTGTGTTTGCCTGCCGGCGCTGGCAGGGAACCGTCACGCCCCTCGAAGGTCAGCGGCTGGCGTGGGTGCGCCCCGCCGCGATGAGCGACTACCCGATGCCGCCGGCGGATGAACCGCTGATCGCGATCTTGCGGGATTGGCTCTGACCCAAGCGCCGCAGCGACCTTTGCCTAAAGAATCAGTTTACAAGTGGCGTTTATCCACGGCATTGTAACTGCGCGTTTTGGGGGAAACGATCATGGTCAGAACCATCACCGTTGGAAGCTATGTTTCGGTCCAGGGCTTGTTTGTGCGCGAGCTCGGTGACGGCCGGATTGTCGTTCGTGTCGGACAGGAAGAATTCGCTGGCCAGCCAGTAACGCAAAAGCTCTCGTAACACTCAATTTCAATCGGAACGATTCGATTTTCGGCGCCACCAGGTCAACCGGCGCCGGGCCCTGTGTCGTGGCTAATCGACACCATCCGAGCTGAACGGACAAAAAGGGCGGCCCTTTGGCCGCCCGCTTTCGTTTGCCGT
>JANTFS010000110.1 GCA_024763335.1 Paracoccaceae bacterium | reverse complement strand
CACACGATCGAAAAGCAACTCACCGAAACGATCATGCTGCATCAGGGCCTGAAGGGCCCGGCGGTGCGCCGGCGGATCGTCGAGTTGCTGGAAAAGGTCGGGATCGCCGACCCGGAGGAACGGCTGACGAGCTACCCGCACCAGCTCTCCGGCGGCCAGCGCCAGCGGGTGATGATCGCGATGGCGTTGTCGAATAACCCGGATCTGCTGATCGCCGATGAGCCGACGACGGCGCTCGACGTGACGATCCAGGCTCAGATCCTCGATCTGCTGGCAGAATTGAAGGATGCAGAAGGCATGAGCCTTTTGTTCATAACCCACGACCTCGGGATCGTGCGCAAATTTGCCGACCGGGTCTGCGTGATGAAGGACGGCGAGATCGTCGAGGCCGGGCGGACCGGGGACATTTTCGCCAACCCGCAGCATCCCTATACCCAGATGCTGCTTTCGGCTGAAGCCACCGGGCGGCCGGACCCGGTGCCCGCCGGCGCTGAGGAAATTGCGCGCGCCGAGGGGCTGCGGATCTGGTTCCCGATCACCCGTGGTCTCCTGCGCCGCACCGTGGGGTACATCAAGGCGGTGAATGCCGCGAGCTTCTCGGTGCGGGCGGGTGAGACGGTGGGTATCGTGGGTGAAAGCGGCTCGGGCAAAACCACGCTGGCGCTGGCGGTGATGCGGCTCATCGGGTCGGACGGCCCGATCGTGTTTCTCGGTGATCACATCGAGCGGCTGAGTTCACGCGAAATGCGCAGGTTGCGCCGAGATATGCAGATCGTGTTCCAAGACCCCTACGGTTCGCTCAGCCCACGGATGACGGCGGAAGAAATCATTGCCGAAGGGTTGGGCGTGCATGGGCTCCAGCCCGGGCGAAACCGACGCGAGATGGTGACCGAGATCATGACGGAGGTCGGGCTCGATCCCACGACCATGCACCGCTACCCGCACGAGTTTTCCGGGGGCCAACGCCAGCGTATCGCGATTGCCCGCGCAATGATTCTCAGGCCTCGGCTCCTGGTGCTGGATGAGCCGACATCGGCGCTGGACATGACTGTGCAGGTGCAGATCGTGAAGCTTTTGCGCGATCTGCAACGCCGCCACGGGCTGGCCTATCTTTTCATTTCGCATGACCTCAAGGTCGTGCGCGCACTGGCGCATCAGGTGCTCGTGATGAAGGCGGGGGACATCGTGGAGGCTGGTGCAGTCGACGCGGTATTCGATGCCCCGAAGACGGAATACACCCGGGCGTTGATGGCGGCCGCGTTCGATCTCGAGGCGCGCGCGGGCGCATCGATGTGATCGTCTGAAGCGGCATGGCTGCTCGAACAAAGGGTATGCAGACGGGCCAGAAATCGCGATTTTTCACTTGTAATCTGATAATTGATCGATTCTCCGTTCACCGGAAAACCGGAAAACCGGAAAACCGGAAAACCGGAAAACCGAATGCAGGATTCACCCCTTGTCTCAGGACGAGGTCGCAAGGCGCGGCCGTCTGGATCGGCCTCAGTCTATAGGCTCCTCGTCAAGATCGGCCGCGAGCCGGAATCCAATCCGCGTGGGGGGGGCTTCGCTCTCGTCCTGACGTGGCACGGCCCGCAGCATCACGTTGAGCTGGCTGACGTGCTGGATCAGCTGCGTCTTCGTGCCGGTCGCGTCGGAGCCGTAGAAGGTCACGATATCTGGGTCGAAATACCCGATGCCCTCGATCTTCAGAACGCCCGCATCACCGCCGGTGAACCCCATTGCCACCTCGTGAGCATTATCGAGCTGGTCCTCGAAATTCTGAATGTAGAGGATCAGCCGCTCATAAGCCCATTCGGCCGGGCTCTTCTCGTCCAGCGGTTTCTGCGCCACGGCCTTGGGCAGGGGTTTCTGTTCGGCAGTCGGCGGGGTGTTGGCATCGCAATGGGCGACGCGGGCCGGGGGGCGATTGGGGAGGTCGTCAGCCATGGGTATCGCTCCTTTGCCAAAGCCAGGCGCCGTCGGCACGGCGGGTTCGGGTGAGCGCCCCGGTCTGAAACAGATGGTTCAGGTGCCCCATCGCCTCGACCAGGGCCAGTCCGTATTCACCCGCTCCGATCTTGCGCCGGTAGAGCGCCGGAAAGCAATCCACCGCAGTGTGCGGGGTTTCGAGAAAGTCGAGCACCCGGGCCAGCGCGGAATGGTGGTTGTCGATCAACTGCCGCATCCGGGTCGGCAATCCGCGATAGGGCAGCTTGTGACCGGGCAGAACGAGGTGACTGTCCTCGGCGAAGGGCGCGAGCCGTTCACAGCTTTCCAGCCAGTCGCCCACCGGGTCCGCTTCCGGCTCGGTGGCATAGACGCCGAGGTTGGGGCTGATCGTGGCGAGAAGCTGGTCGCCGCCAAGGACCAGCCGACAATCGCGGCTCCAGAAGGTGGCGTGTTCCGGCGCGTGGCCATTGCCGATCCGCACGTCCCAATCGCGGCCGCCGAAGCGGATCACGTCGCCCTCTTTCACCCGGCGAAAGCCAAGCGGCATATCGGCCACGATGTCGACGTAGTTGAAAGGGCGTTGGCGTTTTCGGTCTTCGAAGATCTCCGCGTGCATGCCTGCCGAACGCCAATACGCCAGCGTTTCGTCGACGGGGATCATCTGCTCGTCCAGGAGCAGCATCCGGGCAAACAGCCAAGCGGTGCGCGTGGTGATGAGCGTGGCGCCGTGGTCACGTTGGAACCAGCCGGCGAGGCCGACGTGATCGGGATGGTGGTGGGTCACGATCACCCGGGCGACGGGCTGCCCGCCAAGAGGCCCCGCAAGGAGCTTTTCCCAGATCTTGCGCGAGCGCCGGGTATCGAAGCCCGTGTCGACGATGGTCCAGCCGTCTTCGTCCCAAAAGGCATAGACGTTGACGTGATCGAGCGCCATCGGCAGGGGCAGGCGCATCCACAACGCGCCCTCGCCGATCTCCGTCGCTTCGCCTTCTTCCGGGGGCATGTCCCATGGAAAGGTGAGCGGCGCGCTCACGAGGCAAGGTCCTCCGGGCTGAGCGCATAGAGGCCTTCGGCGCCGGCCCTGGCCTGGGCCAGCAGCGCCTTGTGTTCGGGCAGGAGGCGGTCGATGTAGTCGCGCGCGAGCGCGAGGCGGGCACCGCCGGCCACCCGTGCGGCGCGCAGGTGGAAACAGGCGCCGAGCACCCGGGCGAAGGCCCTCTGGAACGGTACGGCGCCGGCGAACCGGTCCTGCATGTCTTGCTCGACCAGCCATTCAATGCTCTCGCGCAGGGTTTCCGCGGCGCTCCAGACCGTCTCGGCCAGGTCCGGCAGCGTTGCCCGGGCCGCTTCCGCCTCGGTTTCGATCTCCTCGCAGAGCCGCATGGCCGCCTCACCGCCGTCCATCATCTTTCGGCCCACAAGGTCCATCGCCTGGATGCCATTGGTGCCTTCGTAGATGGTAAGCACGCGGGCGTCGCGGGCATATTGCGCCGCCCCGGTTTCCTCGATGAACCCCATGCCGCCATGGATCTGCACCCCGAGATACGTGACCGTTTGTGCGATGTCGGTGCCATAGCTCTTGGCGATCGGCGTAAGCAGGGCGGCACGTGCGGCCCATTCGGGCGCGCCGGTGGCCTTTTCCATGTCGATCGCCACGGCACAGGCGAGCGCGATGGCGCGGGCGGCGAAGATCTCGGCCTTGGCCTCGGTAAGCATCCGCCGCACATCGGCGAAATCGATGATCGTGCCGGTGCCGTCGGGCAGCGGCGAGCGGCCTTGCTTGCGCTCCATCGCATAGGCCAGCGCGTGCTGGTAGGCGCCTTCGGCCGCGCCGATGCCCTGCACCCCAACCTGAAGCCGGGCGTTGTTCATCATCGTGAACATCGCCGCCATGCCACCATGCTCAGCCCCCACCAGCCAGCCGGTGGCGCCTTCGAACGCCATCACGCAGGTAGGCGAGCCGTGCAAGCCCAGTTTGTGCTCGAGGCTGACCACGTGCAGCGAATTGCGTGCACTGGGTTCGCCATTCGCATCGGGGATGAACTTGGGCACCATGAACAGGCTGATTCCCTTGGTGCCGGGTGCGCCATCGGGCAGACGCGCGAGCACGAGGTGGCAAATGTTGCCGCCGAAATCATGATCGCCCCAGGAGATGAAGATCTTCTGGCCGGTGACGGAATAGGTGCCATCGCCATTCGGCACGGCCTTTGTGGTGAGCGCGCCAACGTCCGAGCCGGCCTGTGGTTCGGTAAGGTTCATCGTGCCGGTCCACTCGCCGGTGTTGAGCCTTGGCAGATAGAGCGCTTTCAGATCCTCCGAGGCATGGGTTTCGAGCGCCTCGATCTGGCCCTGGGTGAGCAGGGGGTTGAGCCCGAGCGCCAGCGCCGCGCCGGAGATCATGTCGTTGAACACGGCATTGAGGGTGAAGGGCAGGCCCATGCCGCCATGAACCGGGTCCCCGGCCATGCCAACCCAGCCGCCCGCGGCGATCGCGCGATAGCCATCGGCAAACCCGGGACTGGTGCGCACAACGCCGTTTTCGAGCACCGCGCCCTCGGTATCGCCGACCCGCTGCAACGGGGCGATCATTTCATCATTGAGCTTCGCAGCTTCCGAAAGGATGGCGGTCACCGTGTCCGGCGTGGCTTCGGCGAAGCGGTCGGTTTCGGCGACCGTGGCGAAGCCGACGACCTCATCCAGCAGGAAGCGGAAATCGTCGGTCGGCGCGCGGAATGGCATTGGATTTCCTCTCTTGCAAAGTTGCGCAGCACAACACGCGCCTTGTCGGCAGGCGCGTCGGGAGGGTAAACGGCCCGCATGCCATCGCAAGGGAAACGCGACGTCATGATCGAGACCGAAATCCTCCAGCCGGATGCGGCCGGGATCGCCCGCGCGGCGGAAATCCTGCGTGCCGGCGGGCTTGTAAGCTTTCCGACCGAGACGGTCTATGGTCTGGGCGGCGACGCGACCAATGACAAGACGGTCGCGCGCATCTTCGAAGCCAAGGACCGGCCGAGCTTCAACCCGTTGATCGTGCACCTGCCCGATGTCGCCGCGGTGGAGGCTTACGCCGTGCTGGAGGGTGAGGCGCGCCGGCTGGCCGAGGCGTTCTGGCCCGGCCCGCTCACGCTGGTATTGCCGATCCGGCCGGGAGCGGGGCTTTCGCCGCTGGTGTCGGCGGGGCTGCCGACGGTGGCAGTTCGGGTGCCGGACCATCCGCTCGCGCAAGACCTGCTGCGCGCGGCGCAAAGGCCGGTTGCCGCGCCATCGGCCAATCCCTCGGGGCGGATCAGCCCGACGGAGGCGGCGCATGTGTTGGCCGGTCTCGGCGGGCGGATCGAGGCGGTGCTCGATGGCGGCCCCTGCCCGGTGGGGGTGGAATCGACCATTGTCGGCTTTGCGCCGGCGCCGACACTCCTGCGCCCGGGTGGGCTGCCAGTCGAAGCGATCGAGGCCTGCCTGGGCGGCGCCTTGCTCATCCACCACGCGCAGGACGGGATCAGCGCGCCGGGCCAGTTGGCCTCGCATTATGCACCTGCCGCGCCGGTTCGGCTGAACGCCACGAAAGCGCGTGCGGGTGAACGGCTCCTGGGGTTCGGGCCAGTGGAGGGTGCGGTGCTCAACCTGTCACCGTCCGGGGATCTGGTCGAGGCGGCGGCAAACCTGTTTCACCACCTCCATGCGCTCGATGCGGCGGGCACGGCTCCGATTGCCGTGTCGCCGGTTCCGAACCACGGCCTGGGGAGAGCGATCAACGACCGGTTGCGCCGCGCCGCAGCGCCGCGCAGCTGACCGGCGTTCTGCCCCGCGCGACGGCTCTGGACGGTTTTCCCAAGCTGCGCCCCGTCCTATACTCGCGGGGTCGGGGAGGAAGCTGATGCTGCGAAACCTGTTCACCGCCATTGCGGGCCATGGGCTCGTGCTCGTGGTGCGAATGATCACCGCGCCGCGGGCGATCTGGGCCGGCATCGAGCCGATCCCGCGCAAACGCGTCTATTTTGCCAACCATACGTCCAACGCCGATTTTCCGCTTGTGTGGTCGGTGTTGCCCGCCTTCCTGCGAAGCCACACCCGGCCTGTCGCCGCCTCGGACTATTGGCTGAAGAACCGCCTGCGCGCGTTTTTTGGACGGGACGTTCTCAAAGCGGTTCTGATCAACCGCGACCGCGAGGGTCGCGATGCGAACGAGGATCCGGTGGCCCGGATGGTTGCCGCGCTTGATGAGGGTTCCAGCCTGATCATCTTTCCCGAGGGCCGGCGCAACCTCACCGATGAGCCGTTGCTGGAATTCAAGACCGGGCTTTATCACCTCGCCAAGGCCCGCCCGGATATTGATCTGGTGCCGACTTGGATCGACAACCTCAACTCGGTGCTGCCAAAGGGCGAGATCGTGCCGGTGCCGCTGATCTGCACGGTGACATTCGGGGCGCCGATTCATATCGCCCCCGGTGAAGACCGCGACATATTTCTTGCCCGCGCGCACGCGGCACTCGCGGCGCTCAGCAAGGGGGCAGAGGGATGATCGCGCATGCCGAAATTGCCCAGCTATTCACCGGCCTCGTGCTTGCCCTGCTGGCGGCCACCCTGGTGGCGTCGGTGTTGCGGCGGTGCGGGGCCCGGTCTCCAGCCGGCGGCGAAAACATCATCATCGAAACCGTCTTTGCCCGTATCAGCGCCTGGTGGGCCATGGTGGTCTTGCTCTCGCTGGCCGCGGCCTTTGGCCGGATCGGCGTGGTCGTTCTGTTTGCACTGATCTCGTTTTCGGCGCTGCGCGAGTTTCTGACACTCACCGCAAAGCGCCGAGCCGATCACTGGGTCTTGATGTTTTCCTTCTTCGTCGCGCTGCCGCTGCAATACCTGCTCGTCGCCACCGGCTCGATCACGCTGATGACGATTTTCATTCCCGTCTATGCCTTCCTGTTCCTACCGGTGCTCGCGGCGGTGCGTGGCGACACGGCCGGCTACCTCACCCGGATCGCCGAGACGCAATGGGGCCTGATGCTGTGCATCTTCACCGCGTCGCATGCGCCGGCGCTGCTGTGGCTCGACATTCCCGGGTTCGAGGGCAAGCAGATCCTCATCATCGCCTGGCTGGTGATCGTGGTGCAGGGCGGCGACATGGCGCATTTCATCACCCCCCGGCTGATGGGCCGGACACGGATCGCCCCGGACGTGCCGCACTCACGCACCTGGGAAGGCTTCCTTGGCGCTTTGGGTGCAGGCGTGGTTTTGGGCACGGCGCTGGCCTGGATCACCCCGTTTGCGCCGTGGCAGGCAGCGATCATGGCGCTGGCCGTCTCATTGCTCGGCTATGCCGGGGGCATGGTGATGGCCGCGATCAAGCGCGACAAGGGCGTGGCTGACTGGGGGCATCTCATCCCCGGTCAGGGCGGCTTCATCGACAGGCTGGATTCGGTGTTCTTTTCTGCGCCGCTGCTGTTTCACCTCGTGCAATTCTTCTGGGTGCCGGGGTGATCGGCGGCGGCGGGCAGGCGCGTCGCGCACGCACCTGCCGTCGCGGGCCGGTCAGGCCGCGAGACGCTCGGTCGGGTTCGGGGCCGGAAGGGCGGCGCGGGCCGAACGGAAGGCGATGACGTTGGACGGGGCCGGTTGAGGCTGGGCCGGGCTGTCGTCGATGTCGTCAAAGGCATAGTCGAAAATCGACACGACGTTGTTGGCGTGTTTCTTGTGGCTGCCCAGCGATGCGAGGGCATTGCGGCGGCCCAGGCGGGCTTGCTCAAGCAGGGTGATGGTGGTCATGGCAGGGTTCTCCTTGTCTCTCATGCGCCGCAGTTTCGGCGGCGGTTGTTGCTGGCTCAGGCGGCGGTGCCATAGGTGGCGAGGACGCCGGTCGTGAAGAACACGCCCGAGGCGGTGCGGCGTGCACGGGCGCGGTTCTTCCATTCGGCCAGAGAGACGACATTGTCGCGCACCTCGCGGATGGAGGCAGCAGCGCGGCGGGCGGGCTTGCGGACGCGGTCGAAGGCGATGACGTTGGTGTGCATAATGGTTTCCCCAGGATCGTTTCGGCATTGTGCCGGGATTGTTTCGTCTTGTTTTGTTGACGTCTCGGTCGTCAGCCTGGCATCAGGCCGCCTGACGGACGAGGTTCGTACTGGACGCCTGATCGAAGAAGCTCTCGATTTCGGCGCTCGTGATCTTGGGCAGACGTGACTTGCGGTCTGTCCGGTTCACGCTCGGGCAAGGCTGCCTGAAGGGCAGGATCTTTCCCGATTTTTGGAGGGTCATGGTGGCAGCCATGGTGTTTCTCCCGTTGGTCAGATTTCCGTTCCGATGGCGACTAAGGTGCGTCGCGATTCGGGCGGGAATTCTGCCGAAATGGGGCAGAAACGTGGTTTTTCATTCTTTCGACACGATGCCGCCGTGAGAATTGCCATGATTCACCCCATGCCGGGCATGTTCAGGGCGAAAGCTTGGCGCGCGCCCCCCCATCGGGGGGCATTGGCTGGCGTCAGGCCGCGGCCCGATTGCGCAGGACAAACCGGGCGTGGACCTGGGGCGGTTCGACAGCCGGGTCGGTGCGAACCGAATGGAACTCGGGCATGGCCTGACGGTGCGGGAACGTGCCCATGAAGATCGAGACAACGCTGTTGTCGGGTGCGAGCCGGGCGTTGAGGGCCGAAAGCGCGGCGCGGCGGCCGGCGCGGGCTTTTTCTGCGAGTGAGCTATGCATGGTGGATCCTTTCAAAGTCTCGATGTTGTTTTGGGAAACGCCTTCCATATCAGGCGATTTCACCAGGGGTGGTGAGCACCTGGGTTGTGAAGAAGACGCCATTTGGCGTGCGGCGGGGGATCGCGCGTCCGATCCAGTTCGCCAATTCGATCACATTTGCGCGGGGTGTTGCCGGCGGTCGCGCCGCGTGGCGGCTGTGCGATGTGGTGCGGGCGGCAAAGGCGATGACATTCGAGGGCATGGCGTTCTTTCCCAGTGCTGGAACAGGATGATCCTGTTGTGATTTCGTGTTTCGGAGGTCGAGAGAGCCGGTTCTCGGCGGTGGGCCTCGCGGGCCGGGCGTTTCTGCGCCGGGGCAATCAATGTTGCCGATGCCCTCAGACTCGCCTTCGAATCCGGCGTGAAATGTGCCGAATTGCGGCAAAACCGTGTCAAAATGTGAGGAGTTTAACCGAGGTTTCCGAATTCGGTCGAAATGCGACGGCCCGCCAGATGCCGGCGGGCCGTGTCCATATGTGGGCGAGTCGCGGGGCGCTACGGTGCCCAGATCAGGTCCATCCCCTCGGGCCAGCCCAGCGAGACGGTAATATCCACCTCGGCCGTCTCGCCCGCGGCGATCGTCAGATCCCAGGCGGAGACGCCGCGTTTGCGGTCGATGTCGGTTTCATCCGGGGCCGGGCGCGCATCTACCCGCACCCGCAGGTCTTCCTGCTCGGA
>JANTFS010000109.1 GCA_024763335.1 Paracoccaceae bacterium | reverse complement strand
CCCGACAAGGGCGAGACCCGCTCGATGCGCTCGAAGGAAGAGGCGCATGACTACCGCTATTTCCCCGATCCCGACCTTTTGCCGCTGGAGATCGAGCAGGGCTGGGTCGACGAGATCGCCGCGGCCCTGCCCGAGCTGCCGGACGAGAAGAAGGCCCGCTTCGTGAAGGATTACAAGCTTTCCGAGTATGATGCCGGCGTTCTCACCGCCGATATCGAGGCGGCCGCCTATTTCGAAGAGGTCGCCAAGGGGCGCGACGGTAAGCTCGCGGCCAACTGGGTGATCAACGAGCTGTTCGGCCGGCTGAAGAAGGACGATCGCGATATCACCACGAGCCCGGTCAGCCCCGAGCAGCTTGGGGCCATCATCCACCTCATCGCCACCGGCGACATCTCTGGCAAGATCGCCAAGGAGCTGTTCGAGATCGTCTACAGCGAGGGCGGCGACCCTGCTGAAATCGTTGAGAAAAGAGGCATGAAGCAGGTCACCGACACCGGCGCCATCGAGGCCGCGGTGGACGCGGTAATCGCCGAGAACCCGGCGCAGGTGGAGAAGGCCAAGGTCAACCCCAAGCTCGCGGGCTGGTTCGTGGGGCAGGTGATGAAGGCCACGGGCGGCAAGGCCAACCCCAAGGCCGTCAACGAGATCGTGGCGCAGAAGCTGGGGTTGTAGGCCAACCGATCCGCGTCAAGAACAGGCACCGAATGCAAGCCTTTTCCGGGCGTGTCGTTGACGCAGCGGCGGCAAGCAACGAACGGTCCGGCCGATATTGGCAAGAGGGTGACGGACGTTCGCTCCGCGCCGCGCCCTATCCTGTCACGCCCTCCGTCACCGGCACGGGCATCGGCTGTGTAACCAGCTCGCTTGGCCGTTTTTCGTAAAAGGCGTTGCCCCCCGTGGTCAGCACGTAGTGCATGTTGTCATAGGAGAAGCGGTAGTCCTTCTGGTGGAAAAACCGCGCGTTGGCAATATCGGGGTGGCGCTCGCCGCTGAGTACGGCGGCGGCGGCGGCTTCAACCCGGGCCAAGGAGGCGGGTTCGGTCATCGGAGAGGTCATCACGCCGGGCGCGAACTGACCGGGTTGGCCCACCACGGCGCAGACGTCATTGGGGAAGTCGGGTGAGGCGACGCGGTTCATCACCACGCTGCCCACCGCGATCATGCCGTCGCGCGAGGAGCGGTTACTTTCGAAATACATCGCCCGCGCCATGCAATCCTGCTGGCTGGTGCTGAAAACTTCGGTCGCACCGCGCCTGGCGCAGCCCGACACGGCGACGACAGAGCCCACAGCGACGACGATCAATCCTTTGAAAAAGCGCATGTTCAGCACCCGCCTCACCACTACAACGGCGACAGGCTACCCGGCCCCGCCGCCTGCAATCAAGATGGGCGGCCCCGCGTCGGCGGGAAGACGAGCACGCGCCCGCTCTGAGTTAGTCTGCCACCTTTTTCACGAACTGCGATTTCAGCCCCATCTGGCCGATCCCGGGCAGTTTGCAGTCAATGTCGTGGTCGCCATCGACGAGGCGGATGTTGCGCACCTTGGTGCCCACCTTCACCACCGACGACGTGCCCTTGACCTTGAGGTCCTTGATCACCGTCACCGTGTCGCCGTCAGCCAACAGGTTGCCGACCGCGTCGCGCACCTGTCGCGCCTCCGCCTCGCTGCCCGGCGCCCATTCATGGCCGCATTCGGGGCAGACGAGCAGGGCGTCCATCTCGTAGACAAAGGTTGAGGCGCATTCGGGGCACGGGGGCAAGGTCTCGCTCATGTCTCCGCCTTACTGCGTTCCGGCCTCCGCAGCCAGCGCAAAACCGGTTCTTCCCCTCGCCGCGCCCCTGCACTAGCTTGCACCAGAATCCGGAGGCTTCATCATGTCGCGCCCTCACATCTCCTCGGTGATGGAAATCGTGCCCGAATGGATCGACTACAACGGCCATATGAACATGGCGTTTTACAACCTGCTGTTCGACCGCGCGGCCGATGAGCTCTACGAGCAGATCGGGCTGGGCGCGGGCTATGCCAAGGCGCGCGGCTTCACCACCTATACCGCCGAGTTCCACATCCGTTACCTGCGCGAGCTGCACCTCGGCCAGCAGGTTCGCGTGCACTCCTGGCTGCTCGACCATGACGCCAAGCGCCTGCACACATGGCAGGAAATCCACCACGAAGACGGCTGGATCGCCGCCACGGGCGAAACGCTGGCGCTGCATATCGACATGTCGGGCCCGCGCGTGGCGCCCTTCCCCGCCGAGATCGCCGCCGGGATCGACGACTTCGCCCGCAGCCACGGGTTGGCGGACATGCCCGAAGGCGCCGGGCGGGCGATCGGGATTCCACGGCGGTCGGGCAGATCTGCCCGCCCGTCGCCGTAGGACCGCAACTTCTTGATGTGGCGGGCGAAATAGACACAGGCCCGGCGGTTTGCCGCTGGCATGTTTGGACAGGCCCGTGACGAATCGGTTAGTCTGGGCGGCGTTCAACCGAGGGACCAGAGCAGATGACATTCGAATACAAGGTGGTTCCGGCCCCGACGCGCGGCAAGAAAGCCAAGGGATTGAAAACCCAAGCCGACCGCTTCGCCAACGCGCTCGAGGCGGCGATCAACGATCTCGCCGCCGATGGCTGGGAGTATGTTCGCACCGACACCCTGCCCGCCGAGGAGCGGCAGGGGCTGACGGGGCGCACCACCGTGTTTCAGAACATGCTGGTGTTTCGCCGGGTTGCCGGGGCGGCTGCGGCCGCATCGGAAGGCGATGCCGCAGCGGTGTCGGACGGGGCAGCGGGTGAGGTCGCGGCGCAGGTCGCCGAAACGACCGAGCGCGCGCACGCCCCCGCCCTGCCCGGCGCGGAAAAGGCCGAAACCCGGCTCACCGACAAGCTGCCACGCTTTGGCAACCCGTTGCGCGCCGATCGTGAGAAGGACGTCGCCGCGGAATAGGCGGCCCTTGCCCCGGTCAGTCGGAAATCTCCAGCGCCAGCGCATGGATCGCGCCGACCAGTTCTTTGCCCAGCGCCGCGTGCACCGCGCGGTGGCGGGCGACGCGCGACATGCCGCGGAAGGCATCGGCCGCAATCTGCACGCGAAAATGGCTCTCGCCCGCCGCGTCATGGCCGGCATGGCCGGCGTGACTGTGGCTTTCGTTGATGACCGCGAGGCTTCGGGGCGCGAAGGCCGCCTCCAGCGCCGCGCGGATTTCCTCTTGCCGCGTCATTTTTTGCCCCCACCTCTTCAAACCTACGCCAAATGATCTAAACTCCCGGGTCCGAGTCGGAAAGAGTTGAGTCATGGACAAGTCTGATCCTTTTGGCTTCGACATCTCTGTCTCCGCGTCGAAGAAAAAGAAGACGCGGGGCAAACGGGGCATGTCGGGCGCATTCGAAACCTCGCAGCGCGTCTGCGAACATCCGGGCTGTCAGGAGCTCGGCCAGTACCGCGCGCCCAAGAGCCCCGACGAGCTCGATGAATACAAGTGGTTCTGCAAGGACCATGTCCGCGAATACAACCTAAAGTGGAACTTCTTTCACGGCGCCACCGAGGAAGAGCTCGAAGAGCAGGCGCAGAAAGACCGGGTCTGGGAACGCGAGACCAAGCCGTTCAAGAAGAGCGCCGAGGAGCGGGCGTGGTCGCGGCTCGGGGTCGATGACCCGCACCAGGTTCTGGGCGAGAACGCCACCCGCAACCCCGGCAAATCGGTCACCGGCACGCGCAAGCTGCCACCCACCGAGCGGCGCGCGATCGAGATCCTCGAAGCCAAGGACCACTGGACCAAGGCCGAGGTGCGCAAGGCCTACAAGGCGCTGATCAAGGTGCTGCACCCCGACATGAACGGCGGCGACCGCTCTCAGGAAGAGCAGCTGCAGGAGGTCGTCTGGGCCTGGGACCAGATCAAGGAAAGCCGCAACTTCAAGTGACGGGCGCCCGCGGCGCGCGCCGCGGGGTCTCGCGGGCGCGCGCCCGCGTGGCCGCGCCTCAGTTTGCCGCCGCGCGCTGCATCATCATCTCGTGCACCGCCTGCATCCCCCGCGCGGCCATGTCGGAAACCTCGGCGGCATGGGTCTGGAGCGCGGCCACCAGTTCGGGATCATCGGAGGTTTGCGTGACCCAGATCCCTGTCTCCGTGGTCTCCACCTCGGTATGGATCGCCGTGTTGCGCGCGAAGAAGATGTCGAGCGTCGGGCTCTGGATGAACACCTTCGGATCGCGCCCGGTCTCGACCCGGTCGAGCATCCCCACCACGTGGCTGACCACCACCGCGGCGATCTCGGGGTCATCCGACCAGGTATAGGTGCGGATGCCGTTGGGCAGGTTCGTCACCTCGCGCCCGATGGCCGGGAAGGCGCGAAACATCACCGCCAGCTCGGCGCTCTCCTCGGGGCTGGCATCAAGCCCGCGCAGCCCGGGCATGGTGCGCATGTCGTGCCCGGTGCCGTCGGCGCCGTGCATGTGCATCCCCGGGCCGGCATGCTGGGCCGCGGCCGGCAGGCACGTGGCCAGAACAAGCGCCGCCGCGCCCGCAAGTGCTGATCTGTCAACCATGGCGAACCTCCCTGTTGCCGGTTCGGCCACCCTAGCCCGACAGGCGACGCGATGGCATCACAGTGGCGTGTGCGTCAGCGGTGGGCCTCGAGCACGGCCTCGACCTCGTCCCAGGTGACGAACCCGTCATAGTCGAGGTCCATCCCCAGCATCGACAAGCCCTCGGGGCCAAGCGGCCCGGTCTCGGGCACCGGGAACATCGACAGCGCGAGGGCATGGATCTCGGCGAGGTCTATGGCGCCGTTCGCATCACCGTCGGCGCGGGCCCATTCCGCTTCCAGAATGGCATATTCCCGTTCACCGAGCGCATCGCCCCAGCTCATGTCGGCATGCAGATCATATTCGGCCCGGCTCACCGATCCGTCGCCGTCGAGATCATACTGGGTATAGGCGAGGAAGACCCGCGCCCGGTCGGCGGCGGCCCGGATCTCGAGCGTGGCCCCGGGCCCGACAACCGGGATCGCACCGCTGACCGCGAGCCGGTCGAACGCCGCGCCGTAGCTGTCGAACGGCCCGCGCGCGCCGAGCCGCAGCCGCGCCGCCACCTCCGCCGGCAGCGGCACCGTCGCGGGATCGCGCAGCGGCCGCTCGGGCGCCTGTGCGGCGGCAAGCCCGGGGAGGGCCATGGCGAGAAGGCTCAGCAGGTATCGCATGCTGCCCGCGCTAGCACGCGCGCCCGGGCCCGGCAATGCACGGCGCCGTGAGGTCTCAGGCGCCCTCGGTCTCGATCTTCAGGACCGTGCCGCAATGCTTGCAGTAGACCGCGTCCGGGTCGTGGCGGTTGAGCCCGCAGGTCGGGCAGGTGTATTTCACCTTGCTGGGGCGAAACAGCGCCGTGGCGAGGCGCAGAAACAGGGTGATGCCGACGATCATCACCACCACCGCCAGCATCCGCCCGGCGGTTCCCTGCAGCGTGATATCGCCAAAGCCCGTGGTGGTCAGCGTGGTCACGGTGAAATAGAGCGCATCGGCATAATTGGTGATCTGCGCATTGTTGCCGTGTTGGGTGGCGTAGATCAGCCCGGTCATGACGAAGAGAAACACCGCGAGGTTCACGGTGGCGAGAATCACGTCCTCATGCTGCTTCCAGTAATCCCAGTCTTCTCCGAGTTGGTGCGAAATCTGGTGGGTGTGCAGCAGCCGCAAGGTCCGCAGGATGCGCAGGAAGCCGAACCCCTCGCCGGCCACGGGCGCCAGAAAACTGGCCATCGCCACGAAATCGGTCCATGTCGAGATCCGCGCGAAATAACGGCCGCGCTGCGGATCGACCAGAAACCGCGCCACGAAATCGATCAGGATCAGCGCCCCGAAGATGGCGTCGGCGATCTCCACGCCCCGGGTATGCGGAAAGAACGAGGTGACGATGACGAAGCTGATGGTGATGAGGTCAAAGGCGAGCAACCAGTAGCGAAACCGCCGCGCCCGGGCGGAGTGGCCGTTGTAGAGCTCCTTGAGCAAATCCATCATGGTCTCTCCCGGTGTCTGGTGCCTGCCTCCCAGGGTTGGCGCCGATATGAGCAAAACCGGCCCGGGAATGCCAGAGCGGAGTGACGCGGGCCACGCGCGGCAGCGCCCGCGCCCCTTGCACCCCCCCGCAATATCGGGCACCAACAGCCAGACGGGCGCGCCCGGGAGAAACACGCAACCAATGGACGGCACTATGGATATGAACGCGCGACCCACCGAGACGATCTCGGTTCGGGATGTTTTCGGGATCGACACGGACATGGTGGTGAAGGGCTTCGAAGAACCCACCGAGCGTGTGCCGGAGTTTGACCCGACCTACAAATTCGATCCCGAAACGACCCTCGCCATCCTCGCCGGCTTCGCCCACAACCGCCGGGTGATGATCCAGGGCTACCACGGCACCGGCAAATCGACCCATATCGAACAGGTCGCCGCCCGGCTGAACTGGCCCGCCGTGCGCGTCAACCTCGACAGCCACATCTCCCGCATCGACCTGATCGGCAAGGACGCGATCAAGCTGCGCGACGGCAAGCAGGTGACGGAGTTTCACGAGGGCATCCTGCCATGGGCCTTGCGCAACCCCGTCGCCATCGTCTTCGACGAATACGACGCGGGCCGGGCGGACGTGATGTTCGTCATCCAGCGGGTGCTGGAGCACGACGGCAAGCTGACCCTGCTCGACCAAAACGAGATCATCACGCCGCACAAGTATTTCCGCCTCTTCGCCACCGCCAACACGGTTGGTCTGGGCGACACCACCGGGCTTTACCACGGCGTGCAGCAGATCAACCAGGCGCAGATGGACCGCTGGTCTCTGGTGGCCACGCTGAACTACCTCAGCCACGACGCCGAATCCGCGATCGTTCTGGCCAAGGCGCCGCATTTCAACACCGAGGCCGGCCGCAAGCAGGTGGCGCAGATGGTGACGGTGGCCGACCTCACCCGCACCGCCTTCATGAACGGCGATCTCTCTACGGTGATGAGCCCGCGCACGGTGATCAACTGGGCGTGGAACACCGAGATCTTCCGCAACATCGGCTACGCCTTCCGGCTGACCTTCCTGAACAAGTGCGACGAGCTTGAGCGGCAAACCGTGGCCGAGTTCTACCAGCGCTGCTTCGACGAGGAACTGCCGGAGAGTGCGGCGAGCGTGGCACTGGCGTGATGCGCGCGCGTTCTCTCAAGGCGGGGTTTCTCGCCGCCGCGATCGCCATCGCCCCGGCGGCGGCCCCCGCCGAAGACATGATCCCGCTGCGCCAGGCGGTGGACCAGGGCGCCACGGAGTTCTACCCCTACCTGCGCTGTGCCGGCCTGTTTGCCACCCTGACCGTCTTCACCGGGGCGACGGAAGGGGTTTACCAGCTTGACCCTGCGACCATCGAAAGGCTGGACCATTTCGGCCGGGAGTTCACCGCCCATTCGGTTATTCTGACGATGAAGGTCGGATACTCCGAAGACAAGGCGATCGAGATCGTGCGAAACACCGGCTCCGAGATCGCGCAGCTCTACGAGGCGATGTTTGTCGAAACCCACGCCAAGACCGGCGGCATTTTCGATTCTGCCGGGATGGTCGAGGATGACCTCAAGTTTTGCGCCGCGCTCATGCAGAGCTACGGAGAATAACGCCGGACGCGTTCCAAGGTGACGTAACGACAGGACACGCGGCCATGCCCGGCAAGCTCCTGCAAACGTTGCAGCACCGGTCACTCTCCCGGCTCGGAAAGGGTCTTTCTTTTTTGCCCATTTGACGGGCGCATTGCCACCCGCCATGATGCCTTCATGGGCGGATTGAGAAAATTCTTGGTCGCCGCGGCCCTGGCATCGGCCGCACCCGCAGGCGCGGCTTCGCCGCCGCTCGACCCGTTGACATTGGATTTCGCCACCTGCGCGGGGCGGCTGTCGGCCCTGATGGAGCACCAGTGGCTGCTGGGCGATCCGGCGTCCGACACCACCGAGGCCCATCGCGCGGCGATGGTCGAGCTGCTCGACGCGGTCATGCCGCTGGGGGCGGAGGCCACCGTGCTGTCGCACCGGCTGTTTGCCAAGTCCGCGATGGCAAAGCTGCTGGCGCGCGCCGAGCGCGATGTCTCCTCGGGAAGCCGGCACTGGGCCCGGTCCCGCGCCGAAGCCGAGATCGCCGCCTGCGAAGGGCTGATGCTGGGCTGACCGGCTTGCGGGCGCGCCTGCGGGGTGATTTAACCGCCACATGAACAAGCCCACCGACAACCCTGCCGATCCGTTCAAGAAGGCGCTGGCCGAAGCCACCAAGGTCATGGCCGACGACCGTGACCTCGCGGTGACCTACACCGTTGATCCCTCCGGGGTGTCGGGCGAAACCATGCGCCTGCCGCAGGTCACCCGGCGGATGGCGAAGGACGAGGTGCTGCTCGCGCGTGGCGTGGCCGATGCGCTGGCGCTCAAGCACAAGTTCCATGACAACGCGACCCATGCCCGCTACATGCCCGAGGGCGAGATGGCGCGCACGCTCTACGAGGCGATGGAAACCGCCCGCTGCGAAGCGATGGGCGCGCGGGTGATGCCGGGCACCGCCTCCAACATCGACCACAAGATCGCCGAGGAGGCGATGAAGCGCGGCTACGCCGCGATGACATCGACCGACGAGGCGCCGCTGGCGGAGGCCGCGGGCTACATGGTGCGCGAGCTGGCCACCGGGCGCGACTTGCCGGTGGGGGCGGACAACGTGCTGGAGCTGTGGCGCGGCTTTCTTGAAGGCGAGGCCGGGGCCACCCTCGAAGGGCTCGACACGGCCCTCGACGATCAGCGCGCCTTCGCCCGGCTCGCCCGGCAGGTGATCGAGGATCTCGGCTATGGCGACCAGCTCGGCGAGGACCCCGACGCCGAGGACAACGAGCAGGACCGCGACGCCGAAACCGACGAGACCGAGAACGAGGAAGAGGCTCCGCAGGAAGAAAGCCCCGAAAGCAGCGAGAGCGACGAGGCCGAGCCGGAACGCTCCGACGACGAAGAGCCCGAACCGAACCCGGCCGAAGTCACGCTCGACGATCAGGCCGAGATGGAAACCGGCGAAGAGGCCGAGCTGCCGGAGGCCGACAACTCGCCCGAGCCGCCGCCGCCCCCGCCGCCCTCGGAGGCCGACCCCAACTATGCCGTCTTCGACGACGCCCACGACGAGGAAATCCGCGCCGAAGACCTTGCGGAGCCTGCCGAGCTTGAGCGCCTGCGCGCCTATCTCGACCAGCAGCTCGAACCGCTGAAGGGCGCCGTCAGCCGGCTGGCCAACAAGCTCCAGCGCCGGCTTCAGGCGCAGCAGAACCGAAGCTGGGAGTTTGACCTCGAGGAAGGCATTCTCGACGCCGGGCGGCTGGCGCGCGTGGTGGCCAACCCGACGACGCC
>JANTFS010000108.1 GCA_024763335.1 Paracoccaceae bacterium | reverse complement strand
CGGTATTCGCCGCTGCGGCCTGGTGATGGCGCGCGAGATCCACCGCACCCAACCCGTGCCGCGCCGCGCCTTCCAGGGTTGGCGCTACCTCGACGCGGCCGATGCTCCGCGCGATTTGCCAAAGACGCGAGAGGGCGAGGAACGCCTGCCGCCCGAGTTGTCGGCCAAACTCGGCGAGATCGGCATTCTATGAGTTTCGACGTGCTACGCACGCCGACCCGCGCCTCGCTGCGCTCGGCGTGTCTGGGCTTCATCTTGGCCCAAATACTCAAATCGCCGCCTTCGTTCCCAAGCCGCCATGTGAGTATTTTTGCCAAGATGAAGCACGTTTCCCGAGCCGAAGGCGAGGCCCGGTCGCTCGCGTCAGCGAGCGAAACTGCTTGATGGGGCGCGCGCAGCACGGGTCGCCCGCGAAGCGGGGGAAACCCCTCAATACCCGGCCGCCCGGTCGACGAGGTGCAGAAATGGCTCCCCCGCCTCGCCACGACGGATATTCTCCGCAACCACCCGGGCCGCCGTGTCGGCGCGGGTTTCCGAGGCGATGTGCGGCGTAACGGTCACCCGCGGGTGGCGCCAATACGGATGGTCGGGCGGCAGCGGCTCGATCCGGAAAGTGTCGAGCGTCGCGTGGCCGATCCGGCCCGTATCGAGCGCGGCGAGCAGCGCCGCGTCATTGATCAGCGCGCCGCGCCCCGGGTTGAGGATGATCGCTCCCGACGGCAATTGCGCCAGCGCCGCGGCGTTCAGGATATTCTCAGTCGCGGGCGTGTGCGGCAGCAAAAGCACCACGATGTCCGAACGGGCGAGCACAGTTGCCAGACCGCCCGCGCCCGCGTGGCACGACACACCCGCGATTTCCTTTTGGCTGCGTGACCAGCCAGCCACGTCGAACCTCAAGGCCGCCAGGGTCCTGGCGCAGGCCGCGCCCAGTTCGCCCAGACCCAGCACGCCCACGCGACGGTTGCGCGCGAGGGGCGGGACGTGTTTTTGCCATTGCCCGTCGCGCCGGCAGATGTCGGCATCCATCCCGAGGTGATGGCGCAGAACGTGGCCGGTGACCCATTCCACCATGCCCTCGGTCAGCCCCTCGTCGACCATGCGCGCGTAGGGCATCGTCAGCGTCGGGTTGGATATGATCGTCTCCACCCCCGCCCAAAGCCCGAGCGCCGCCTTGGCCCGGGTGTAGGGCGCAAGGTCGACAGCCTCGCCCTGCGGCGCGTAGACGATATAGTCCACCGTTTCCGGGGCGAAATCCGTGCCCAGCCGGGCGGCGATCCCGAACCCCTCAAGCGCCGCGGCCAAAGGTGCCTTGTAGGCCTCGAACACCGCGGGGGCAGTGATGAATTGCACGGTGACACTCATTTCGATCTTGCCCGGTGCACATGCGCCGATTGCACGAGACCGAAGCCCACGAGCAGCACCACCATTGCCGAGCCACCATAGCTGACCAGTGGCAATGGCACACCGACAACCGGCGCGAGGCCCATGACCATCGACATGTTGACCGCGAAGAAGAAGAAAAAGGTCGCCGCGATCCCGAATGTCAGCAAGGCGCCGAAACGGTCCTGATTGCGCATTCCCGAGATCACGCAGACCACGATCACGCCGATGTAGAGCGCCAGCAGCGAGCCGGCGCCGACAAAGCCGAATTCTTCTGCCAGCGTGGTGAAGATGAAATCGGTGTGCTTCTCGGGCAGGAAGTTGAGCCGGCTTTGGGTGCCTTCCATGAATCCCCGCCCCGTCCAGCCGCCCGAGCCCAGCGCGATCTTCGACTGGGTGATGTGATAACCCGCGCCGAGCGGGTCGGAAGCGGGGTCGAGGAAGGTGTCGATCCGGCGATACTGGTAGTCCTTGAGCAATTGCCAAGATGTGCCGCGCGAGAGGAACACCGCCGCCACCGCACCTGCGCCCAGCCCGCCGACGGCAAGGAAATACAGGATATTCACCCCGGCAAGCCACATCACAACCGCGCCGCCGGCCATCAGAAGGATCGCCGTGCCGAGATCGGGCTGGGCGATGACGAGTGCGGTCGGGACAAGAATGATGGCCACCGGGATCAGCACCCAGAGCGGCCTTGAGACCTTGTTCACGTCGAGCCAGTCATAATACGCCGCGAGAACCATGATCAGGGTGATCTTGGTCAGCTCCGAGGGTTGCAGACGCAGGAAGCCAAGGTCGATCCAGCGCTGTGCGCCCATGCCGACATCGCCGAAGAACGCCACCGCCAGAAGCAGGCCGAGCGAGCCGAGGTAGGCCAGCGCCGCCATGTTGCGCCAAAACCAGATCGGCACCATGGCCACGACGAACATCAGCACCATGCCGAGGCCAAAGCGCTTCATCTGCGGTTCGGCCCAGCGCGTGATGTCGCCACCGGCGACCGAGTAGAGCATCAGGAAGCCAATGCCGGCGACGGCCACGAGCAACAGGATGAGCGCCCAGTTCAGGTAGAATATCTTGCTGAACCCGGTGGGCGTCCATTTCACGTTGTATTCGAGATAGCTCATGCCCGGCTCCGGCCTTCCGATGGTGTCTGGGGATCGCGCAGTTCGAGGTTTTCCAGCCGGGTGCGGATCGTGCCGCGCTGGCTCGCCGGATAGGCCGAGAGCGGCGGGACACCATCGTAATGCGCCGCCAGCAGCACGTCGCGCGCGATCGGGGCGGCGGCTGTCGACCCGCCGCCGCCGTGCTCGACGACGACCGACACCGCCACCTCCGGCGCGTCATGCGGGGCGTAGCCGACAAACAGCGCATGATCGCGCCGGTCCCAGGGCAGGTCATCGTTCGAAGTCACGCCGCGGGCGCGTTCGGCGGCGGTGATGTTGCGCACCTGGCTGGTGCCGGTCTTGCCCGCCATGCGCAGCCCCTCGGCGACGATGCGCGAGCTGCCCGCGGTGCCACGCGTGCCGTTGACAACCTGATACATCCCCTCGCGCACCGCGGCGAGGTTGGCCGGGTCGATGTCAAGCGGCGCGAGCCCCCGCACCGGCTGTTCCACCCCGTCGACCGCGCGCACGAGCCGCGGGCTGATCGCGGCGCCGGTGGCGATCCGGGCGGTCATCACCGCCAGTTGCAGCGGCGAGGCCAGAACGTAGCCTTGGCCGATCGTCGCGTTCAGGGTATCGCCGATGACCCACTCGCCTTTGCCGGTTTCGAGCTTCCACGATTTCGTCGGCACGACGCCCTTGGCGACCGAGGAAAGCGGCAAATCGTGCTGGACGCCGAGGCCGAGCCGCCGCGCCATCGCCGCGATCCGCTCGATCCCGACGAGTTGCGACAACTCATAATAATACACGTCGCAGCTTTCCCGCAGCGAGCGCACGAGGTCGACCCGGCCATGCCCGCCGCGGCTCCAGCAATGGAACCGGCGCGAGGCCACCTCGACAAAGCCACGGCAGGTGAAGGTATCGTCAAGCCCGATCAGCCCGTCTTCCAGTGCCGCGAGCGCCGTCACCATCTTGAAGGTCGATCCCGGCGGATAGATCCCCTGGCTGGCCTTGTTCGGCAGCGGGCGATAGGGATCTTCGAGCAGCGCGCTGTAATCCTTCGACGAGATGCCGCGCACGAATTTGTTGGGATCGAAACTCGGCGACGAGGCCAGCGCGAGAATATCGCCGTTGCGCGGGTCCATCACCACCACGGCTGCGCTTTCGCCCGCGACCCGGGCCTCGCAGAAGTTTTGCAGCACGTGGTTCACCGTCAGCTGCAGGTTCGACCCCGGGATGCCCTCTTCGCGGCTGAGTTCGCGCATCACACGCCCGACCGCGTTCACCTCGACGCGGCTGGTACCGGCACTGCCGCGCAGATCCGCCTCGCGGCGCGCCTCGACCCCGGTCTTGCCGATCTGGAAGCGGGGGATCTGCAACAGCGGGTCGGGATCTTCGATCCGCGCAAGATCGTAGTCCGACACCGGCCCGACGTAACCGACGACATGGGCGAAATCCGAGCCGAGCGGGTAGTAGCGGTTGAGCCCGACCTCGGGGAAAACCCCGGGCAGCGCCGGGGCGTTGACGGCCACCTCGGCGACGTCCTCCCAGCTCACCCGGTCGGCGATCGTCACCGGAACGAAGGGCGAGCGGCGTTTCATCTCTTCGAGCGCGCGCGCACTTTCTTCGGGATCGAGCCAGATCAATTCGCCCAGCCGCGCCAGCACAGCTTCGGGATCGCCGGCATCCTCACGCACCATGACGATGCGATAGGTCTGCTCATTGCCGGCAAGCAGAACGCCCTTGCGGTCAAAAATCAGGCCACGCGCCGGCGGCAGGAGACGGATGTTGATCCGGTTCTGATCGGCCAGCATTCGGTAGGCATCGGCCTGATCGAGTTGCATATAGCGCATTCGTGCCGCCAGCACGCCGGCGAACCCGAGCTGCGCCGCGCCCAGAAGCAGCCCGCGCCGGGTGATGATCCGGGCGCTCTTTTCGGTATCGGCGGGAGCACGTTTCATACCATCCGCGCCTCCGCGGCATGGGTCCCCGGCGCGAGGCGGCGCACGTGGAATCCCCATACCGAGATGGCCACCACGACGGGGTAGAACGCCACGTTGACCAGCAGGTTGTAGGCCGAGAGACCGAAGCTCACCTGCCCGACGAAAAACACCGCAAGCAAGATCCGCTCGGCCAGCAACATGAAGACGAGCACCGCGCCGACCGTGGCCCATTCCAGCGCGAAAGGCTGGTCGCGCAGCAACCCGGCCCGCGAGCGCAACGCCTCCAGCCCGATCACGGCGAGCGCGGTGGTCACCCCGGGCGGGCGCAGGAAGAGAAGATCGGTCACAAACAAGATCGCGGCAAACAGCACGACGGGCACGTAATCGGGGCGCCGCAACACCCAGGCAAAGCCGAGGAGCACGATGATATCGGGTGGCGGCATCCCGGCGAAGCCCGTATCCAGCGGCAACATCCGCATGAACACGATCAACGTCGCCAGCGCCGCGAAGAGCGCGGCAAAGCCGAGGCGCTGGAGAGTGACCGGATCGATCATTGCGTGCCCTCCGCGGCGGCGCTCGCATCCGCCCCCTCGGCCGGAACGCCTTCGGCCACCGGAGCCAGAACCGGGTTCATCACGATCAGCGCCCCGGTGTCGACAACCACCTCGCCCGGGTGAGAGCGCAGGACGCGCAGGAATTCCAGCCGTTCATAATCGGCAGCAAGGCGCACGCGCAGCCGGCGGTCGGGTCCGCGCACCACCTCGCCGACGAGAAGGCCCGCCGGGAACACCCCGCCATCGCCCGATGACACCACCCGGTCTCCGGGTCGCACGTCATCGATGTTTTCGATGAACTCGAGCGGCGGCTGGGCGGTGTTGTCGCCGCGCACAAGCGCTGTCTGGCCGGAAGGCTTGATCGTTACCGGAATGCGGCTGTTGGAATCGGTCAACAGGATGACCCGTGCGGTCTGTTCGCCGACGCCGGAAATCCGGCCCACGAGGCCAAGCCCGTCCATCGCCGCCCAGCCGTCAACGACGCCATCGCGCGCGCCCACATTGAGCAGCACCGACTGGCGGAACGGGCTGCCGGAATCGGCCAGCACCACGCCGGTGACGTAAGAGAGCCGTGCATCGAGCCGGACGTTGTTGAGATCGAGGAGCTTCGCATTTTCCTGCTCGAGCTGGAGCGCGGCCTCTTTCCACGCCTTCATCTGCTGGAGTTCCCGGCGCAATTCGCGGTTCTGCTCGGCCAGTCGGGCGTAGGACTGGAACCCCTCCACCAGCCCCGCCGCCTTCGTCACCGGCACCAGCGCCCATTCCATGTTGGGCACCACCGCGTCGACGATTTGCGCCCGAAAGCGCTCGACGCGCGGACTGTCAATCCGCCACAGCAGGAACACCGCAAAGAGAAAAAACACCAAGATCCCGACCAGGATCCGCCTGACCGGGGTCACGTAATCTTCGCTGTGCCGTTTGTGTTTCGCCAAACAGGCCTCCCACGTGCCGGGGGGGCGCCCCGGCGTCAGCTATCGTAGTCGATAACGTGGCGCAGTTGTTTTTCGTATTCCAGAGCCCGGCCGGTGCCCAGTGCCACACAATTGAGTGACTCGTCGGCCACCGAGATCGAAAGCCCCGTCTGCTCACGCAGGGCGAGATCGAGCTCGCCCAGAAGCGCGCCGCCGCCGGTGAGCATGACGCCCCGGTCGACGATATCGGCCGCAAGGTCCGGCGGCGTGGTTTCCAGCGCCGCCATCACTGCCTCGCAGATCTGCTGCACCGGTTCGGCCAGCGCCTCGGCGACCTGGGCCTGGGTGATTTCAAGTTCCTTCGGCACGCCGTTGAGAAGATCGCGCCCGCGGATCGTCATCGATATGCCACGCCCGTCATCGGGCATCCGCGCGGTGCCGATCGAGGTTTTCACCCGCTCCGCCGTGGTTTCGCCGATCAGCAGGTTATGCTGGCGGCGCAGGTAGTTGACGATGCCCTCGTCCATCCGGTCGCCACCGACGCGCACCGAGCGGGCATAGACGATGTCGCCAAGGCTGAGCACGGCCACCTCTGTGGTGCCGCCGCCGATATCGACAACCATCGAGCCCGTCGGGTCGGTGATCGGCATCCCGGCCCCGATGGCGGCCGCGATAGGCTCGGCAATCAGCCCCGCGCGCCGCGCGCCCGCCGACAGCACCGACTGGCGAATGGCACGCTTTTCCACCGGGGTCGCGCCATGCGGCACGCAGACGATGATCTTGGGCTTGGAAAAGGTCGTGCGCTTGTGGACCTTGCGGATGAAGTGCTTGATCATCTCCTCGGCGGTATCGAAATCGGCGATCACGCCCTCGCGCATCGGCCGGATCGCCTCGATCGAGCCCGGCGTGCGGCCCAGCATCAGCTTGGCATCTTCGCCCACGGCCAGCACTTTCTTCACCCCGTCCTTGACGTGGTAGGCCACCACCGACGGCTCGTTCATGATGACGCCGCGGCCCTTGACGTAGACCAGCGTGTTCGCCGTGCCGAGGTCGATCGCCATGTCGGACGAAAAGAGGCCGGAGAAGAGTGACATCTACGAAAATATCCTGTGTGGTTGGCCGTGCGTGAGTCATCCCCGCACCGGGGGGGTTATAGGGGGCGGGGCGGCGCGAGAAAAGGGGGGTCGATGCCTCGGCGTCTTTCCGCTCGACACGCCCGCCCGCGCGCGTATTCGCAAGATGCGCAGCAACTCACAATTGCATTCTTTCGTTGAAAACACGTCCGCCGTGCGAAACATTAGGCTTTCCGGGGCAAGCCTGCGAGCCCCGCCGGACCGGATGAGATAACCCCATGCCGCAGCCCCGCCACACCGCCATCGAAATCGGACGCCTCCTGGCGGCGGTTCTGGTGGTGACGGTGCATGGCCGCCCCTTCGCCGACTTGAGCCCGCAGCTCGACTTCGCCCTTTCCGACGGTATCGCCCGCTTCGCCGTGCCGTATTTCTTCGTCGTCACGGGCTATTTCTTCGCCGATATCCAGGATGGCGGTGCGCGACGCTGGTTCGCCCGCATCCTGATCCTCCACCTAGTCTGGACCGCGCTCTACACCCCGCTCTGGATCGGAAGAATCGAGAACCCGGCTGATATCCTGGTCGTCCTCTTCGCCGGGCACGCACACCTGTGGTACTTGCCCGCGCTCCTTTTGGGTGCCGCGCTTCTGCTCGTCTCCGCCCGGTTCGACGCCCGGATCACGTCTGTGGTGGCGCTTGCCCTCTACCTGGTCGGCACCGGCCTTGAGGTTCACTTCAACCTCGCCGGAACGGCCAAGTCGAATATCCGGTTCACGCGCAATTTCCTGTTCGACGCCTACCCGCTGCTCGCCGCCGGCTTCCTGCTGCGCCGCTTCGCTATCCCCGCGCGGGTGCGCCGCCAAAGCCTGCGAACGGGGCTCGCGCTCGCCGCCCTCGCCTTCCTGGCTGGCGAGATCGCACTGAATGGCTGGTTGATCGGCACCGCGGGCGTTTTCGATCTCTACTTCGCCCTGATCCTGGTGGCCCCGGCTTTTCTGCTGTGGCTTGAAGGTGTCCGGTGGGCGCCGGTCGGGCCGACCCTCGCGCAGACAAGCACCGCGGTGTATTTCACCCACTATGCCTTCCTGCACCTGGGCGAAGCGCTGTTCGGCCTTTCCCCGCTGGGGCAGACGGTCTTCGCGCTCGCCCTGTCTTTCGCGACCGCACCGTTCGTCATCCGTCTGGCACGGCGCGTGCCCCTGCTCTAGCCCCGGCACCGCAGGCGCGATACCGGGGTCAGGCCGTTTGGATCAAACCGCTTCCGGCTTGGTCTTCTCGCGGCGCACGATCAGGTTGTTGAGCGCGTTGACGTAGGCCTTGGCGGAGGCCACCACCGTGTCAGTATCCGACGACTGGCCGGTGACGATCTTGCCGTTTTCCTCCATCCGCACGCTCACCGTGGCTTGTGCATCGGTGCCGCCGGTCACGGCATGCACCTGGTAGAGGTTGAGCTTTGCCGAATGCGGGAAGATGTCCTTGATCGCGTTGAAGGTGGCATCGACCGGCCCGTCGCCCACCCGCGTGACCTGGTGATCCACGCCGTCAACCGTCAGCGTCAAATCGGCCGATTGCGGCGCCTCGGTGCCGCAGATCACCCGCAGGAACTTGACCTTGATCCGGTCGTTCGCCGCGTCGGTGCCATCGCCCATCAGCGCGATCAGGTCTTCGTCAAACACCTCTTTCTTGCGGTCGGCCAGCTCCTTGAAGCGCACGAACACGTCCGCCAGCTGGTTGTCGGCCAGATCGTAGCCCAGATCCTTCAGCTTCGCCTTCAGCGCGGCGCGCCCCGAGTGCTTGCCCAAGGGCAGCGACGAGGCCGCGAGCCCGATATCCTCGGGGCGCATGATCTCGAAGTTTTGCGGGTTCTTCAGCATCCCGTCCTGATGGATGCCGCTCTCGTGGGCGAAGGCGTTCTTGCCGACGATCGCCTTGTTGAACTGCACCGGGAAACCCGAGACCTGCGCCACCCGGCGGCTGATCGACATGATCTTTGAGGTATCCACGCCGGTGGTGAACGGCATGATGTCGTTGCGCACCTTGAGCGCCATCACCACCTCTTCCAGCGCGGTGTTGCCGGCGCGTTCACCGAGGCCATTGATGGTCGATTCAATCTGGCGCGCGCCCGCTTCGACCGCCGCCAGCGCGTTCGCCGTCGCCATGCCGAGATCGTTGTGGCAATGGGTGGCAAAGACCACCTCGTCGGCGCCCGGTACCTTCTCTTTCAGCATCCGGATCAGATCGGCCGACTCGCGCGGCGCGGTGTAGCCCACCGTGTCGGGAATGTTGATCGTGGTGGCCCCCGCCTTGATGGCGATCTCGATCACCCGGCAGAGATAATCATGCTCGGTGCGGGTCGCGTCCATCGGGCTCCACTGCACGTTGTCGCACAGGTTGCGGGCGTGGCTCACCGTGTCGTGGATCAGGTCGGCCATCTCGT
>JANTFS010000107.1 GCA_024763335.1 Paracoccaceae bacterium | reverse complement strand
ATCGGCGGGTCGAACTTTCCCGCCGTCAGCTCCGCCAGACGCGCGGTGCAGAAAAACCCCTGGCAGCGGCCCATGGTGGCGCGGGTCTGCCGTTTCAGCCCAGCGAGCGAGCGCGCGCCAAGCGGGCCTTCAAGCGCCGCCTCGATCTCGCGCCGCGTCACCATTTCGCACTGGCAGACGATTTCGCCATGGTCGGGCGCCTGCCAGTGTCGCGGGCCCGATTGCGCCAGCACGTTGGCCTTGGGTGTAACAGGGGCGGTCAGGGGCACATGCGCGCGCCCCATGGTCTCGTGCAGACCATAGACATGGCGCGCGATCCCCAGCGCACCGCTCAGCCCCGTGGAGCGGATGCCGCCGACGGTGATCCAGTTCTTTTCCGGGTGCGCGGTGATCCGGTAGTCTTTTTCTTCCGAGGCCGGGCGCAGGCCCGCGTAGACGGCTGTCACCGGCATGTGTTTCAGGGCCGGGATCTTGGCAACCCCATCGGCGATCAGCGCGCGCAGGGTGGCCTCGTCGGTCGAGGCGTCGCTGCGGCTTTCCTGATCCTCGGCCGTCGGGCCGACGGCGAGGTTGCCGAACACGGTGCGAAACACCACCACCCCCTTGGTGCGCTCGGTCGGCACCGGCAGGATGATCGACGAGACGAGATCGCAGGCGGCCTTGTCGAACACCACGAACTGGCCCTTGCGCGGGGTGATGTGAAACGCAGTCTCGCCCAGCAGCGCGGCGTCGAGCCGATCGCCGTAGAGCCCCGCGCAATTGATCACGTCTTTCGCCGCCACATCCCCCGCCGAGGTTTCGAGATGCCAGCTTTCCCCATCGAATGTGCCCGCCGTAACCTCGGCAGAAGTGAGCAGGCGGGCCCCGTTCGCCAGCGCCTGAGCCAGATAGGCATAGGGGGCCGACCACGGGTCGATAATACCCTCGCCGGGGACCTCCACCGCACCCAACGCGTCGGCGCTCAGGTTCGGCTCGCGGTCACGCAGCGCGTCGCGGCTGAGGATCGCGACATCCTCGACTCCGTTGGCATGGGCCTTGGCGCGAATATCCTCCAGAGCGGCCAATTGCTCCGGCGTCCAGGCCACGACCAGCGCGCCCGACCTTTCGTGCACCAGCCCGAGGCTTTCGCGGATGTCGAGATATTCCTGATAGCCGGTCTTCACGCAGTCCAGCTCCAGCGAGCCTGCGGGCGCGTCGAAACCGGTGTGCAGGATCGCGCTGTTGGCCTTGCTGGCCCCGTCGAGGATGTCGGGCGCCTTTTCGAGCAAGACCACCCGCGCGCCCTCAAGGGTGAAACGGCGCGCCATGGCGCACCCGACAACGCCGCCGCCGATGATGGCGACGTCAAAGGTCCCGCCCTCCGAAGGAGACCGGCCCTGTATTTTTCTATCACCCTGAGATACTATCAAGATATGACCACTTTTCGACCGTTTATGCCCGAATGGTAACTTATGACGCCCTAACGGTCAATCATGAGGATGTTGAATGAGACTCCACGAAAGGCAAGCCAAGCTCGTCGAAATCGTTCGCAAGGAAGAAAGAGCCTCCGTCGAAAGGCTGGCGGCCGTCCTCGGCGCGTCGCGTGAGACGGTTCGGCGCGACCTGACGCAACTGACCAAAGAGGGCAAGGTCCAGAAAGTTCATGGCGGCGCGGTGATGCCGAGCGTCATGGCGGAACCGGCGTTCCAGCAGCGGCTTTCCGAGAATGTTTCGGCAAAGATGGCGATCGCCAAAGCCGCGGCCGCGCTGTTTCGACCGGGCGAGGCGCTGTTCATCGACACCGGATCGACCACGTTGTTTTTCGCAGAAGAACTCGCCCAGCTTCGCGGACTGACCATCATCACCAATTCGACCGAGATCGCGCGCACCATCGACAAGGCCAACAATGGCCACCGCGTGTTCTTGCTCGGGGGCGAATACAGCGCCGGAAACAGCCAGACCTTCGGCACCATGGTCACCGCGCAGATTCAGGCGTTTCGCGCCCATCATGCGGTGCTGACGGTCGGCGCGCTCAACCGGCGCACCGGCGCGATGGACTATAATATCGAAGAGGCGCAGGTGGCGCGCGCCATGATCGCGCAATCGGAGAAGGTCACGCTGCTGGCCGATCAATCGAAATTCGGCAAGCTCGCCTCGTTCGAAGTTTGCGCGTTGAAGCAGATCGACAATCTCGTCTGCGATGGCCCGGTTCCCGAAGACGTGCGCGACGCGATCGAGGCGGGCGGCGGGACATGCTACGACCCGACATCGGCCTGAGGCGCAAGGCGGCGCTCTAAGGCCACATCAGCGCGAGGCTGCCCACAATGAGCGGGATCGGCGCGCTCACCGCCACCCGCCGCAGGATGAAGGCGGGCCCCAGAAAGGCAAGTTCCTCGGCCATGAGCCGGGTGAGCGAAAACAGCGCCCAGGCCGTCAGGTAGGCGATCATCGCGGGCGCGGTGGCCCCGGCGGCGATGGCCCCCGCCGCCAGCGCGAAGCTCACAAAGGCCCCGCCGGGCGTGATGATGCCCAGCGCCATGCCAAGGGCGACGCCCTGAAAGCCCGAGGTGTCGCCAAGGTATTGGCGCACGATCTCCTGCGGCAGCAACTCGGCAAACAGCCCCGCGCTGGTGAGCGAGACCATCATCCGCGGCAGGTTGGTGCGCAGCATGTGCCAGACACCGGCCCAGACCTCTCGCCGCCGGTCCACGGTTTCGAGCCGATGCCAGACCCATCCGGCAAGGGCAAAGAGGACGATCGTGCCAATCAGGATGTTCATTTCAGCATCCGGGCGCCAAGCCATCCGGCGAGGAAAGGGAAGGGCAGGGTAATCAGCACCCGGGGCAGCACGAAGCCGATATGCAGAAACGACATCTCCCAGATCACAGTGCGGTTGATCCCGAGCAGGCTCCAGGCGGTGACAAAGGCGATCAGCACCGCCGTTGTGGCCCCGGCGGCGCGAAACCCGACGGCAAGCGGAAAGATCATCATCGGCCCGCCCGGCACAAGCGCCCCGGCGAGGCTGGCCATCAACAGCCCGCGATTGCCGCTGTCCTGGCCGACCCAACGGGTCATGACTTCGCGCGGGACGAGCACTGGGATGGACGCGGCGATGAAAAAGCCGCTGAGGATCTTCGGCCCGAGCAGGGCGAGAAAGCCCAGGTAATGCGCGGCGATCTCGATCACCCGCATCGGCCCCTCGCGCCATGCCACGGCGATGGCGGCGGCGCTGGCGATGGTCAGAAGGATGAAAAACGAGGTGTCAAAGGCCTTGCGCCGGGGCGGGGAGGGGTCAGCCATATTTTTCGATGAAAGCGTCTATGCCGAGGGCGCGGATATCGGGCAGGGCGGCGGCGAGCGCTTCATGGCTCCAGTCCCACCACGCGATGCGCTGGAGCGCCTCTGCCTGCGCCTCGCTGAAGCGCCTTTTGATCTCTTTCGCCGCAACCCCGCCGACGATGGTGTAGGGAGCCACGTCTTTCGACACCACCGCCCCGGCGCCCACCACGGCGCCGTCGCCGATGGTCACGCCCGCAAGCACCGTCACGCCGTGACCGATCCAGACATCATGGCCGATCGTCACCCAGTGATCCTTGCGCCACTGGAAAAACTCGTGATCGTCTTCGCCAAGGCCAAACATCTCGGCGCGGTAGGTGAAATGATGCTGCGCCGCGCGCCATGTGGCATGGTTGCCGGGGTTGATGCGCGCGCCCTGCGCGATCGAGCAGAACTTGCCGATACTCGACCACACTGCCGAGCCGTCGCGCACGATGTAGGAATAGTCGCCGAACTCCACCTCGCGCAGGCTCACATTGTCATGCACCTCCGTGTAGCGGCCCAGCGTGCAGTCGATCACACTGGCACCGGGGTGCACGTTCGGGGCTTCGGTCAGGCGTTTCTGGCTCATGTCAGTCTCCTCGGCCGGGGCTATTTCGCCCCGCTCCATTCCCCGATGAGCTTGCGGCGCAGCTTGGCCGACAGCCAATCGATCACGTAAACCATGGCGATGATCAGGAAGATGATCGTCCAGGCCTCGTTCCACTTGTAGGCGGCGATCCGGTCCGAGAGCAGAAAGCCGATGCCGCCCGCGCCGACGATGCCGAGGATCGTGCCCGAGCGAACGTTGCTTTCGAAGTTGTAAAGCAGGATCGACAGGATCACCGGGTTGACCTGCGGGCCGATGGCATAGCGGATCTGTTCAAGCCGCGACCCGCCCGAGGCCTTCACCCCCTCGACGGGCTTTCCCGATGTGTTCTCAAGCGCTTCGGAGAAGAGCTTGGAGAAAGTCCCGATCTCGCTCACGGCGATGGCAAGGATGCCCGGCAGCGGCCCGAGGCCGAAGGCGCGGATGAAGATGAGCGCAAGGATCAGCGTCTCGAAAGCACGGATCAGGTCATAAAACCGGCGCGCCGGATAGCGAACCCAGGGCCACGGCATGATGTTCTTGGCCCCAAGCAGCGACAGGGGCAAGGCCACCACCGCCCCCAGAAGCGTGCCCAGAAAGGCCATGGACAGCGTCTCGCCCAGACCTTTGAGGATTTCGGCCCACTCGGCCCATGTCTGCCAGATATGCGGCGGAAACATGAAGCCCGCGATCTGCCCGAGGCGGCCGAGGCCGGTCCAGATCCGCTGCGGTGAAAAGTCGAAGGCCCACAGGCAATAGGCAAAGAGCCCGAGGATCAGCGTGCGCAGGGCGATGCGGCGCAGACGCACCGGCAGCGGCGCCTCGAAGGCAAGCGGCACGCGGGTACGCGCGGCGGCGATCTCGGCCTCGGTGATCGGGGTGGTCATGTGCGTTCTCCCATGCCGATCAACCGGTGGCGCAGCTTTTCCGAGCCGTAGTCGATCATCGCCACGGTGGCGAAGATGATGACGAACAGCGCCGAAAGATCGGTGTATTCCTGAAATGACATCGCGGTGCGGAATTCCTGTCCCAACCCGCCCGCGCCGACGTAGCCGATGATCGACGACGAGCGCACGTTGATCTCGAAGCGCAACAGCGTGTAGCTGATGATATTGGGCAGCACTTGCGGCACCGCGCCATACCGGATCTGGTCAAACCACGTGCCGCCCGAGGCTTTCACCCCTTCAAGCGGCGCCATGTTGATGTTTTCATTGACTTCCGAGTAGAGCTTGCCGAGCGCGCCGGTGGCATGCACGGCAATCGCCAGCACCCCCGCCATCGGCCCGACGGAAAAGGCGAAGACGAAGATCAGCGCCCAGACCAGTTCGGGCACGGTGCGCGCCAGCTCCAGAAGCCGCCGGGTGATGAAAAGCACCCATTTGTTGGGGGTGAGGTTGCGCGAGGCCGGAAAGCTCAGAAGAAAGCCGCCGACCACGCCGATGCCGGTTGCCATGAAGGCGATGAGGACGGTCTCGATCAGCAGTTTCAGCCAGATCTTCCAGCGCCAGAACCATTCGGCGAAATCGGCGCCAAGGCTCTCCCAGCGCAGCACCGGCAGGGTCTTTTCGACATATTCGCCAAGCCGCGGCAGGCCGGCGCCGATGATCCAGCGCCAGGCGCGCGAGCCGTCGGGCAGGCTGACCTGCGTGATCTTGAAAAAGTCGCCGATCCAGGCCGTGGCAATGAACAGCCCGAAGAACAGCGCGCTGCCCAGCGCCCAGTTGATCCGGGCCGCCCGCCGGCGCGCGGCGAAATCGCGCTCGAACTGGACGAAGGCGCTCGGGCCCACATCGGGCACGGTCTCGGTCATCTCGGCAATGGCGCTCATCATATCCCCCGAAAGCAGGCGCGGGGCGGGCAATGGCCCGCCCCGCGCTGTTGTTGGCCGGTCAGCCGCCGCGGCGCTGATCTTTGAGCCACTGGCGCATGTCGATGATCCACTGGTAGCGCTCGAGGTTGACGGGCTCGAAGCCGACATAGGGGTTGGGATTGTCTTCGGTCCAGCCGCTATAGATCTTGTAGCCGTCCGGGTCTTCGGCGGGGAAGGCTTCGATGGCGGCGGTGACCTCGGCGATCATGTCCTCGGGCAGGTTGGCGCGGAAGGTCCAGGGGCCGGAGGTGATTTCCGGGCTCTCCCAGATCTTGCAGACCGCGCCGGGCTCGATCATGCCCTTGCGCTCCATGCGCTGATACACGCCATCTTCATCGTTGCTCTGCCAGGTCGAGCCGGTGTCGAAGGTGCCGTTGACCACGCCGGTGACATCCGCCTCGTGGCTGCCGCCGAAGGGGGTGGCGGCGAAGTAGGTCTTGGGATCGATCCCCATTTTGACCATGTTGTAGAAGGGCACGGCATAGCCCGAGGTGCTGTCGGGGTCGGCGAAGGCGTGGACCTTGCCCTTGGCGTCTTCAAGGCTCTTGATGCCGCTGTCGCAGCGGGTCACCACGATCGAGTGATAGCCGGTGTTGCCATCGGCCTTCCTTGTGGTCAGCGTCGGCACCACGCCACCATCGGTGGCGGTATAGGCGGCGGCAAAGGAGGACGAGCCGAAGCGCGCGATCTCGATCTGGTCGGCGGCAATCGCCTGGATCACGCCATCGTAGTTGCCGGCGGTGAAGATCTCGACGTCAACGCCGAGCTTGCTGGCCAGATAGGCGCGCAGCGGCTCGTTGCGCTGGAGGCGGTCCTTTTCGTTCTCGCCGGAGAGAATGCCGAACTTGACGACCGCGTAATCGTCGCGCCAGCCTTCGGCGAATGCGGGGGCGGCGATGGCGATCGCCAGGGCGGCGGTGGTGAGAAAACGCATATTAGGGCTCCCTTTGTTGCGTTTCTTCGGGGATCAGGCCGACACCGAGACCTTTTGGGTCGAGGTGACGGCTTCGTTGAACTCGTTGAGGCCTTCGGTGCCGTAGATGTCGCGCACCACGTCATTGGTGAGCTGCGCGGCGCTGCCGTCGAACATCACCCGGCCGTCGCGCATAGCGATGATCCGGTCGCAATAGGCGCGGGCGGTGTCGAGGGTGTGGAGATTGACCAGAACGGTGATGCCGTCCTCGCGGTTGATCGCCCGCAGTCCATCCATCACCAGCGTGGCATTGGCCGGGTCGAGCGAGGCGATGGGCTCGTCGGCGAGCATGATCTTGGGCTTTTGCACAAGCGCCTTGGCGATGGCCACGCGCTGTTGCTGGCCGCCCGAAAGCGTGCCGGCGCGTTGCAGCGCCTGCGGCACCAGATCGAGCCGGTCGAGGGCCTGGATCGCCATGGTGCGTTCTTCATCGGTGAAATGCATGAGCATCGAAGCGGCGAAACCACGCTCGGCCAGCCGCCCGATCAGCACGTTGGTGAGCACATCGAGCCGGTCAACAAGGTTGAACTGCTGAAAGATCATCGCGCAATCGCGCCGCCAGTCGCGCAAATCCTTGCCCTTGAGCCGGCTCACCACCCGGTCGCCGTGACGAATCTCGCCGTCGGTCGGGTCGATCAGCCGGTTGATCAGGCGCAACATGGTCGATTTGCCTGCGCCGGATCGACCGATCACGCCGACGAACTGGCCGGGCGCGATGTCGAGGGACGCGTTGTCAACGGCTTTGGTTTCACCAAAGTGGCGCGAGACGTTGGATAGGCTGAGCATAGCAGACATGGCAGGTCATCCGAATGAATTTGAGGCCAGTGTCCATGCGTTTCGTAACAGGGCTGTGGAGCGTATGTGAAAGTTTGTTAACGGATCGGACCGGTGGTCAGGCGATCGCCCGGGCCGGCAGCGCTTCAAGCTGGCCGTTGGAAAAGATCTCGCGCCCCGCGCGCAGCGTCTTGATCACCCGGCCGCCGCCATCGACGATCACCAGATCCGCGCGCTTGCCCGCAGCGATCTCGCCGCGATCTCTGAGCCCCAGGGCGCGCGCCGGGTTGGCCGAGGCGAGCCGGGTCGCCCCGGCAAGCCCGTCGGGGTCGGCGGCGGCAAGGGCGCGAAGGGCCGGCAGGATCGCCGCCGGGTGATAGTCGGCGGCCAGAATGTGCAACAACCCCGCGGCATGTGCTTCGCGGGCCGAGAGATTGCCCGAATAGCTTTGCCCGCGCATGGCGTTGGGGGCGCCCATTGCCGTCATCAGGCCGCGCGCAACCACGGTCTGCGCGGCCTCCAGCGTGACCGGAAACTCGCTGATGACGGCGCCGAGATCGGCCATCAGGTTGCCCTTCTCCGCGGTATCGTCGTCATGGCTGGCGAGCGCCACGCCGTGCTCCCGGCAAAGCCGGGCCACCGTTTGCAGATTGGCCAGAACCGCCTCTTCGGGATGGCGGGCGGCAATGCGCGCCTGCACCTTGGCGCGGGCCTCTTCGAGCGAGATATCATGATGCGCCGCGCGCAGCTCGATATGCCGCTCAAGGTTGCGGTACTGCCCTTGGCCCGGTGTGTGATCCATCACCGAGACGAGATGCACCATCTGGTCGGCCAGAAGCCCTTCCAGCGCGTCGATGGCAGCATCGTAGGTGATGTCGAAACGCGCATGAATCCTGTGATCGACGCGGGTGTGTTCCTGCGCCTCGTGCAGGGCGCGGATGATGTTTGCGGTGTGGCTGAAGGAGCGGCGCTCGCCGTCCTTGACCCCGCGTGAGAACGACACGGCGGCGTAGGCGGTGGTGACCCCGGCGGCGGCAAGGCGCGCGTCGAGGTGGGTGACGGCCACCTCCATCGGGAAATCGACCCGCACCCGTGGCTCAAGCTCCAGCTCGATCATGTCGCCATGCATGTCGATGAAGCCCGGAAAGATCGTCAGGCCCTCACCGCGCAGCCCGCCCGGCACCGGGGCCTCGGCGATCTCGGCAATGCGCCCGGCCTCCAGCCGCAGCGCGCCGTGTTCGATCACGCGGTCGGGCAGAACGAGGGTGAAATCAGACAGCCACATCTTCACGCTCCTCCTCGGGGGCGGCATCGGGGGTGAGGTCGATCACCCGGTCAATCAGATGCGCCACGTCATCGGGGTGGTGGAACACCCCCAGCATGGCGGCGCCGCCTTCTTTCAGTTCGGCCAGCCGCGCCACGAGGGCGGCGCGCGCACCGGCATCGAGCGAGGCGGTGGGCTCATCGAGCAGCAACAGCTTGCGCGGCAGGATCAGCGCGCGCGCAAGGTTGACCTTTTGCTGTTCGCCGCCGGAAAAGGTGGAAGGATAGGCCTGCCACAGCTCTTCCTTCACCCCGAACACCGACAGCCAGCGGCGCGCGGTCTCCAGGGCGGCCTCGGCGCTTTCGCCCGCAAGCCGCAAAGGCTCGGCCACCAGCGCCTCGGCGCTGACGCGCGGGCGGGCGGTGAGAAACTGGGTGACAAAGCCGATCTCGGTGCGGCGCAGGTAGGCGATATCCACATCCGCCGCGCGCGCCAGATCGACCGGCCCGTGCTCGGCGTGAAACACCACCGCCCCGCCGCGCGGCAGATAACTGCGGTAGATCGTGCGCAGGAGGGTCGATTTGCCCGCCCCGTTGGTGCCCTTGATCAGCACGAATTCGCCCCCGTCGAGGGCGAAGCTGATCGCATCGAAAGCGGCAATGTCCTGCCCCAGATGGTGCAGCGAGAAGCTTTTTGAGAGAGCCTGAATATCGAGAACGCGGGTCATAGCTTTGCGTGCACCAGTTGTTGCGTATAGGGGTGTTGGGGGTCCTGAAAAACCTGATCGGCCAGCCCGACCTCGACCACTTCGCCGCGCCGCATGACCATCACCCGGTCGGCGAGGGTGCGAATGACGCCAAGATCGTGGGAGACGATCACCATGGTGATCTTGCGCTCCTGTTGCAGCCGTTTGAGGGTGTCGAGCACCAGCGCCTGAACTGAGACGTCAAGCCCGGTGGTGGGCTCGTCGAGCAACA
>JANTFS010000106.1 GCA_024763335.1 Paracoccaceae bacterium | reverse complement strand
CCACCCGGTCATAATCCTTGCCGGGCACGGTCTCCTTGGGCAAGGGAACGTCATACCGGCTGCGCAGCGCCTGCCGGATTTCCGGGTAGGCGTCCGGTCCGTCCGACAGGAAATGCCGGCAAAACGCCGCATGCGCCCGCGCAACCGGGTGACGCACGACCGTGAAGCTGCGATGGCCCGGGTGGGTGCGTTTCCATTTACGCAGGTCTCTTTGGTTCATTCCGGTTGTGAGATCACCCACAGAGACATGATCAAGCGCGCCCAGCCATTGCCGGATTTCGTCCACCGGCCCGCCCTCGATCGGCAAGAACATCAACGGCGCTTTGGGAGGCGTGACGTAGCTGGGCACCATCGGTCGGCGGCGGGGTTCGAATACCGGCGTGAGGCCGATATCGAAGAAATCGATCTCGTTCACGGTTTTCACCAGATCGGGGTAATTCACCACCTTTTCTGAAAGCGGCTCGGGGTTTTGTTTTTTGAACTTGCCCGAGAACTTTTCGATCCGGGTCGTTTCGCCGAGATATTTCGCGAGCCCGTTGACCACGTCGATATCCTGCGTGTCTTCGTAGTCGATGTAGAACGCAGTCTGGCCACTTCGCTGCAAACGACCGAGAACCTTTTGCTGGAACTCGGTGATGCGGAAGTAGAGCTTCGCGAATTCCTGTGGCACGAAGCGCGCCTTCTTCTTGATCACGTGATCGACGTTCGAGAGCTGCCACTGATCCGTTTCCCATGCCACCTTTCGCGACACGTAGGCATCGACGAAATTTCGCGTCAGCACCACCTTGCCGCAGCGTGGATCGTCGATGACGGCTTCGAATACACGGGTGTCATGGTCGTGAAAGAACCGGAAACCCGGAATTCCCTCCGTGTTTTCCTTCATTCGCTCGATCAGCTGCAACGGGTCTGCATTGCGCGCTTCGACGGTCAGGCCGAACAGCTCTTTGTATTTGGGCTTGACCATGAAATAGGGGTTGAAGGCCTCGCCATAAGTCTTCAGCCCGGGAAACAGGTCGAGATTGGATTCGAGGAAATTCGAACCGGTGCGCATCTCGGCAAAGATCACGAAATAGTCGAACTGTCTGCTCATCGCGGCGCCTTCACTTGACCAGATACGGCTTGCTCGGTTTCTTCTTGTTGCGATGCAGCGTGTGCGACACCGGGAAATCGCCCATGAGATGCGGGTGCATGCCCTGGTTTTTCAGGTTTTGCAGGAATTGCCCGAAGCCATCCAGCGAGACGATCCGTGGTGCCTCGGTCAGGCGGTGCCGGGTTCCAAGCTCGTCAATGGTCGTTTGCAGCGGTTCCATCGGGTTTTCGACGAATTCGGCCAGCGGCCAGATGCGCACGCGGGCCTTGGCGTAGAACGACCGTAGCGCATCGAGGTGCTTGGCCTCGATCTTCTGCAAGCGCGCGGCTTCCTTGCGAATATCCGAGAAATTGGCATTGGAATAGAACAGGGGAACGGCCCATGCGCCCGAGATCACCGAGATCGTGGCGTTGCTGTCCTTGGCGAGGTCCCAGCTGATGTCCTGCGTGTCGCGCGGGCCGAATTGGAAACACTGGCGCTCGCCGCGGGTGTTCCAGATCAGGTTGGTCAGAAACGCACGCGGGTTGTAGTCCCGCAACGCGGCACTGTCGGAGAGAGCGCCGGCAAAGACGCTTTGGCCGCCGGCGAACTCCGCGCGTTCCGGTGCGAACAGATGGCCATGCACCCGTGCACCGACCATGCGCGACAGCCAGTCTTCGAAGTTTTCGAACAGTTCCGAAAATCCCTCAAAGACGGCATATGGCGCGCCTGTCAGCCCGTTCTCCCACCCGGCGTTGGGGAAACGGCTTTGCATGTAGAGGCCGGCGCGCCCCTTCGTGCGGCGTTCGACCGCCTTCGAAAAGATCCGGTCGATCTTGCCGGGGTTCGGCTCCGCGCCGGTGATGATCGCCGCATTCTCCGAAAGGAATCCATCATAGAGCTTATCGGCATGCGGCCAGATTTTTCGCGCAACAAAGCAGTCCGAACGGCGCAGCAGCTGCATGTGGTCATCGTAGAAGATGTGCGGTTTGCCCTGGAAATCGAATTTTGACAGGGTAAGAGAGCGGCTTTCGATATTGGTGGAATAGAGCCGGACGAGGGTCTGGTAATAGCTTTCATCCGGAATCCAGACCTTCGAGAAATATCGGTCATAGGTCGCCCGGTCCGGGTCTTCGAGGATCGCCGTCAGGGTCTGGCGGGTCAGGCACCACCACTGGCTTCCCAGATGCGGCACCAATCCTTCGGGGATCTTGCGCTTGAACTTGAACCGTCTCTGGATCCGGACATAGGCGTCGAAGAGCCGGCGGCGGCGTTTCCAGGAAAACGGGAAGCGCAGCGTGAACCGTTCTTCATCGAGCCCGCCAACCGTCCATGGCACGTCTTCGGTGGTGACGCTCTCGATGAAATTCGTCATCGGGCGTTCGTCCAGATAGTCCTTCAGCTCCTGCACCGGCCGCAGGGGCAGGCACGAGCCAGACGAAAGAAACACGTGCCGCGCCTCGGGAAACTCCTGCAACAGCAGTTCCGATGCGGCCTGGCTGGCCTCGACCAGCGACCAGGTGCCCCACTCGCAGGAGAACCGTTTGGAGAAGCGCACATTGTCGAGATCGGACAGGGCAGAAACGAATGCACTGTGGTCTTTTCGGCTGACTTTCTTGTCGACGTGGATGACCACCGGGCAATCATGCAACGCCCAGTGCCGCGCCACCTGCTCGGCGCGGTCAAGCGCCGTGTGAACAAGCATGACGAACCCGACGCTCATGCCCAGTTCCCTTTCGACATGAGCCCGAGAATCTCGAGCTGGCGCCAGTTGATGTATTGCTCCGACCACTTGCACCACAGGTCGGGGTTGTCTTTCAGCTTCGCCGCGTAGGCTTTGTATTCATGGCTGGCCGCGTAGTGCTGTTTGCGTTCAAGCTCCTCTTCGGCCTTGTTGGAAAAGGTATCGAGGAATTTCGCGTGCAGAAGAATGCCCGAGGCCTTTTCGCCGCCCCATTCATCGAAGATCTGGTTCAGCCCTCGCGGCAGCAGGTTGTGGGTTGAACTCACGTAGGTGTAGCTGCGGTGCCATTTCACTAGTGGGATCTTGTTGAGGGCGGGAGCCCGGGCGGGGTTATCGGGGAAAAAGGCGCGGGCCCTCGGCCCCCCCTGTATCCAGAGATTCCCGAATTTCGGGTTTTTCGTGATCATGTAGTTGCCCGAGTCGAACCAGCTGGCGATCTCGAACGGGTCCTGCCCCTCGCGGTAGGGCTTCGAGTCGAGAGGTCCCTTGGGATACATGTCGAGCAACATGGCGCCGAATGACCGGATCGAAGACGCGTCGAGCCAGTCGGTCAATGCGCGAAGGTTGCGGGTGTCGGCAAACGGGTAGATGAAAAATTCGTCCGGATCGACGGTAAGCACCCAGTGCCCATGAGCGTGTCTGCGCGCCAGCCAGTTCAGCCAGTCGACCCCGAACCGAGACCGCTTGTAACTGGCCGTCGTCGTCCAGAGCGACACATCCGACTGTTCGGCCAGATAGTCTCGCGAACCATCGTCGCTGTCGTTATCGACAACGAGGAAATGATTGGCCCCGAGCGCACGGTAATAATCCAGGAAGTAGGGCAGCCGCACCCGCTCGTTGCGGAGCGTCGACATGACGAGGATATCGCCGGGGTTGATTGTTTCTGTTCGGTCAACAACGTTGCTCAGATCCCGGCGCTTGCGCAACGCCCGGACACGCCAGCGCTTACGCTCCCAACGTAGCCGATATGACCTAAGAAAACTCAACCCTGTCTCTTCCACCTAAGGCGAAGGCGCAGATTCAGCTATCACGTCACCTTTAAAACAAGGTTGAAATGTTCCTGCCAAGTGGGCAGCGACATTGCCGCCCGATCTGCCGCCTTGTGCGTTGTTCTTCTTGTTCTTGCGATGTCGATCACCTGCTGCGCCCAAGAATACCGTTCCCCAACCGGCACGTAAACGGGATTGTTTCCAAGAACTTCACGATACACGGGCAGATCGTTGGCAATGACCGGTGTTCCAAGCGCGAGCGCCTCGGCCGGAGGCAGGCCAAACCCCTCCGCAAGACTGGGCATCAGGAGCGCGCGCGCACCGGCGATCAGAGCGCTCACGGCGGCATCGTCGAGCTCGCCAAACTCGAGAATGCAGGTCCCCATCAAGGGGGAGGTGTCGAGCCTTTCGAAAAGCGCCTCATTGCGCCAGCCGCGCCGGCCCGCGATCACCAGCCTGGGGATGTCGTTGGCGGGCAGCGTCGTTGCGAAATCCTCCCAGATATCAAGAAGCAGCGCGTGGTTCTTGCGGGGTTCGATCGTTCCCAAGGTCAGAAACCAGCTCTGCGACGGATCAATTTCGTCGGGAAGGTCGGCCGGGTTCGGCGGCGAGGGGGCCACTCCCAGATGGGCCACCAGCATATCCGGCGCGGACCCGAGGCTGGAGAAATGCCGGATCGCGTCGGCCTGCGTTGCCTTCGAGGTGCAGATCACCAGATCGGCATATTCGGCAACGGCTCTGATCTTGTCGGAAAATTTCGCAACGGTGCCGGGCCTTTGGAACTGGGGAAAATCCAGCGGGATTGTGTCGTGGATCAGGATGGCGCTGGCACCGCCCGGCAGCGATCGCACCGCCTCGAAAACACCGGGTTCAAGGTTGGAATGGCCCACGTTGATCCAGGACGTGTCATCCGGCAGGTGCTTGCGAAGGAGTGCGGGCAGTTGCGACAGTCTTGCTTGCCCGACCGCAAGGCGCCGGAGGTCGGCGCGGGCGGCGCGCTGGGCCGGGCTGGCCCGACGTCGCAGCAATGCCCGAAAGTCGGCGCGCCCCCAGGGTTCGGCAAGGGCGAAGCGGTCGGCAAGGCCCTGCGTGCCGGCCCGGTCAAGTAGATGGAAACCTTCCGGGGTGTGCACGAGCGAAAACAGTGGCAGCGGATCGTCGAGCAGGCGCGCGAGATAGGCCGCCTCGACGCGATCAACACCGGTATGGAAGCCCCGGCCAACGCGGGAAAAGAGCCGTGAAAGGTCCAACAGTCGCGCAGCAGGCCGCCGGCCCGGCAGCGCCTGACCTGTTGCCATGATGGCTACTGCGCCGCCTTGCGCAGCGACATCATCTCTTCGAGATAGGTGGTGAACTCGTCGCGCAGATCTTCGCGGGCCATGCCGAAAGCGACCGTGGCTTGCAGGAAACCGGCCTTGGACCCGCAATCGAACCGTTGGCCGCGGAACCGGTAGCCATAGACATTCCGCTCTTTGGCGATCTCTTCGGCAATGGCGTCGGTCAACTGGATTTCACCGCCGGCACCGCCCTTCACCTTGTTGATGTTCTGAAGCACCTTGGGTGTCAGGATGTAGCGCCCGATCACCGCAAGGTTGGAGGGGGCATCTTCGGCTTTCGGCTTCTCCACCATGCCCTTCACCCGCACCAGTGACCCCATGTCTTCGTCAACATCGAGCACACCATAGGCCGAGGTCTTCTCTTTCGGCACTTCCATCGCCGCAACCATCGCGCTGCCGTCGCCGGTTTCCTCGAAGGCCTCCACCATCTGTTGCAGGACGGGCGTGTCGGCGGCGATGACGTCATCGGGAAGGATCACGGCAAACGGCTCATTGGAAATCAAGCGACGCGCGCACCAGACGGCATGGCCAAGCCCGAGCGCCTTGTGCTGGCGAATGTAGGCGATCGCCCCGGATTCCATGTTCGTGGCCTTGAGCGTCTCCAGCAGCGCGTCCTTACCCGCCTTGCGCAGCGCTTGTTCCAGAACCGGGTTGATGTCGAAGTAGTCTTCGAGCGCGCCTTTGCCGCGGGAGGTGACAAAAATGAATTCCTTGATCCCGGCGGCGCGGGCTTCGTCGATCGCATACTGGATCAACGGCCGGTCGACCAAGGTCATGATTTCTTTCGGGATCGACTTCGTCGCCGGCAAGAATCTCGTGCCCAGCCCGGCAACCGGAAAAATGGCTTTGGTGACCTTCTGTCTCATTATGCGCCTCTGCCCATCTCTGCACGGGCAATGTTCGGGTGCCGCTTCGCAGATGCTTGTGTTCTTTGCCGGTCAGGCTAACGCGGTATTACCTGGCAGTCATTACGAAATCGTGACATCCGAACGGCATTGGCGCAGCTCTGCCACACGTGCCCATTCTTTGAGCACGCGAGCGCGGAACGCCCGCAGCTTGAAATAGGGCTCATCGCGCGTGGCCCGCCCAAAAAGGCCGCCACGCTGCTCCCACCAGCCGCCCTCATGAAAACGCACGCGGTGGGTCAGGGCGGTAGGGCTGAAGCGCATGAGGGTGACGATGTTGCCGGCCGCGACGGCGGTCCGGGCGCGTTGGTGCAAGGCGCGCCGGTTCCAGGGCCGGCCGGCAAAATACACCGACTTGCGGGGGCTCTCTGGCCGCGCGGCCCCCAGGAAGCCCGAGCGGGCTGGCGGAAGCGTGCCGCGGGGCAGGATCGGCCTTTGCCGTCCTTGCGCGAACCCCGCCCGGAGTTCCGCCAGCCGCCGCGCCACATCACGCGGCTCGAGCCCGCCATCCACCATGTATTGCAGCAAGGCACGGCGATGCTCGTCGGTGATCCGGGCCAGTTCTGCCTCATGATCGCAATCGGGCGCGTGTTTGCGCAGGAAGACGGCACTTGAGGCGCCGATTTCCGTCAGATCGGTCGGGGCGCGGTCGCCGGCGCGGCGGGCGGAAGCGGCATAGCCGTGATGGACAATGGCACGCGGCACGATGACGGTTCGCGCACCCTGCTCGGCGAGGCGAAGATTGAGGTCGGTTTCATCGAAATAGAAGCGAAAGGCCGGATCGAAGCCACCGAGCGCCGCAAGCCAGCTTCGGCGGACGGCGAAGTTGGTGCCCTCGGTCTTGGTCACGTAACCCTCGGGCGGCGCCGGTTCAAACGGCGCGTCCCCCCGGTGTTCGATCGCGATCTTGCGCCCGTTGCGATCGACGCCCCGGGCTGTCCATTGAAAAGCAATCCCGTTGCGGCCAATGACGAAACCGCCGGTCGCCGCGATGGCGTCATTTTCGAACGGCGCGATCAGGTGGTCGAGCCAGGTCGGTTCCGGCACCGCATCGTCATCGATGAAAGCGACGATCTCGCCAGCGGCTTCGGCAAGTGCCGCATTGCGCGCTTCAGATATGTTTGGCGCATTGAAATTGACCAGCTTCAATCCTTCCCGCCCCGCGTTCGCGTGAATGGCATCGCAGCCGGCCCGGTCTGCGGCAACGACGATCTCGAAGTTCGGATAGCAAAGCTGGCCGATCCCCGTCAGGCAGCGCACCAGAAGCCCCGGCCGCCCTCGGCTCACGACGACGATGGAAACCGCCGGCGCGATCATTCCAGCCCCATTTCGGCCAGCATCGCCTCGATGCGAGGCACGTCCTCGGGGTTGTTCAACTCCCAGAACTGGCGGCCACGCGCATCGACCTCGACACACAGAACCGGGCGCTCGCGCTCAAGAAACCGCAGCTGCTCGAGCCCTTCGAGGCTTTCCAGCGGTCCGGTTTTCCAACGTGGATAGGCCGCGAGGGCCGAGGGACGGTAGGCATAGACGCCAACGTGGTGGAATACCGGCGTCATCTCCTCGGCGGGGTAATCATGCGTGGTGTAGGGGATCACCTCTTTCGAGAAGTAAAGCGCACGCTTGTCGATCCCGAAAACAGCTGTCGTCGCGCCAACCCGGCCTGCCCGCCGGTCTTCCAGAAACCCGGCAAGCGCGCGGCCCGAGCACCTTAGCACGGGGGTGGCCACCTCCGCGGTCGGATGGGTTTCGAGTGCGGCAACGAGGTCTTCCACGAACCAGCTTGGCGTGAGCGGAGCGTCGCCTTGCAGGTTCACCACGATGTCGAAGCGTTGGCCCAGCGCATCATGCGCCTCGGCGCATCGCTCGGTGCCGTTTTCGCACGCCCCGGATGTCATCACCACTTCGGCACCGAAGCCTTTTGCCTCGTCGGAGATGCGGCGATCATCGGTCGCCACCACGACGCGGTCGATCCCCCGCACGGCCATGGCCGCTTCCCAGCTGCGCCGGATCAGCGTTTTGCGCTCGCCCGTCGCGCCCGCAAGTTCCGCAAGCGCCTTTCCGGGAAACCGGGTCGAAGCATAGCGCGCGGGGATGACGAGAAGGGTAGTCATATCAAGGCTGTTTCAGGTCCACGCCCGGCGCATAGGCGATGAAGAAGGGGTTTTCATACAGCGGCTTGCCATAGGTGAGCGGCTCGTGGGTGTCGAAGCGCACGACCTTGCCACCCGCCCCGGCCAACACCGCATGGCCCGCGGCGGTATCCCATTCCATCGTGCGGCCGACGCGGGGATAAAGATCGGCTTCACCCGTGGCCACGAGGCAGAATTTCAGCGATGAGCCAGCGCTCGTCATGTCTTTCACGGCATATTTTGCGATGTAGTCGTCGGTTGCCTGATCGCGGTGCGATTTCGAAGCGACAACCACGAGCGCGCTGTTATCCGGGGTCGAGACCCGGATCGGCCGGGTCGTCCCGATGGCATCCTTGTCGAATGGGCCGTCTTCCTCCACCGAGGTGCCGTCGGCACGGGTGAAGAACATCCGCCCTTTCGCGGGGGCATAGACCACGCCGCGCAGAGGCACGCCATCTTTGACATAGGCGATGTTTACGGTGAAATCGCCCCGGCGGTGCACGAATTCCTTGGTGCCATCGAGCGGATCGACAATCAGGAATTCCGATGCCTGTTCGCCGTGGCTGTCCGCCTGCTCCTCGGTCACCAGGAGCGTATCAGGGAAGGCGTTGCGCAGACCCGCCGAGATCAGGGCATCGGCGGCTTCATCGGCCGCGGTGACAGGGCTGTCATCCGACTTCGCGCGCACGTCGAAATCGTCGCGCTGATAAACGTCCATGATGGCATCGCCCGCTTCGAGCGCGAGCTTGCGCATGACGCTGGTCAATCTGTCAAGATCCACGGTTTACCCCTCAATCTGCCCGCTCCGGTCGGACTTGTTGCGAAAAAACGTCGCTCCCCTTATGATGCGCCGCTAAGGGATCAGCAAGAATTCCCTGCAAAAATGGGCAGTAGGCAGAAGGCGTTCGATGTTACAGTTCCAGGCACGCAAAGCCGAGAGTCGGCTCTCGAGGTCGATCAATCTCATGGAGGTGATCTACCACGCGACGGTGCGCAACGTCCGCAAGTCGCATTCCAATGCGCTGGTCGGCATTCTCATGAACATGCTCCAGACGATGATTCTCGTCGGGGTTTTCTACCTGATGTATGCCATTCTCGGTTTGCGGAAATCACCGGTAAGGGGGGATTTCCTGCTCTACATCATGTCGGGCATTTTCATGTATCTCGCGCATATCAAGACGATCAGTGCGGTCATGGGCTCGGAAGGCCCGGCGTCGCCGATGATGCAACATGCGCCGATGAACACATTTGTCGCAATCATGTCCGCTGCATTGTCACAGCTCTACATTCAGGTCCTGACAGTGTTCGTCGTTCTCTATGTCTACCACATCGCCTTTCAGCCGATATCAATCCAGCAGCCAATCGGCGCTCTCGCCATGTTGTTGCTTGGTTGGCTGACAGGTCTTGGAGCGGGGCTGATATTCCTCTCCCTGAAGCCGTGGTTCCCGCAATTCGCGACCATCGCTTCGCAGATCTACACCCGCGCGAACATGATTGCGTCGGGCAAGATGTTTCTGGCAAATGCCATGCCGACCAAAATGCTGGCGATGTTCAGTTGGAACCCGCTGTTCCACATCATCGATCAGGCGAGAGGTTTCTCCTTCATCAACTATAACCCGCACTACTCCAACTGGGTTTACCCGCTGGTCATCGCCATTACCCTCCTGATGATCGGGTTCCTCGCCGAATCCTTCACACGCAAGCACGCTTCCATGAGCTGGAGCGCGCGTCGATGAGGGGCCTG
>JANTFS010000105.1 GCA_024763335.1 Paracoccaceae bacterium | reverse complement strand
CGTGATTCCAGATCGACTTGTAGTTGGCGCCGGATCGAAACGGCCGGATCGAAAGGATGATGCCCTGAAGGATCGGCTGCCATTTCCACTTTGGATAGTCGATCACGCGTTGATCGGAGAGGAACTCGTTTAAAAATCGCCGCATCGACCAGTAGTCGTAATTGTCCGGCGTGCCGAGGTTGGCGATCAGCACCCCGATCTTTTCCTCGGGAATATTGGGGTGATCGTCGGGCATATGTGTGGTGTCGCGCATGTTCTGGTCTTTTCTGGCGGTCTTTGATGATAACTTGTCCGTTCTACGGTCAGTCGGGCAATTCGGTTTTCTTGGCGCCGAGCACGTCGACGAGTCTCGCGGTTGCGGAGCCGGGCTGAAGCGGTTTCTGCTGGCTTTCATGCGGCGCCCAGCCGGCAAGGTATATCATCTCGAAGGTGGCGGGAATACGCCCGTTCTCGCCATGGGCCTGAGCATATTTCTCTGTGGTTCTGGTGAAATAGTCACGCTTCGTGCGGCTGGCGCGCTGGGCCAGCGCGTTGCCTTCCCCCATCGCGCGCAGATCGTGCATCAGGGCGACGGCATCGCTGTAACTCACGGTGTGGACTGCACTGTCCGCGACCGGCAGGGCGAGTCCCGCCATCTGCAGCATGTGTCCGAAATCGCGCAGCTCGCCCATCGGCATGACCCGGGGAGACAAGCCATCGGCAAGCTCTATTTCCGCGTCGGCGAGCGCCGCGCGCAATTCGTGCAGGGTTTGCCCGCCGAAGGCCACGCCGAGAAACAACCCGTCGGGCTCGAGCGCCTTGTGGCATTGGAACACCTGTGTCACCGGGTCGTTCGACCAGTGAAGAGCAAGGGCGTGGATCACCAGATCATGAGCGCCGGGTTCGAGCGCAAGGACATCATCGTCGGGGACAACCACCGCATCGGGAAAGGCGCTTTGCCAGAAGGCGGGAAAACCCGTCACGATCGCCGGGCGCGTAAACGTTCTGTTAACCAATGCAAGGCGATCCTTGACTTCATCGACCGCGATCTCGTGCAGAAACATGCCGTCTGCCTTGGCGCGAGCGCGGATGAGAGACAGGCGGTTGCGGTCGACAAGCTGGGGCATGGCGCGGACCATAGAAGGACGAAACCGAAATGCAATCGCCGCTCGCCATCCTGTACCCCCCGCAATGCGTGAGCTGCGGCACCCCGATTTCCGATGACCATGGATTATGCGGAAAATGCTGGGCCGAAACGCCTTTCATCACGGGCCACGCCTGCGAAAGCTGCGGCGCCCCGCTGCCCGGAGATGACGATGGCATGGCCGACCTGTGTGACGATTGCCTGACGATCGCGCGCCCCTGGTCTCGCGGCCGCGCGGCGCTGATCTACGCGGGCAATGCCCGGCGCCTCGTTTTGCAGATCAAGCTTGCCGACCGGTTGGATGCCATTCCCGCCGCCGCCGGATGGATGGCCCGCGCCGGGCGCGACATTCTGCGCGGTGACGTTCTGCTCGTGCCGGTGCCCGCCCATTGGACGAGGGTGTTTGTGCGGCGCTACAACCAGGCCTCCGAACTTGCCCGCGGGGTGGCACGACAGACCGGCCTCGAGGTTGCCCCGACGGCGCTCATTCGTCCGTCGAGGACACAAAAGCAGGAAGGCAAGGGGCTGGACGGCAGGTTCGAAAACCTGCGCGACGCGATCCGGCCGCATCCGAAACGGGGACCGGTCCTGAATGGCCGGCGCGTGGTGTTGGTGGATGATGTCATGACCTCGGGCGCCACCTTCGCTGCCGCGGCCGAGGCCTGCCTGGCCGCAGGTGCTGCGGATGTGGCAACCCTGGCACTGGCGCGCACCGTCAAGGATGTCTAGATTGCGCCGCAACAGCGCGGTCCTTCGCGCGCGACCAGGGAAAAATCGATGCAACCGGTTACGATGTATATGACGCCCTATTGCGGCTTCTGCATGGCTGCCAAGCGGCTGTTGGCAAAAAAAGGTGTAGATTTCACGGAAATCGACGTGAGTGCAAATCCCGAGCTGCGCCAGGAAATGATGCAGAAATCCGGGCGCCACACGGTGCCGCAGATCTGGGTCGGCGAGATCCATGTCGGCGGGTTCGACGACATGTATGACCTCGAACAGCGCGGCAAGCTCGATCCGCTTCTGCAGGGCTGAATGCGTGCGGCTCTGGTTCAGCTGACTTCGGGGAAAGACCCCGGCGAAAACCTGCCTGTGACGGTCGAGTTCCTGCGGGCCGCAGCGGCGGGCGGTGCGTCTTTCGTGCTGACCCCGGAGACGACCAACATCATTTCGGCCGACCGCGCGCGTCAGCGCGCCGTGTTGTCGCATGAGCAAGACGACCCAACGCTCGCGGCACTCCGAAATGAGGCGCGGGAGCTCTCGATCTGGCTCCTGATCGGGTCGCTCGCTCTCAAGACAGATGATCCCGGCGGGCGCTTTGCCAATCGCTCGTTTCTTATCTCGCCGCAGGGCGCCATCGTGGCGCGTTATGACAAGATCCACATGTTCGACGCGGACGTCTCCGAAACCGAACGCTACCGCGAAAGCGCGGCCTTCAGGCCCGGAACCCGCGCGGTTCTGGCCGAAACGCCCTTTGCCAGCATCGGCCTGACGATCTGTTATGACCTTCGCTTCCCCCAGCTCTACCGCCGGCTCGCGCGGGCGGGGGCGCAAATCCTCACCGTGCCATCGGCGTTCACCGCGGTCACCGGTGCGGCGCATTGGGAGAGCTTGCTGCGTGCCCGGGCGATCGAGACGGGCAGTTTCGTATTGGCCCCGGCCCAGACGGGCGACCATGGCGACAATCGCAAGACCCATGGCCATTCGCTCGCCGTGTCGCCTTGGGGCGAAGTTCTGGCGGACGGCGGCACCGAACCCGGCGTGACATTGGTTGATTTCGATCTCTCCGAAGTGGATCATGCGCGCAGGCGCATCCCGTCGCTGGACCACGAGAGAGAATTCGAAGGCCACTGAATGTCAGACCAAGCCGAAAGCCTGTCGGTCGCGCTGTTCAGCGAGATGTTCATGGCCGACCAGCTGGCGCGGACGGCTTTGTCGAAAGCGCTTCCGAAGGGTATGGAACTGAGCCATTTTTCGGTTCTGAACCACCTCGCGAACACCGGTGAGCCGAAAAGTCCGGCGCAGCTCGCCCGCACGTTTCATGTCACTCGCGGGGCAATGACCAACACGCTTGGCAAGCTCGAATGGGCCGGGCATGTGCATATTCACCCCGACTGGGACGACGCCCGCCGCAAACTGGTGACGATCAGCCCCGCCGGGCGCAAGGCCCGCGATACCGCGCTGTCGGCGATTGCGCCGATCATTGCGGATGTCGTCGAGGCGATCGGCCCCGACAGGGTGCGCGCGGCCCTGCCGGTGTTGCGAGAAATTCGCGCCCGGTTCGACGAACACGACTGACTAGGGCATCGCGCCGGAAAAAGGCACTAACCCGGCCGAACGCTCGCGGTGACGTAGTTGACGCTCAGATCCCGCGACGAGATTGACCATTGCCAGCTGATCGGGTTGAAGACGAAGCCCTTCTTGTCGACCTGCCGCAGCCCGGCGCGGGCAATCAGGTCTTCCAGCTCGGCGGGGGTGATGAACTTGTTCCATTCATGGGTGCCCACCGGCAGCCAGCGCATCACCCGCTCGGCCCCGAAAATGGCAACCATGTAGCTCTTCGGATTGCGGTTGATCGTCGACGCAATCATCAGCCCGCCCGGCTTCAGCAGATCCCGGCAGGCGGTGAGGAAGTCGATCGGGCTCACCACGTGCTCGATTACCTCCATGTTGAGCACCACGTCAAACTGCTCGCCCGCGGCAGCCATCGCTTCGGCCGTGGTGTGGCGGTAGTCGATATCAAGCCCCGATTGCTCGGCGTGAATGCGTGCCACGGGCAGGTTTCGCTCGGCGGCATCGGCACCCACCACCGTTGCCCCAAGCCGCGCCATCGGCTCCGAAAGAAGCCCGCCGCCACAGCCGATGTCGAGAATCCGCAGGCCCGCGAAGGGTTTGTCATCCGTAAGATCGCGGGCAAACTCGGCCGCGATCTGGCTGGTGATGTAGTCCAGCCGCACCGGGTTCATCATGTGCAGCGGCTTGAACTTGCCGGTCGGATCCCACCATTCCGCCGCCATTGCCTCGAACTTGGCAACTTCATTCGGATCGACGGTTGATTGCACGTCTGGCATCGGTATCCCTTTCTCGTGGCGAACGGCACGGGCGCGTTATATAGGGTTCCAATGGACAAGGCCGCAGGAAAAAACACCGCAGGCAAGCTTTATCCCGGGCGGGAGCCATTTCGGCGCCATATGCTCGAGGTGGGTGAAGGTCATACACTCTACGTCGAGGAAGTGGGCAAGCCCGATGGCATTCCGGTGGTCGTGTTCCACGGCGGGCCGGGAGGCGGCTGTTCGCCGGCGATGCGGCGGTTCTTCGATCCCGAGCGCTACCGCGTGATCCTGTTTGACCAGCGCGGCTGCGGCCGCTCGCGCCCGCACGCCAGCGTCAAGGCCAACACGACCTGGCATCTCGTGCGCGATATCGAACATATCCGGGCGACGCTGGGGATCGAGCGGTGGATCGTTTTCGGCGGTAGTTGGGGCGCAACGCTGGGGCTTGTCTATGCCCAGGCGCATCCTGGCCGGGTCGCATGGCTGGTGCTGCGCGGGGTGTTTCTCGCCACCCGGGCGGAGCTCGATTGGTTCTATGGCGGCGGAGCCGGCCAGTTCTGGCCCGAGTTGTGGGACCGGTTCAAACAGTCGATCCCGGCGGACGAACAGGACGATCTCATCGCGGCCTACAACAAACGGTTGTTCTCGGGCGATCGCGCCGAGGAAGTCGTGTTTGCGAAGACATGGGCCGCCTGGGAAAACGCGCTCGCCTCGATCGACAACGACGGCGCTGCAATCGACAGCCCGGCCGACTACGCGCTCGCGTTTTCACGGATCGAGAATCACTATTTCATCAACGACGCCTTCCTTGGTGAAACCCAGCAGATCCTGCCCAACATGGCAAAGATCGCGCATGTGCCCGGCACCATCGTGCAGGGTCGCCACGACATGATCTGCCCCCCGGCCTCGGCCTGGCGGCTGCACAAATCCTGGCCGTCGTCGGAACTGCGGATGGTGCCCCGCGCCGGCCATGCCGTGTCGGAACCGGGCATCGCGGCGGAACTTGTCCGCACGATGGACAAGCTGGCCCGGCAGCGCGAAACGCTCGGGCTTTGAGCCGACAAGTTGGCTCGCGTTTTTCCGACAAACGGCCGACGCACTACCGGCACCGAAATCCCTTGCAGACTCACCCCATCCCCCCTATATCCCCCTCAACAGCGGCGTGCTGGCCTCCACCCCCAGCGCTCCACCGGAAACACCAACGGGCCCGCTGGCCCGTTTTTTTGTGCCTGAACGAAAGACTGCCGTGACCGATCTGGTTGCCAAAACCGCGATTGACCGCAAGCTCGCCGAGATCGTCCGCCCCGTGATCGAGGGGATGGGCTATGAGCTCGTGCGCCTGCGGCTGATGGGCGGGCAGACGAAGACGTTGCAGATCATGGCCGAGAAGCCCGAAGGTGGCATCGAGGTGGATGACCTCGCAGAGATCAACACCGCGCTGGGCGCGGTGCTCGACGTGGAAGACCCGATCACCGAGAACTACACGCTCGAAGTGTCCAGCCCGGGGATCGACCGTCCGCTCACCCGGCTGAAGGATTTCGATGCCTGGAACGGCTACGTTGCCAAGATCGAGACCGCCGAGCTGATCGACGGCCGCAAGCGCTTCAAGGGCACCCTGCATGGCACCGATGGCGACGAGATCCTGATCGAGATCGAGGATCACGGCGAGCCGGTGACCATCGGCCTCACCTTCGATCTTCTGGCCGAAGCCAAGCTCGTGCTGACCGACGAGCTGATCCGCGAAACGCTCCGGAGCCGCAAACACGCGGGCGAGATCGACGAAACCCAATTCGATGAAATCCTGAACGACAGTTCTGAGGAGGACTGACCCATGGCAATTACCTCTGCCAACCAGCTTGAGCTTCTGCAAACCGCCGAGGCGGTGGCGCGCGAGAAGATGATCGAACCGGGCCTCGTGATCGAGGCGATGGAAGAAAGCCTCGCCCGGGCCGCGAAAAGCCGCTACGGCGCCGAAATGGATATCCGCGTGTCGATCGACCGCAAGACCGGCAAGGCGACCTTCACCCGGGTGCGCACCGTGGTCGAGGACGACGAGCTCGAAAATTACCAGGCCGAGCTGACTGTGGAGCAGGCCAAGCAGTATCTCGACGATCCGAAGGTGGGTGACGAAATCATCGACGAGGTGCCGCCGGTGGAAATGGGCCGGATCGCTGCGCAATCGGCCAAGCAGGTGATTTTGCAGAAAGTTCGCGAGGCCGAGCGCGATCGCCAGTATGAGGAATTCAAGGATCGTGCCGGCACCATCATCAACGGTGTGGTCAAGCGCGAGGAATACGGCAACGTCATCGTCGATGTCGGGGCCGGCGAAGCCGTTTTGCGCCGCAACGAAAAGATCGGCCGCGAGAGCTATCGCCCGAACGACCGGATCCGCTGCTACGTGAAGGATGTGCGCCGCGAGACCCGTGGCCCGCAGATTTTCCTTTCACGCACCGCGCCCGAGTTCATGGCCGAGCTGTTCAAGATGGAAGTGCCGGAAATCTACGATGGCATTATCGAGATCAAGGCCGTGGCCCGTGACCCGGGCTCGCGCGCGAAGATCGCCGTGGTCAGCTACGATGGCTCGATCGACCCGGTCGGCGCCTGTGTCGGGATGCGCGGCTCGCGTGTTCAGGCGGTGGTGAACGAGCTTCAGGGCGAGAAGATCGATATCATCCCATGGAACGAGGATGTGCCCACCTTCCTCGTGAACGCGCTGCAACCCGCCGAGGTGTCGAAGGTCGTGCTCGATGAGGATGCCGGCAAGATCGAGGTGGTGGTGCCCGACGAGCAGCTCTCGCTGGCCATCGGCCGTCGCGGCCAGAACGTGCGGCTTGCCTCGCAGCTCACCGGGCTCGACATCGACATTCTCACCGAGGAAGAGGAAAGCGCCCGTCGCCAGGCCGAGTTTGCCGAACGCACCAAGCTGTTCATGGAAACGCTCGATCTCGACGAGTTCTTCGCCCAGCTCCTCGTGGCCGAGGGCTTCACCAACCTCGAAGAGGTGGCCTATGTGGATGTCGATGAACTGCTGGTGATCGACGGCGTTGACGAAGACACCGCCAACGAGCTTCAGGCCCGCGCGCGTGACTTCCTCGAGGAACAGGCGAAGAAAGCGCTTGAGCACGCCCGCGAGCTCGGCGTGAAGGACAGTCTGGTGAATTTCGAGGGCCTGACCCCGCAGATGCTGGAGGCGCTGGCCGAAGACGGGGTTCTGACACTGGAAGATTTCGCCACCTGCGCCGACTGGGAGTTGGCCGGTGGCTGGACGACAGTCGACGGGGAGCGGGTCAAGGATGATGGTATCCTCGAGAAGTTCGACGTGAACCTCGAAGAGGCGCAAAACCTGGTGATGACCGCGCGGATTCAGCTTGGCTGGGTTGATCCGGCAGACCTCGTGGAAGAGGAAGAAGCCAGCGAAGACGAAGCCACCGAGGAGGCCGAGGCCTGATCGCAGGCCTCGGAGCCCGGCACATGACCCGCGGTGGTCAGCCGAAGACACGGGCGGAAGGCCCCGAGCGGCGCTGTATCGCAACTGGCGCGGTGCAGCCGGCGCATGGGCTTATCCGGTTCGTTGTTGGTCCCGACGGCACGATCGTGCCTGATCTCCTCGGCAAGCTGCCGGGGCGCGGGATCTGGGTCTCCGCCGAAAGGGCGGCGCTGGAGAAAGCCGTTGCGAAGGGGCTGTTCGCCCGGGCGGCGCGCCGGAGCGTGACCGTGCCCGAAGACCTGCTGGCCAAGGTCGAGGCCGGGCTTGCAGATCGTGTCATCGAGCTTATCTCCTTGGCACGCAAAGCCGGCGCAGCGGTCGCCGGCTTCGAAAAGGTGAAAGACTGGCTCGCGAAGGATCAGGCCGAGGTTTTGATCCAGGCCTCCGATGGCTCGCAGCGCGGCAAGTCGAAGCTCCGGCCACCACGGGGAAAAGACCGGTTTATCGGCTGCCTGACGGCCCGGGAATTGGGTTTGGCTTTCGGCCGGGAAAATGTGATACATGGCGCGCTCGCGGGTGGCGGACTCACGACACGTGTAGTAGAGGAAGCCGCGAAGCTTACGGGCTTGCGCGAAAATGACGGCGGGAACGACGCCGGAAAGGTACGAAGACGAGATGAGCGATAGCGACGGCAAAAAGCCCCTTGGTCTGCGTGGTGGTGCCCGGTCGGGCCAGGTGAAGCAGAGCTTCAGCCACGGCCGCACCAAGAACGTGGTCGTGGAAACGAAGCGCAAGCGCGTTGTCGTGCCCAAGCCGGGTGGGTCGCCTGCAGGCGGTGCGGCTGGCGGCAAACCTGCGCACGGCGATCCGTCGAAACGGCCCGCCGGGATTTCGGACGCCGAACTTGAACGCCGGATGAAAGCCCTGGCCGCCGCGAAGGCGAACGAGGCGCAAGAAGAAAAGCGTCGCGCCGACGAAGAGAAAGCGCGTGAGGAAGAGCGCGAACGTCGCCGCCGGGCGGCGGAAGAGAAAGAGCGCGAGGAACGCGAGCGCGCCGAAGCGGCCAAGCGGAAGGCCGAGGAAGAAGAACGCAAGCGTCGCGAGGCCGCCGAGGCCAGCAAGGCGGCGGCCCCTGCGGCGGATCCGGCGGCGGCGCAGGCCGCCGAAGCCCGTGGCGGCAAGCCGTCCAGCCCGCGCAAGACCGAGCGCGAACGAGCTGCAGCCGAACGTCCCGCTCGCGGCAAGGGTGCGCGCGATGAAGGCGGCCGGCGCTCGGGCAAACTCACCCTGAACCAGGCGCTTTCGGGCGAAGGCGGGCGTCAGCGCTCCGTCGCCGCGATGAAGCGCAAGCAGGAACGCATGCGCCAGAAGGCCATGGGTGGGGGCGATAGCCACGAAAAAGTTGTCCGCGAAGTTCAGGTGCCCGAAACGATCGTGGTGCAGGAGCTTGCCAACCGGATGGCCGAGCGCGTCGCCGATGTGGTGAAGGCGCTGATGAAGATGGGCATGATGGTGACCCAGAACCAGTCGATCGATGCCGACACGGCGGAACTGATCGTCGAGGAATTCGGGCACCGTATCCAGCGTGTCTCCGATGCCGACGTCGAAGACGTCATCGACACCGTTGAAGACAAACCCGAAGATCTCAAGCCGCGCCCGCCTGTCATCACGGTCATGGGCCATGTCGACCATGGCAAGACCTCGCTGCTCGATGCGATCCGCCACACCAAGGTGACGACGGGCGAAGCGGGCGGCATCACGCAGCACATCGGCGCCTATCAGGTGACGACGGATTCAGGGCAGGTTCTCACCTTCCTCGACACGCCGGGCCACGCGGCCTTCACCTCGATGCGCGCGCGTGGGGCGCAGGTGACCGATATCGTCATTCTCGTTGTCGCGGCAGATGATGCGGTGATGCCGCAGACGATCGAGGCCATCAACCACGCCAAGGCCGCGAAAGTGCCGATGATCGTGGCGATCAACAAGTGCGACAAACCCGATGCGAACCCCGACAAGGTGCGCACCGAGCTGCTCCAGCACGAGGTGATCGTTGAGGGGCTGTCGGGCGATGTGCAGGACGTGGAAGTGTCGGCCATCACCGGACAAGGGCTCGATGAACTTCTGGAAGCTGTCGCGCTTCAGGCCGAAATGCTGGAACTCAAGGCCAATCCGGACCGTCCGGCGCAGGGCGCGGTGATCGAGGCAAAGCTCGACGTTGGCCGCGGCCCGGTTGCCACGGTGCTGGTTCAGAACGGCACGCTGCGGCAGGGTGATATCTTCGTCGTCGGCGAGCAATGGGGCAAGGTCCGGGCGATGGAAAACGA
>JANTFS010000104.1 GCA_024763335.1 Paracoccaceae bacterium | reverse complement strand
AGCCGCGCGGCGATCGCCGCCATCCGGGCCGGATCGGTGATCCGGTCAAACACCAGGATGAACTCGTCACCCCCCACCCGCGCCACGACGTCCTCGGCCCGGGTTTCCTCCAGCAGCACGCGCGCGACCTCGGTGAGCACAAGGTCTCCCGCTGCATGGCCCAAGGTGTCATTGACCTGTTTGAAATAGTCGAGGTCCAGCTGCATCAGGGTGAACGGCGCGCCGCGTGCGATCAGCCGGTCGAGCAGCTGATCGAGCGCGCGGCGGTTCTTGAGCCCGGTCAAGGTGTCGGATTGGGCCTCCGCCTCGGCGACCGTCTTGGCCCCGTGCAGACGTTCATTCAGCATCCGGCTCTCGGCCATCGCAGCCGATTTCGCCTCGACGAGGTAGAGCATCTCGAGGGTCAGATCGGTGGCGGCGAAATCCGATCCCGCGAGATCGAACCGCGCCACCGCATCGACGACCGCAATCCCGAACGACAGGTTGACCAGCAGCCCCTGCCCGCCCGCCAGCGGAACTGCCACGGCGATCAGCGGCGTGCGGTCGTGGTCGCGCAACCGCAGATACAGCTTGCGCCCCGACGGCGGGACGATGGCGGCAAGATCGGGCTGCGTTTCCTGCCGGCGCAGCTCGAAAAGCTCCAGAAAGGGCGCCCCGGCAACCTTGCGGCCGGGCAGGAGTTTCGGCACGACCGGCCCGGCATGGCGGATACGGCCGTCCGGCCCCAGCACGACGTGCATGGGCATCAGGCAGTCAAGCGCCCGGGCGCCGAGGCTGATCCGCTTGTCTTGACCCATTTCCAGCTCCCATACTCGTCTGGTCTAGCCGGTGGCGCGCTGCGCCAGGGCAAAGCCGCGATCCTGCGAGAAGGCGGCCTCGAGCAGGCGAATGGTGAGCGCCACGTCGTCGGACTTGCCCTCGGCGACCTCAATCAGGACGAGCGCGCCGTAATCGTCGGCCATGGCCCGAAGCAGCCCGCAGAGCACCGGGCCAACCTCGGGCGGCGCGTTCTGCGAGCGCAGGCCATACTCCCCGGCCCCGAATTCGTCGAGGATGAGAGGAGGCAGGTCGAGATCCGGCACGGCAAGCCGGGCGCGGCCACTCAGATCTTCGAGCGATAGCAGGAATTCCTCGAAGTCCGCCCCGCCGAACCGCAGCAGCCGGCGCACCCGCTGCGACGCCGGATGCGCCACGAGATAGGTGCCGAAATCCTCCAGCAGGGCCTCGTCGGGTTTGCCAAGCCGCTGCGCGACCTGCCTCAAGAGGCGCCACGCAAGCGCGTCGTCATAGTGAAACATCGGCTCGAAACTCTCGATGCCTTCATCAAGCGCAAGCACCAGCTCGCCCCACAGCGGATCGCCATAGGTGTTGCGAACGAAGCCCTCGAACGACCGTATCACCAAACCGTGCATCTACCCCACGTCCTTTCCGCCTCAGACGCTAGACCCCGGGCCGTTAACGAAAGCCGAATGCCGAAAATGCCGTTTTTTCGAATTTTGCGGTGTTTTCGCGGGGCTCAGGTTTCGAGCCAGTCCGGCAGATGCCCGATGTCGGGCAGGACCGCATCGGCCAGGGGCGCCAGCGCATGGGCCTCGGCCGGTCCGGTCAGAACCGCGAGCACCTGCATCCCCGCAGCGCGCCCGGCGTGCAGATCGTGGGTGCTGTCACCGACCATCACCACGCGCGCCGGATCGAGGCCCGTCGCCGCGGCGAAACCGAGGCACATCCCCGGGCCCGGCTTGGCACCATGGCCCGAATCCGAGCCGGCGACGAAATCGAACAGCGCCGCCACGCCGGCCGCCGCGAGATGTGCCCGCGCCGGCGCTTCGGCGTCATTGGTGGCCACGCCAAGCTTCAGCCCGCGCCCGCGCAACCGGGTCAGCAGGGGCGCCAGCGGCACGGCCTCGGCCATCGGCGCGCCGCTCGCTTCGCCATTCAGTATCCGGGCGATCTCGCCGGGCGGCAGTGCGAGCAGCGGCACCAGGGCCGCGGCGGCCTCTTCGGGGGTTCCCGCGATCACCACCGAGCCGGGATGGAAGCGTCGCCGGGCGGGGTCGAAGCCCACCGCCTCGGCCAATGCCGCGCCGCGCGCCGGATCGTCCCCGGCCCAGCGCGCGATCAGGCGCTCGACCCAGGCCACCCAGGTCGCGTTGAAATCGAACAGCGTGCCGTCCTTGTCGAAGAGGATGCCATCGACGCGCATGTCAGGTCCAGTGCATCTCGCCGCCACCGGGCAGGGCGCGCCGCGCGGCAAGTGGCGCGTCGTAGCCGAGACCGGCGCTGTCGCAGAACGCAACGACCCAAGCGTCGTCCATGGTCAGAAAGTCGAGCAGCGCGCCGAGGAAGGCCGGGTCGGTCGCGCCCGCGCGCAGATCGGCCTCGCTTGCCCCCGAGGCGCCGAGAAACACCCCGAGGAGATCCTCGTTGCCGGCAAGCCAGGCAAGGGCCTGGAGCGCAATCGTTTCGGCGGCATCTGGCGTCATTGGTCGGGTTATCCGTGCTTGGAAACGCTTTGTTAACGATTCTGAGGCAAGTCTTACCAAACAAGCCGCAATTGAACACGCCCGGACCGGAACACATGGCAGGCCGCATTCTCATCGCCGACCCCTTGGCAACCAACAGGATCGTTCTGAAGGTCAATCTCACCGCGGCACGGTATCAGACCGTGCTGGCGGCCAGTGGCCACGAGGCGGTCCAACGGGCGCAGAGCGATCGGCCCGATCTCGTGATCCTCGATGCCCACCTGCCCGGCGGCGGCGCGCAGGTCTGCGCCCGGCTGAAGGCAAACCCGACCACCCGGGCGATCCCGGTGCTGGTGATCGACGGAGTGCCGAGCCGCACGGCCCGGCTCGAGGCGCTGCGCGCCGGGGCCGACGACTACCTCGCCAAGCCGCTCAACGAGGCCGGCCTGCTGGCGATCGTGCGCAACCTCATGCGCACCCGCGCCACCATCGATGAACTCGCCCGCCGGCAGGGCACCGAACAGGCGCTCGGGTTTGCCGAGAGCCGCGGCAGCTTTTCGCGGCCGGCGCGCGTCGCCATCCTCGCCCCGAAGCCGGAGACCGGGCTTGCCTGGCAACGCGAACTGGGCCGGGCGATGGCGGCCCGGATCACCACCGTGTCGCGGGCCTCGGCGCTCGACGCGATGGGGCCACGCGAGGCGCCCGACGCCTTCGTGATCGCGGCCGATCTTTCCGCCTTCGGCGACGGGCTCGGGCTGGTGAGCGAATTGCGCTCGCGCAGCGCGACGCGCCATGCGGTGATCGTGATCGTCGACGAGGCCAATGATCCGGGCCGGGTTCCGATGGCGCTCGACACCGGCGCCAACACCGTCGTGGCCGGGCGGTTCGACCCGGAGGAAATCGCGATCCGGCTCAAGGCGCTTCTCGCCCGCAAGCTCGAAAGCGACGCGCTGCGCGAGAGTTTCGACCACCGGCTCAGCCTGGCCATGCTCGACCCGCTGACCGGGCTGTTCAACCGCCGCTATGCCGAGACCTATCTCACCCGGGTTGCCGCGGAATCGGCCCGCACGGGCCAGCCCTTCGCGCTGATGCTGCTCGATCTGGACCGGTTCAAACGGGTGAATGACACCCATGGTCACCGGGTTGGCGACGAGGTGCTGGTGGAAATCGCCCGGCGGCTGCGTGCCAACGTGCGCGAGATCGACCTGCTCGCCCGCTACGGCGGCGAGGAATTCGTGATCGCCATGCCGGAAACCGACCTGAAGGCCGCCTCGACCGCGGCCGAACGTCTGCGCCGGGTGATCGGCGACACGCCGGTGCGCTCACCATCGCGGGGCCAGGATGTTGCGGTGACCGTGTCGATCGGGGTGGTGCTCTGTGCCGGCGACGCCGCCGCGGTGCCCGGCACCTCGGGGCTGATCGAGAAGGCCGATGCCGCGCTCTATGCCTCCAAGACCGATGGGCGCAACCTCGTGACCTTTGCCGACGGGTTCGCCGCCTGAGCCTATTGCGGTCGCGGCGCGCGGGCCATCCGCGCCTCCAGCCGGTCGGCGAAAGCCGCGCGCTGCGACGGGTCCATCTGCGCAAGCGCCTCGATAAACACCCGGCGGCCGGCCTCTATCCGGCTCGACACCCTTGCCTGCTGCGCCTCCAGAATTGCGGCGAGTGCGGCCGGATCAAACGGCTCGGCCCGGAGCGCGGCGAGGATGGCAGAAAATTCCGCCTCTAGCGCGGTCCGGTCGACCGGGCCGCCGTTCGTCTGCGCGCGCAGACGTTCGCCGATCTGGCGGCGCGCCTCGCGCGGAAGCGCGTCGAAAAACGGCGCCACGCCCATCGCGCGCATGTTTTCGCGATCGGGTGGCGGGAAGCGCTGGGCATCGCGCTCCTGGCGCAGGTGGGCGCCGATGATCGCACCGATGATCAGGAAGTTGAACAGCAGCGAGATCGCCAGCAGAACACTGGGCCAGCGCCGGGGCTTCGCGACGATCGGGGTTTCGGTTTCGCGGCTCATCCTCAGCCCTCCTCGAACAGCACCGAAAGGCCGCTGCCGGCGGGCAGGATGTCTTCCAGCTCATAGCTTGCGGCCCCGTCGCTGCCGGGCAGGAGCAGGCCGCCGGCGAGCGTGTTCAACTGGTCCGGCGATGCGAACCCGATCCAGACGCCAGCGATCGTCGCGGTGACCATGCCGGCCACCGCCGGCCAGCCACCAAGGCCCGAGACCACCCGGGCCCAAAGGCTCCGCCGCGCCAGTTCGGCGGGCCGGTCCGTTGCCTGCGACCGCGCCGCGATAACCTCGTCGGCATCGGCAAGCACACGTGCCATCAGCGCCTCCGAGGGCGCCGGGGGTGATGCCCGGCCGGCGGCGAAGATGTCCTCGAGCGCCGCATCGCTCAACATGATCTTGTCAGTCTTCGACATATCCCAACTCCTCGCGCCGCTGACCGAGACTGGCCGCCAACGCTCTCTTCCCCCGCGCGGTCAGGCTCTCGACGGCCTCCACGCTGATTCCCAGTACCTCGGCGATCTCCGGATTGGACCGCCCCTCAAGATGGCGCAGCGTCACCGCGATGCGCTGGCGCTCCGGCAGGGCATCAAGCGCAGCCTGCAGCGCTTCGGCGCGCGTTCGCGCCATCAGCTCCGCCGCCACGCCCGGCCGGTCGTCTTCCGGCTCGGGGATGGCGTCGATCCCGACGTTCCGGCGCTTTCGCAACCGGTCGGTGCAGAGGTTGGCCGTCACCCGGTAGAGCCAGGTCGTGACCTTTGCCTCGCCCTGTCGCCACTCGGGTGCGATCTTCCACAACCGCAGCATGGCTTCCTGGGTCACGTCCTCGGCCTCGGACCGGTCGCCATGCAGCATCCGCGCGGCAAATCCCATCACCCGCGGCGTCAGGCGCGCAGTCAGCAGCATCGCCGCCTCCCGGTCGCCATTCCCGAAAGCGACCAAGAGCGCCTCGTCCGAAACCTCGCTGCCTGCGTCAAATGCCATGTCCATCGCATCTCCGGGGTAACCTGCCTTGGGCGCAGCGGCAACCGGCGCGGGCCCGGGCGGGTCGCCCCCGCCCGGGCCCATGTCATCTTCCTAGCGGTTCGGCGCCTGACCGAACGGCCCCCGCGGATGCGCCCCCCGCGGACCATCCATCATCTTGGCGCGGCGCGCGCCGATCTCGGCCTTCGCCGCGTCGAACTCGGCCTGGCTGATCGCGTTGTCGTCGTCGGTGTCGAAGCGGTCGATCATCCGCCCGAAGCCCTTGTCGGGGCTAAGCTCGGCCACCGAAAGCGCGCCGTCATCGTCGGCATCGCGGTTGCTGATGACACGCTTGGCCATTGCTTCGGCCCAAGCGGTCGGATCGCCGCCGCGCGGCCCCATCCGCAGCGCCGCGCGTTCACCGATCTGCGCCGCGAGTTCGGTGGCATCGAGCACGCCATTGCCGTCCGTATCGGCCTCGGCCAGACGGTCGCCGGCGCGCGCCAGAAGATCCTCTTCGGTGATCTGGCCGTTGCCATCAACGTCGAGCGTGGCGAAATCGGCTGCCAGCGGGCCACGAAGCCCCGGGTTGCCTCCGAAGCCGCCGCGCGCCGAAGCCGGGGCAACCGCCAGCACCACCGCGGCACTGGCCAACAGCCCGAGCCCGGCCATCTTAAGTGTCTGTTTCATCGTTGTTTCTCCCATTTTTCGAGACCTGTCCTGCCGGTCGTTTGGACCCGGCCAGCAGGCCGCGTCACAGGGATGATACGCAAGGCCCGGGGATTTCCGTCGCCCCGGCCCGCCTGCGGCAATCGGACGCAGACAGGCCGGGCGACGTATATGCAGCGCAAACAAAGCCCTATGTTTGGGGCAACCCAAACCCGAAAACCACTCGAAAGGCTGCCCGATGGACGCCTCCTCCACCGATAGGTCACTGCGCCGCGAGCTTGCCGCGCCGCCCGACCTGCACGAGCACGAACGCGATCTGCGGCAGTCGGTCTGGCGCGGGTGGCGCCGGCGCTGCCCGGCCTGCGGAACCGGCCCGATGATGAAGGGCTACCTCTCGGTGCGCGACACCTGCACGGTTTGCGGCGAGGAACTGCACCACCAGCGCGCCGATGACGGACCGGCCTGGCTCACGATCATCGTCGTCGGCCACCTGATGGCGCCGCTGCTGGGGCTGGCCTACATGCGGTTCCGGCCCGATCCGATGGTGCTGTCGGCCGTTTTCGCGATCGGCACCGTTGCGCTTTCGCTATGGCTTTTACCAAGGTTCAAGGGGCTCATGGTCGGCTTCCAATGGGCCAAACGGATGCACGGGTTCGCCACCGAACTGCCCGAACGCGCGCAGGAAGGGGCCTGACCGGGGCCATCGCGGGGGCAGTGTGAGCGACATCGACAAATCGAAAATCGTGCGCGATGCGGCGACGGTCGTGTTGATCCGCGACGCGGCCGGCAGCGGCACGCCGCGGGTGCTGATGGGCCAGCGCGGCGCCGGCGCCGCCTTCATGCCCAACAAGTTCGTCTTTCCCGGCGGCGCCGTCGATGCCTCCGACGCCGAGGTGCCGGTCATCGGTGCCGAAGCCGAACCGGATCGCACGCGGCTGGCCGAGGACGCGGGCCTTGTTGCGCCGCACAGCCTCTACGCCGCCGCAATCCGGGAATTGTGGGAGGAGACCGGGCAGATCCTCGGTCGGCCGGGCCGCTGGAGTGGGTCGGTTCCTGCCGACTGGGCCGCCTTCGCAGCGACCGGCTATCAACCATCGGCAGAGGCGCTGGCATTTATCTTTCGCGCGGTGACGCCGCCGGGCCGACCGCGCCGCTTCGACGCGCGCTTCTTTCTCGCCGATGCAGCCGCGCTGGCCAGCGACCCCGACGATTTCTCGCGCGCCTCGGAAGAGCTTGGGCACCTGCAATGGGTGCCGCTCGACCGGCTTCGCAGCCTCGATCTGCCATTCATCACCCAGGTGGTTCTTGCCGAGATCGCCGGGCGGCTGCCCAGCCTCGCGGCGCCACCGACTGTGCCCTATTTCAAGAACGATGCCGAAGAGTTGCAGTTCCGGAAACTCGGTGGACAGGGGCCTCTCGCGGACTGAGGCCTTTCATTTTTTCGATTTCGGAGAACCATTTGGCGCCGAATGATGCAGAAAACTTGCATTTTTCCGATATTCTCAGGAATCATACCACGAGCACCAGAGCCACGATCGAGGCCAGCAGCAGGGCGATGCCGACGAGTTCGCGCGGCCGCGAGCGCTCCTTGAAAACGAGCCACGATCCCAGAACGGAGAAGACCAGCTCGACCTGCCCCAGCGCCCGCACATAGGCGGCGTTTTGCAGTGCGAAGGCCAGGAACCAGCCCAGCGACCCAAGCATGCCCGTCAGCCCCACCAGCCCGGTCACGCGCCAGCGCGCCACGACGCGGGCGATCTCCCCGGGCTCGCGCCAACGCAGCCAGAACGCCATCGCGACGGTCTGGAAACTGGTGACGGCGGCCAAGGTGAGGGCGGCGCGCAACAGCGCATCGAGGCCGGCAAGTTCAAGGGTCGCCGCGCGGTAGCCGATTGCCGAGATGCCGAAGAACGCGCCCGCGGTCAGGCCAAGGGCGGAGGCGCGGTTGACCACTGCAAGGGCACGCCCGCCGCGGGGCACCGAGAGCAGCAGGACACCTCCAAACCCGAGCAGGATCGCCACAAACCCCGCGACGCTGACCGTCTCGCCCAGAAACAGGATCGAGAACAGCGCGACGAGAATCGTTTCGGTCTTGGTGAAGGCGATGCCAACCGCGAAATTGCGCAGCGAAAACAGCGCCACCGTCGCCAAGGTGGCGATGATCTGGGCCAGCCCGCCGATCACCACCATGACCCAGAACCGCCCGTCCAGCGCGGGCATCGGCTGACCCGAGGCGCCCAGCAGGCAAGCCGACAGGGCAATCGCCAGCGGCGCGGCGAACAGAAACCGCGAAAACGTCGCCCCGCCCGACGACAACCCGGCGCCGCGGAGCGATCGCTGGAGCGAAAAGCGCACGGTCTGGACGAGCGCGGCGGCCAGCGTCGCGATCACCCACAGATCGATCATTCGAGGGCCCCGAGGTCATAGCCGTTCCACGCCAGCACCTCGCGCGCGGCCACCAACCGGTCTGGCGCGATGCGGGCGTTGCGGTCCAGCACCATCGCGAAGCCGCCGTCCGGCGTGCCGATCACCACGGTGCGCATGTCGGCGTCGGCCCAAAGCACCCAGAGCGGATCGGCAAACTGGCTGAGCACGAGGCGTCCCGGCCCCACCAGACGGCCCTGGCCCTGGCCATCGCGGGTGGTTGAAACCGCGAGGCGCCCATCGGACCCGGATTGCACCTGCCACCGGGCCCCGGGCGGCCGGCCGATCGCCGCCACCTCGTGCCAGTTGCCGGCAAACCGGACCGGATCGAAGCCGACAACCGAGGTCATCTCGGCGCCCGCATCGCGGTATCCGGTCGTCGTTGCCCCGCAGCCCGCGAGGGCGAGAAGCGCGCCAAGGATCAATCGGCGCAAATCATCACCTCGGCGCCGTCGTCGTCGAGAAAGCCATAGCAGCCGAAGATCGGTTGCTCGGGCGCACATGTGCGGCTGTCAGACAGGCAGGTGCCGACGCAATCCGTCGCTTTGGTGCAGGACGTGCCGGCATCGGGGTTGGGCAGGAAGCAAAGCGGATCGGGATTCAGCCCGCCACGCGCCCAGCGCCCCCCCGCCGCGAGGCAGGCCGCTCGGCTTTGTGGCACCTGGGCGCCCTGTGTGGCGTCCGCAGCGTTGTCATCGGCCTCGGCCATGCAGCCGGCCAGAACCACGAGGACCGCAAATCCCGGATGTTTCATGCGCGGCCCTCCGTTTCTGCGCCTAATGCACGACCAGCTCCAGTTGCGACGTATCGTATCCCATGCCCTGCATCACCGAAATGGCCTTGTCGAATTTCGCCGCCGAAAGCTCGGGGCCGCGCGCAAGGATCCAGCCGGTCTTGCCGGACGGCTCTCCGACAACCGCGACACTGTAGGCGGCGTCGACGTAGAGCACCCAGTAATCGCCCTTGGCGAAAGGCAGCCAGGGCACGAAATTGACCGTCAACCGCCCCGGGCCGACCACCTCGGCAGTCGCCTCGGCCACTTCCACGGGGCCCGACGGGCTGCCCTTTCGGCAGGTGTTGCGCACCGAGATCGTGCCATCGGGAGACTGGCCATATTCGGCGGTCACGGCCTGGCACCCCTTTTCCCAGCGGTTCGGGAAGCGGGCGATCTCATACCATTTGCCGAGATATCGCCCGAGGTCGAGGTTGACGACCACGCCGATAGGTTTCGACGTGTCGCGGTAGCCCGCCGCGTGGACGGGGGCGGCGGCAAACAGGGCCGCGACGAGGGCGGCGGCGGCAGATAGGCGCATGAATTCGGTCTCCGTGTTTGACCGGTTACGCCCGGGCCGATGCCTCGGATCAGAATGGCATCGGGTGTGCCTTGTGCGCGGCCGCGATCTCGTCGGTCACCGCCTCGGGGAGGATCACGTCAGCCGCCCCCAAGGCGCGTTCGAGCTGGGCAGGTGTGGTCGCCCCGAAGATCACCGAGCCCATGAACGG
>JANTFS010000103.1 GCA_024763335.1 Paracoccaceae bacterium | reverse complement strand
GTTGCCGCGCGCGGCGCCCGGCTGCCGGCGCTGCCGGCCTGCGCCTTGCGGTCGGCCTCGAGCAGCCGGCGCGAGATTTCCAGCCGGGCGCGTTCGGCCTCGGCCTCGCCCATCACCCCGCGCGCCACGTCGCGGTCGAGTTCCTTGAGCTGGTCGCGGTAGACCTGAACGTCGTATGCGGCCGCGGCAGCACCGTCTTCGCGGCTCGAGAGCAGGGCGCGGCCGATAAAGCCGATGGTGACGATGGCGATGAGACCCGCCAGAATCCAGAACCCGGTCATGGCTCCTCCGAAATGTTTCCCCTCATCTATAGAAGCCGGCGGACGGGAGAAACCCCCTGCGATGCGCGCGCGCCGCGCCGCGCGCAAACGTGATGTCGCATTTGCCCGGTGTAGGGCCGCTCGCCGCATTGGAAAAGTCGGCGATCGCGCTAGAACAAGGCCGACGACCGGGGAAGGAATCGCCATGAGACGGTATTCGGCCTTTGCCATTGCACGCGAGGCGCTGCGCTATCACAGCGGCTGGGAACGGGCCTGGAGAAGCCCCGCGCCGAAGAAGCGCTACGACGCGATCGTCGTGGGCGCGGGCGGGCACGGGCTCGCCACCGCCTATTACCTCGGCAAGAACCACGGGATCACCAACGTGGCGGTGCTCGAGAAGGGCTGGCTCGGTGGCGGCAACACCGGGCGCAACACCACGATCATCCGCTCGAACTACCTGCAGGACCCGTCTGCCGCGATCTACGAGAAGGCGCGCAGCCTTTACGAGACGATGAGCCAGGATCTGAACATGAACGTCATGTTCAGCCCCCGCGGCGTGATCATGCTGGCCCAGACCGAACACGAAGTGCGCGGCTACAAGCGCACGGCCCATGCCAATGCGCTGCAAGGGGTGGAGACCGAGTTCATCGGGCCCGAAAGGGTCAAGGAGCTGGTGCCGATCATCAATATCGAGGGCCCGCGCTACCCGGTGCTGGGTGGGCTGTGGCAGGCGCGCGGCGGCACGGCGCGGCACGATGCCGTGGCCTGGGGCTATGCGCGGGCCTGTTCGGCGATGGGGATGGACATCATCCAGAACTGCGCGGTGACAGGGATCGAGACCGAGGGCGGCAAGGTGCGCGCGGTCGAGACCTCGAAAGGCCGCATCGAGACCGGAAAGCTGGCGCTCGTCGTGGCGGGGCACTCCTCGCAGCTGGCCGAGATGGCCGGGTTCCGCCTGCCGATCGAGAGCGTGACCCTGCAGGCGCTGGTCAGCGAGCCGATCAAGCCGGCGATGGACGTGGTGGTGATGGCCAATACGGTGCACGGCTACATGAGCCAGTCGGACAAGGGCGAGATGGTGATCGGCGGCGGCACCGACGGGGCCAACAATTTCACCCAGCGCGGCAGCTTTCACCACATCGAGGAGACGGTGCGCGCGCTGGTCGAGACCTTCCCGATCATCTCGCGGCTGAAGATGCTGCGCCAATGGGGCGGGATCGTCGACATGACCGGCGACCGCTCGCCGATCCTGTCGAAAACGCCCGTCGGCGGGGTCTACGTCAATTGCGGCTGGGGCACCGGCGGTTTCAAGGCGATCCCCGGTTCGGGCTGGGCGATGGCGGAGCTGGTGGCGAAAGACGCCCCGGGCGCGCTCGCGGCGGATTTCGGGCTAGAGCGCTTCCGCGAGGGGCGCTTCATCGACGAAAGCGTGGCGGCGGGGGTGGCGCATTGATGGTTTGGCGGGGCCAAAATTCTTTGAAGAATTTTGCCAAGAATTTCCGAAAATTCTTGGCCGTGGAGGGATGGAAATGCTGATCCTTGAATGCCCCTATTGCGGCGTGATGGCCGATGAGACTGAGCTTGCCGCCGGGGGCGAGGCGCATTTGAAGCGCGAGGGGCCCGGGTCGTCTGATGCGGATTTCGAGGCCTACCTGTTCGACCGCATGAACCCCAAGGGGGTGCATTTCGAGCGCTGGCGTCATGCGTCGGGCTGCGGCAAGTGGTTTCACGCCGCGCGCAACACGGTGACGCTGGAGGTCTACGGCACCTATTCGGCGCAGGTGAGCGAACCGCCAAAGGCGCTGGTGACGGCGATCAAGAGGAAAGTTCCGGGGTGGGAGGGCTGGATGTGAGGGGTTTCGACTTGCTGCGCAATCCGACCCACGCGGGGGCGCTGCCCCCGCACCCCCGGGATATTTTTGGAAAGATGAAAAGGGGGCGGGCATGAGCGCGCGTCTCGAGGGATATGGGAGGCTGATCGATCGCTCGCAGCGGGTTTCGTTCCAGTTCAACGGCAAGCGGCTGCGGGGATATGCCGGTGACACCCTGGCATCGGCCTTGATGGGGGCCGGGCAGTTGGTTTTGGGGCGGAGCTTCAAGTATCACCGGCCACGCGGCGCGGTGGCGTCGGGGGGCGAGGAGCCCAATGCGCTGATCGGGCTTGGCCGGGATGGGCGGTTCGAGCCCGACCAGCGCGCCACCACGACGGAGCTGTTCGACGGCCTCGAGGCGGTGAGCCAGAACCACTGGCCGTCGCTCGCTTTCGATGTGGGCGAGTTGAACACGCTGGCCGCGCGGGTCCTGCCGGCGGGGTTTTACTACAAGACCTTCATGGCGCCGCGCGGGGCCTGGGTGAAGATCTTCGAGCCGTTCATCCGGATGTCGGCCGGGCTTGGCCGGGTGCCGGAGACGGCGGACGCGGACCGCTACGAGTATCTCTACGCGCATTATGACGTGGTCGTGGTCGGCGGCGGCGTGGCCGGGTTGGTGGCGGCGCGCGCGGCGGCGGCGGGCGGCGCGAAGGTTCTGGTTCTGGAGCAATCGGCGCATTGGGGCGGGCGTGCCCCGGTGGATGGCGGTGAGATCGACGGTCTGGCGCCGGACAATTGGGTGAAGACAGCGCTGGAAGACCTTGAAAAGGCACCAAATGTCACGCTGCGAAATCGCGCCATGGCGGCAGGTGTCTATGACCATGGCTACCTGCTCGCCTATGAGCGTGTGGCCGACCACACGCCCGGCGACGGCCGGCCGCGGCACCGGCTCTGGCGCATTCGCGCGGGCCGGATCGTGACGGCGACGGGCGCGCTGGAGCGGCCGCTGGCCTTTGCCGGCAACGACGTGCCCGGGGTGATGTTGGCCAGCGCCATGCGCGACTATCTGGTGAATTGGGGCGTAGCTGTTGGGCAGCGCATCGTGGTGGTGACCAACAACGACGACGCCTACCGCACCGCGCTGGCAATGCAGGCGGCGGGGCGCGAAGTGGCGGCCGTGCTGGATGCCCGTGAGCGGGTGACGGGCGCTTTGCCGGATGCGGCGCGGGCGGCGGGCATCGACGTGCGCGAGGGCCATGCGATTGCCGAGGTGCGGGGGCATTCGCGGGTGAAATCGGTGTTGGCGGCGCGCCAGAAGGGCGCGGGCAAGGCGGGCGAAGAGATCGCTTGCGACGCGGTGGCGATGTCGGGCGGCTGGTCGCCGGTGGTGCACCTGTGGTCGCATTGCGGCGGCAAGCTCCTCTGGGACGATGACGCGGCGATGTTCCGCCCCGACCCGGACCGGGCGCCCACGGGGGCGGACGGCGCGGGCTTCGTGCTCACGGCGGGCGCGGCTTCGGGGGCGCTGCGGCTCGATGCGACGCTCGCCGATGCCCATGCGGCAGGAAAGGCAGCAGCCAAGGGGGCGGGCGGCAAGGCGACGCGAAAGGCGGCGCCAAAGGCGGTTTGCGAGCCGGAGGCGGCGATCGAGCCCGTCTGGATCATGCCGGCCGAGGCGGGGCCTGAGAAGCGCATGAAGATGTGGCTCGACTACCAGAACGACGTGAAGGTCTCGGATGTGCAGCTGGCCGCGCGCGAGGGCTACGAGAGCGTCGAGCACACCAAGCGCTACACCACGTTGGGCATGGCGACGGATCAGGGTAAACTCAGCAATATCAATGGTCTCGCGGTTCTTTCTCAAGCGCTGCATAAACCGATTCCCGAGACCGGCACCACCACCTTCCGCCCGCCCTATACGCCGATCAGCTTCGGCGCGATCGCAGGCGAGGCGCGGGGCGATCTGTTCCAGCCCTTGCGGCGCACGGCGATGCACGAATGGCACGAGGCCAACGGCGCCTTCTGGGAGCCGGTCGGGCATTGGCGGCGGCCCTATTGCTACCTGCGCGGCGGCGAGAGCCACGCCGAGGCGGTGGCCCGCGAGGTCTCCAATACCCGCGAGAATGTCGGCCTGCTCGATGCCTCGACGCTGGGCAAGATCCTCGTCAAGGGCCCCGACGCGGGGCGCTTCCTCGACATGATGTATACCAACATGATGTCGACGCTGCCGGTGGGCAAATGCCGCTACGGGCTGATGTGTTCGGAGAACGGCTTTTTGATCGACGACGGCGTGGTGGCGCGGGTGGGCGAAGATGAGTGGCTGTGCCACACCACGACCGGCGGGGCCGACCGCATCCATGGCCACATGGAGGAATGGCTCCAGACGGAGTGGTGGGACTGGAAGGTCTATACCGCCAACCTCACCGAGCAATACGCCCAGATCGCCGTGGTCGGCCCGAAGGCGCGGCAGGTTCTGCAAGCGGTGGGCGGCATGGATGTGTCGAAAGAGGCGCTGCCCTTCATGCAGTGGAAAGACGGCCGCCTCGGCGGCTTGCCGGTGCGCATCTACCGGATCTCGTTCTCGGGGGAACTGAGCTACGAGATCGCGGTGGATGCCAACCTCGGGCAGGGGCTGTGGGACAGGCTGCGCGAGGCCGGCATGGGCTTTGGCATGATGCCCTACGGCACCGAGGCGCTGCATGTGCTCAGGGCCGAGAAGGGCTTCATCATGATCGGCGACGAGACCGATGGCACGGTGATTCCGCAGGATCTGGGGCTCAACTGGGCGCTGTCGAAGAAGAAAGACGACTACCTCGGCAAGCGGGCGCAGGAACGCAGCCATATGGCCGATCCGGAGCGCTGGAGGCTCGTCGGGCTGGAGACGACCGACAGCTCCGTGCTGCCCGACGGCGCCTATATCCCGGCCCACGGCAAGAACGCCAACGGCCAGCAGAACACCCAAGGCCGGGTGACCTCGACCTATTATTCGCCCACGCTGGGGCGCGGCATCGCCATGGCGCTCATCCATCGCGGGCCGGAGCGGATGGGCGAGACGGTGGGCGTGCCGGTGCACGATGGCACCGGGCGGGTTGTCGAGGCGAAGATCGTGGAGACGTGCTTCTACGACAAGGAAGGGGCGAAACAGGATGTCTGAGGCGGTGTCGGCGCTGGCGGGCGCAACGTATGACGGCTACTGCAAGGTGTCGGATGCCGGCCCGGTGGGCATGGTCACGCTGCGCGGCGATCTCGCGGCCAAGGGCTTCGGCGCGGCGGTGAAAAAGGCCACCGGCTGCGCGGTGCCGGGGCAGGGGGCGCTGACCTCGGCCAAGGGGCGGCGGCTGGCGTGGATGTCGCCCGATGAGCTTTTGCTGTTTTGCGGCTACGACGAGGCGGGAACGCTGGCCACGGCGCTCGGCGCGGCGCTTGCGGGCCAACATGCGCTGGCGGTTAATGTGTCCGATGCCCGTGTGGTGCTGCACCTCGAAGGGGTGGGCGCGCGCGAGGTGATGGCCAAGCTCACGCCAGCGGATGTTTCGCCCGAAGCCTTCGGGCCCGGCCAGATGCGGCGCACCCGGCTGGCGCAGGTGGCGGCGGCCTTTCACATGCCCGATGCCGCGCGTTTCGAGATCATCGCCTTCCGTTCCGTGGCGGCCTATGTCTTCGAGCTGTTGTCGACCGCGGCGCAGCCGGGGGGCGAGGTTGGGCTGTTTCCCGCCGGCGAATGAGCCCGGTTTGATGAAACTTTTGCGCCCCGGCGCTTGACCTTGGGGGGCTCTCCGGCCCATGTAATCCCCGAGAGAAACAGTCAGAACAGGGGGCCCAGATGGCTTTTCACCTTCCCGATCTTCCCTATGCCTACAACGCGCTCGAGCCGCTCGGCATGTCGATGGAAACCATGGAATACCACCATGACATGCACCACAAGGCCTATGTCGACAACGGCAACAAGCTTATCGAGGGCACCGAGTGGGCCGACAAATCGCTCGAAGAGATCGTCAAGGGCACCTACCAGCCCGGCGCGGTGGCGCAGAATGGCATCTTCAACAACGCCTCGCAGCACTGGAACCACATGCAGTTTTGGGAAATGATGGGGCCGGGCGAAGACAAGAAAATGCCCGGCGAGCTGGAGAAGGCCATCGTCGAGAGCTTCGGCTCGGTCGACAAGTTCAAGGAAGATTTCGCCGCCGCCGGTGCGGGCCAGTTCGGCTCGGGCTGGGCCTGGTTGGTGAAGGACACCGACGGCAGCCTGAAGGTGACCAAGACCGAGAACGGCGTGAACCCGCTGTGCTTCGGCCAGACCGCGCTTCTGGGCTGCGATGTGTGGGAGCATTCCTACTACATCGACTTCCGCAACAAGCGCCCGGCCTACCTCAGCAACTTCCTTGAGCGTCTGGTGAACTGGGAAAACGTCGCCTCGCGCATGTGATCGCGGTGATCCGACAATGGCATCGGGGCCTGCTGGCGGTGACGCTGGCGGGCCTTTTTCTTGCCCGGGCGGCTGTGGCAGGCGGCATCGCGCCGGGTGCGGCGTGGGACTGGCAATTGCAGCCGCCGCTCGATCTGGACGTGCCGGTCGCGGTTCTGGGGCTCGACCCCGACGCGGTGAGCGCCGCCGATATCGCGGCGCTGCGCGCCCGCGGGGTCGCGACGATCTGCTATGTCAGCGTGGGCACGTGGGAAGACTGGCGGGCCGACGCCGGCGCCTTCCCGCCGGGGCTGATCGGCAAGCCCTACGCGGGCTGGCCGGGCGAGCGCTTTCTCGACATCCGGGCGCCGGCGCTTGTCGACCTGATGGCGGCGCGGTTTCGCCGTTGCGCCGAAATGGGGTTCGACGCGATCGAGCCCGATAACATCGATTTGCACATCAACGACACCGGCTTTGCCATCACCGGCGCTGATGTGGTGGCCTATGTCCGGGCACTGGCCGCGCGTGCCGGCAAGCTGGGCCTGCCGATCGGCCAGAAGAATGCGCCCGATCTGACCGCCGCGCTTGAGCCGGTGGCGGGCTTTGCGATGGCCGAGAACTGCTTCGCCGATGGCTGGTGCGCCGAGCTTGCGCCCTATGCCGCCGCCGGCAAGGCCATCCTTGCCGCCGAATACGGGCGCAACGACGCGGCCGTCTGCCAACGGGCCCGGGCCATGGGCATCTCGCTGGTGTTCAAACGCCGCGATCTGACCAGCTGGCGGCGGGCCTGCCCCTAGGGCCAGCCCCGCCGGACCGGCGCTCACCGCGCGACGGGCGCGAAATCCGCTGCGGATTTCGCATCGGTTTCCGCATCGGAAAATGCCTGGGCCGGTGTCGTCGCGTCCGAGGCATGGCGGCCGGTTGGGCGGGCCTTGGCCCTGTCCAACGGGACGGCGGCCGGATTGTGAATGCGGGGGTCATGTGTCCTGGCCTTGACGGCCCGCTCAGATCCCCCGCTCAGATCCCATGTGCCACCCGCGCCTTGCGGGTCTTGGAGAACTTCATCGCCGGCGCCGCGAGCCGCTCGCCCGGCCCGATCCAGGCATAGGCCAACAGGCAGGGGTCGATCCGCCCGGTGGTGATGCGGTGTTCCTCGTGCGGACGGTTGAGGATCAGCGAGCCGGGCGCGTGCACGGCGGTATCATTCTCCGACCATGCGCCGGCGAGCGAGACATAGCTTTCCTCGATGTCGCGGTGGCTGTGCTGGGGGTAGGTGGTGTTGGGGGCGAAGAGCACGAAGCCCAGCACCAGTTCCTCGGCCTGCACCGGGCCCTGGGGACCGAGGATCTCGCAATAGGCATATTTGCGTTCCAGCGCGCGCGGCACCTTGGTGTAGCCGTATTCCCATGTCAGCCGGTCGGAGACCCGCTCAAGCGTGCGCGCCATGCCCGAAAGCGGCCCGGCCTTGCCCAGATCGAAGGCGCGCGGCAGGTGCGCGGTCACCGGTTTGGTGTCGGCCGGTCGGGCAACGACATGGGGGTTGCGGTCGACGATGGCCGAGAGCGTGTCGCGCACCCGCTTGCGGTGGCTACGGATGGCCCGCGAGCCGCCATCAGAGCCCAGCCGGTAATGCCGTTCTAACTCCTGCAACAGGTAGATCCAGCTCGGACTGTCGTGCAGACGCTCGGGATCTGGGGTGAGGTCGGCGGCGGCGCCGATGTGATACGGGTCGGTCATGTCCGGGCCTCCGGGGTGAAGATGGTCTCGGTTCTGCCGATCAGCTTGACGCGGCCCGATGCCGGGCTCGCTCCCGAATGCGACCGCCTCCGGTCGGAAAACGGCTTGACCCGGCCCGCGCCATCTGCCCCGGTGGCCCGGAATGCAGCGGTGGAGCGGGACCGATGACAGGCGAGGACAGCACGGCCGAGCAGGCCAGGCGCCGGATGACGGGCATGCTGGCGATGATCGGGGCCACGGTGATCTGGGGGCTCTCGGGGCTCTACTACAAGCTCCTCGCCCATGTGCCGCCGCTCGAGGTCTTGTCGCACCGGACGCTGTGGTCGCTGTTGTTCTTCGGCGGGCTGCTGATCGCGCAAAGGCGCCTGGGCCTCGTCGCGGCGCTCCTCGGCCGCCCCCGCGATCTGGCGCTGGTGGCCTTCGCCGCGGTGATGATCTCGACCAACTGGTTCGTTTTCATCCTGTCGATCCAGATCGGTCACGCGGTCGAGGCCTCGCTGGGCTACTACATCTTTCCGCTTGTCGCGGTGCTGATGGGGATGGTGGTGTTTCGCGAGCGGCTCAGCCGGCTGAAATGGCTTGCGGTCGGGCTTGCTGCGGTGGCGGTGCTGGTTCTGGGCTGGGGACTGGGTGTTGCGCCGTGGATCTCGCTCGTGCTGGCGTTTACCTTCGGGCTTTACGGCGTTGTCAAGAAGGCGCTGGCGGCCGGGCCGATTGCGTCGGTCACGGCCGAGGTGGCGCTGCTGGCGCCGCTGGCATTGGTCTGGCTCTACGGCGTGCATGCTCTTGGCTGGACCGGGCTGGTCGGGCGCAATCTCGGGGCCTTCGGCCACGATCTGAAGACCTCGGCGCTGCTGGCGTTTTCCGGGATTCTCACCGGCACGCCGCTGGTGCTCTTCGCCACCGCCTCGCGCAACCTGCCGCTGGGCACGGTGGGGGTGCTGCAATACATCAACCCGTCGCTGCAATTCGCCGTCGCCGCCCTCGCTTTCGGCGAGACGGTGACCCGCTGGCACTGGATCGCCTTTCCGCTGATCTGGCTGGCGCTGGCGCTCTACTCGGCCGAAACCGTCCGTCAGGACAGGGCCGCGCGCAGGCTGGCGCGCAGTGCCGCCACATCCGCGACGACCGAGACGTAGCCCTTCAGGCTTGCGTCGGCGAAGCCCTGATCGATCACGTGGTCGATGAGCCCGATCAGCGGATCCCAGTAGCCCTTGGTGTTGAGCAGGAACACCGGCTTGTCGTGCAGGCCGAGCTGACGCCAGGTGAGCACTTCGAAGAACTCGTCGAGCGAGCCCGCGCCGCCGGGCAGAACGACGATCGCGTTCGAGTTCATGAACATCACCTTCTTGCGCTCATGCATGTTCTCGGTGACGATGAAGGAGGTCAGGTCGCGTTTGCCTACCTCGTGGCTGAGCAGGTGCAGCGGGATCACCCCGAAGGTCGCGCCGCCAGCGGCCTGCGTGGCATTGGCAACCGCACCCATCAGCCCGACGTCGCCGGCGCCGTAGACGAGCTGCCAGCCCTCTGCCGCGAGAGCGGCGCCAAGCTCCGTGGCCGCCTCTCGATAGGCCGGGTCGGCGCCGAAGCGCGAGCCGCAATAGACGCAGACGGATGCGGGCGAGGCAGACATGGATCACACTCCGAGAAGCCTTTTGACCGGGTGTAGCCCGGTTGATAAGCTGCCACAAGCTTCCGCCAGAAGAGCGGGGGAGCGAAGGGGAAGAAAACATGGGCGGTTGGTTTTCCGGATGGGTCGGATGGCTTCTGGGGGGCATCGCGGCGGCGGCCGTGGCGGTGGTGGGATACGTTCTCCTGGCGCCGGCGCCGGACGTGCCCGAGACCGGCGCCCCGGAGGCAC
>JANTFS010000102.1 GCA_024763335.1 Paracoccaceae bacterium | reverse complement strand
GGCGGCATGACCCGGATGCCGAAGGTGATCGAAGAGGTCACCAAGTTCTTCGGCAAGGAGCCGCACAAGGGTGTGAACCCCGACGAGGTGGTGGCCATGGGCGCCGCGATCCAGGCTGGCGTGCTTCAGGGCGACGTGAAAGACGTGGTCCTGCTCGATGTCACCCCGCTGTCGCTCGGCATCGAAACGCTCGGTGGCGTGTTCACCCGTCTGATCGATCGCAACACCACGATCCCGACCAAGAAGAGCCAGGTCTTCTCCACTGCCGAAGACAACCAGAACGCGGTGACGATCCGGGTCTTCCAGGGTGAGCGCGAGATGGCGGCCGACAACAAGCTGCTTGGTCAGTTCAACCTTGAAGACATCCCGCCGGCGCCGCGCGGCATGCCGCAGATCGAGGTGACCTTCGATATCGATGCCAACGGCATCGTGTCGGTTTCGGCCAAGGACAAGGGCACCGGCAAGGAGCAGAACATCACGATCCAGGCTTCGGGTGGTCTGTCCGACGACGACATCGAAAAGATGGTCAAGGATGCCGAGGAGCACGCTGACGAAGACAAGAAACGCAAGGAACTTGTTGAAGCCAGGAACCAGGCCGAAAGCCTCATCCACTCGACCGAGAAGTCGATGGAAGAGCATTCCGACAAGGTTGATCCGACCACGATCGAGGCAATCGAACTCGCAATCGCCGCGCTCAAGGATGATCTTGAGAAGGACGATGCCGAGAAGATCAAGTCGGGCATCCAGAACGTCACCGACGCGGCCATGAAGCTGGGCGAAGCCATCTACAAGGCTGAGCAGGCGGCTCAGGGCGAAGAGGCGCCGGAGGACGATGGTGCGCCCTCTGGTGTCGACGATGACATCGTCGACGCCGACTTCGAAGACCTCGACGACAACAAGCGGTCGTAAGACCCAGATCAAGCTTGCCGCCGGCCCGCCAGCAACAGCGCGGGCCGGCGCATGCGTTCCCAAAGGGGACTGTGAACGATGCCAAAGCGCGACTACTACGAAGTTTTGGACGTTGCCAGGGGCGCGTCGGCGGAGGAAATCAAGAAGGCCTACCGCAAGAAGGCCAAGGAACTCCACCCCGACCGAAATGCCGACAACCCCGACGCCGAGGCCCAGTTCAAGGAAGTGAACGAGGCCTATGACGTTCTGAAGGACGATGACAGAAAAGCCGCCTACGATCGGTTTGGCCACGCGGCGTTCGAAGGGGGTATGGGGGGCGGCCCGCGCGCCGGCGGCGGTTTCCACGGCCAGGGTGACTTTGCCTCGGCGTTCTCCGACGTGTTCGACGATCTCTTCGGCGATTTCATGGGCGGCGGACGCGGCGGCAGCCGGCAACGCGCAACCCGCGGCTCGGACCTGCGCTACAACCTTCGGGTGACGCTCGAGGAAGCCTATGAAGGCCTTCAGAAAACAATCAACGTGCCCACCTCCGTGGCCTGCGACGCCTGCAACGGCACCGGCGCGGAAGGCGGCAGCGAGCCGGTCACCTGCCCCACGTGTTCGGGGCTTGGCAAGGTGCGGGCGCAGCAAGGCTTCTTCACCGTCGAGCGCACCTGCCCGACCTGCCACGGCATGGGCCAGATGATCAAGAACCCGTGCAAATCCTGCCATGGTCAGGGCCGGATCGAGAAGGAGCGCGCGCTCAGCGTCAATATCCCGGCCGGCGTCGAGACCGGAACCCGGATTCGGTTGGCGGGGGAAGGCGAGGCCGGCATGCGGGGCGGTCCTGCGGGCGACCTCTACATTTTCATCGAAGTTGCCCAGCACGCCATCTTTGAACGCGAAGGGTTGCATCTGCATTGCCACGTCCCGGTTTCGATGACCGCGGCGGCACTCGGTGGCGATATCGAGGTTCCCACCATCGACGGTGGCCGCAGCCGGGTGAAAATCCCGGCGGGCAGCCAATCGGGCCGTCAGATGCGGCTGCGGGGGAAAGGCATGCCGGCGCTGCGTGGCGGCGGGCACGGCGACATGTATATCGAACTGGCTGTCGAGACGCCGGTGAACCTGACCGGGCAGCAAAGAGAACTGCTGAGGGAGTTTGAGAAACTTTCGGAGGAGAACAACCCCGAAAGTTCAAACTTCTTCTCGAAGGTGAAGAGCTTCTGGGATGGGATGAAAGGCTAGGCGGGCGGCGGCCTCAGTCGGTGCTGTCGATGCCCTCGGGCTGTCCGACGATCACGAACCGCAAAGCCTCGGGCCGGTAGAGCTCGCCCGCCACCCGGTTGATCACTTCAAGCGTCACCGCTTCAATCTTGGCGTTGCGTGTCTTCACGTAGCTCGTCGGATAGCCTTCCATCTGCATGTTCACCAGGATGCGCGCGATCGGCCCGTTGCCGTCGAAGCGAAGCGGGTAGGCGCCGGTGAGATAGAGCTTTGCTGCATCCAGTTCATCCTGCGTCACACCGCTTTCGGCGATGCGCGCCCACTCGGCACGAACCACATCAACCGTCTCGGCCATTCGCGAGTTGACCGTTGAGACGAGGCCGATGATCGACTCGCTGTAGTCGGAATCGATGAGGTAGGTGCGGATGCCGTAGGTGAGCCCACGCTTCTCGCGCACCTCTTCCATAAGCCGGCTGTTGAACCCGCTGCCCCCGAGGATGGTGTTGAGAATGAACGCGGGGAAAAACTCAGGTGTGCCGACCTTGACGCCCGGCTGCCCGAATTGGGCCACCGATTGCGGCGTGTCGAATGGCACCACCGTGATGCCGCCCGTTGCGCCGAAGGCAACGGGGCCGGGCATCGGCGTGCCGGTTGGCGGAAGATCCCCCAACAGACCGTCCAGCAATGCTCCCAGTTCCTCGGCAGTGATGTCGCCGACAGCCGCGATGTAGACCCGGTCGCGGGCGATCGTGCGTGCGAAGGCATCCACGATATCGTCTCGGGTGAGTGCGGTGACGCTTTCCAGAGTTCCGCCAAAGTAGCTGCCGTAGGGGTGGTCGCCAAAGGCGATCCGATCGAACTCTTTTGCCGCCAGTGCGTTGGGGTCGGTTTCACGGCTCTTGAGGTGCGACACGACCTGCGCCCTGACCCGCTCGATGGCCGTTTCGTCAAACCTTGGATTGACCAATGCTTCCCGCAGCAAGGCCACGGCCTCATCGCGGTTTTCGGTCAGGAACTTGGCGGAAACCGACAGGTAGTCATCGCTCACGTCAAAGCGGAAACTTGCGGCCAGCGCTTCCCGGGCCTCGGCGAAACCCCGCGCGTCGAGATCCCCCGCGCCTTCCTCGATCAGGGCGGTCATCAGGTTGATTTCGCCACGTTTTCCGGGCGCGTCGAGCGAGGCGCCGCCGCGGAAGCGCAGCTCCAGCGCGACGAAGGGAATCGCGTGTTCTTCAACCAGCCAGGCGTTCAGCCCGCCGGGTGAGGATATTTCCTGGATGTCGACCTCGGCGCGGAGCGGCAGCGCGGCGATGAGAAAAATGAAGAGTGTGGCCGTGAAGTGTTTCATTTAGCGGGCTCCTCCCCAGCGGGCATGAGCCAGCCAGTCACTGCGGCGCGCCTGTCAAAGACCCGTTTGGCGGCGGCTGTCACGTCGTCGACCGTCACGGCTTGCAGAACATCCGGCCAGGCCTGAACGTCGGCAATCGTGAGGCCGGACGTGAGCGCGCGCCCATACCGGTCTGCCAGATCGCCAACATCGTCGAGGGCATAGATCTCGGCTGCCCGGATCTGCATTTTCAGCCGCTCGAAGGCCGCGGGATCGGGGCCGGTTTCGATGAACCGCGCAATTTCGTCGTCGAGGGCGGCCTCGGCATCTGTCAGGCTCACGCCGTCGGTGGGCACGACGACGAGCGAAAACGTGCTGTCGTCAAGGGATGTGGTGACATAGCTCGCACTGGTGTAGACGGCGATCTGGCTGTCGAATTGCAACGCCTGCCCAAGAACCGACGTTGCCCCCGAGCCACCGAGGAGATCGGCGAGAAACACCAGTGCTGCCGCCTCTTTCTGGGCCCCGGGGTCGCGTTCCGGCGCGAGGTAGCTGCGCACGAGGTAAGGCTGCGCCACCCGCTCGTCTTCCATCACCACCCGCCGTTCCGCCCGTGATGGCGGCTCCTGCGGACGAAGGCGCGGAGCCAGTCCCGCACTCGGCGCGAGCGGCCCGTAGGTCTTCTCAGCCAGGTTGCGCACCTCGCCGGGGTCGACATCGCCGGCGACGATCAGGATGGCGTTGTTGGGGGCGTAGAACCTGCGGTAGAAATCGAGCGCATCGGCGCGGCTCAGGCCGGCCATTTCGGCACGCCACCCGATCACCGGAAGGCCATAGGGGTGGTTGCGAAACAGCGCGGCCCGCATCTCCTCGCGAAACAGGGCGCCCGGGTCGCTGTCGGTGCGCGTGGCACGCTCCTCGAGAATCACGTCGCGCTCCGTGGCGATATCTTCGGGGGCGAGAACGAGATCGCGCATCCGGTCGGCCTCCATTTCCATCATCAAGCCAAGCCGGTCGGCGGCGACTCGTTGGAAGTAGGCGGTGTAGTCCTGCGAGGTAAACGCGTTGTCAGATCCCCCGTTGGCCTCGACAATCCGCGAAATCTCGCCCGGTCCGAGATCGTCGGTGCCCTTGAACATGAGGTGTTCGAGAAAGTGAGCAATGCCCGATTTCCCGGGCGGCTCGTCTGCCGCGCCGGTGCGATACCACACCATGTGCACGACAACGGGCGCGCGGTGGTCTTCGATCACGACCACTTCGAGGCCGTTGTCGAGTTTGAAATCGCTGACCTGCCCGGACGCCGTTGCCGGCGAGGCCGCAAGGCCGAACGAGACCAGAAGTGACACCAGTGTGCTGCGCATGAACGCCCTCCTACTGCACAAGGAAGCTAGAGGCTTTGCCGCTGCGGGCAAGCCTCATGCGCGGGGATGTGATCGTCAGGTGCCGAGATGAGATCTATTCGACCTTGACCTGCGGGTCGGGGGGCGCCGAAGGCGTCCAGACGCCAGCAGCGCGCAGCCGCTCCAGCTCAAGGTGCTGGTCAAGCGACATCGGCTTGTAGCTGGTGTAGTAGACGTTTGCGTTGAACAGGCGTTCGAGAAGCCGCCCGTTGTGGCTCCGCCGCCATTCGAGATCTTCCGAGGCCACGGTCTCGCGGATGTTTGCCGGAACGCCGTGACGACTCACATAGGAAATCAGCGTCTGTTCCCCGGCATAGATCTGCCCGCGTTGCAGACGGTCGGGATTGCCCCCAAGTGCAGCGACAGCATCGGCTCTGGGTTGCGGATCGACAAGATTCGCGCCACCCGGGGTCGGGGCCGGAAGGGCGCTGTAGTCTTCCGGCGCCTCCAGCGGCTTGGTGGGCAGGATTGCAAATTCGTCCGGCGTGTCGGTGTCGATATTCATCAATTGCGGCTGGTCGCTTTCACAAGCGGCCAGCATTGCCAAGCCGGCAAGCGCCAAGACTGTTCCGCCGATTGTGCCCCGCATGGACATCTCCTTAACCCCAGCTTCGCCTTCTCTTTACCGCATAAGATTCGACGCGTCACGGGGTCTTTGATGCGGTTTTTTCGACCGGGAGGATGACAAGCCCGATTGCGCCGGCAAAGATTGCAATGTCGGCGACGTTGAACGACCACGGATTGTTGATCCCGCAGCATGACATATTCAAGAAATCGGCAACCGCACCGTAGACCAGGCGATCCACCACGTTGCCGATCGCGCCGCCCAGAAGCAGGCCGGCGGAAACCTGCCCGATGCGCTTCATCTCGCCCCGCCGGACCCACCAGACGACCCAGGCCGAGATTGCCACGGCCACGGCGATCAGCACCCAGCGCATGCCATCGCTGTCGGACGAGCCAAGGCCGAAATTCACGCCCCGGTTCCACGCCATGCGAAAGGTGAGATACGGCGGCATCACGTCAATCTGGCCGCGCGACTTCAGATCAAGAAGATGGACGACCCCGATCTTGGTGAGCTGATCCAGCGCAAATGTGAGCACTGCGGTGATCGTCATCCATCGCATGTCAGTGCCGGAAATGCCGCATGCCGGTGAACACCATCGCAAGTCCGGCCGCGTCGGCGGCAGCGATCACCTCGTCGTCGCGCATCGAGCCGCCCGGCTGGATCACGCAGGTCGCGCCGGCAGCCGCGGCTTCCATCAACCCGTCGGGGAAGGGGAAGAACGCATCCGAGGCCACCGCCGAGCCCACAGCAGGGCTCTCCGGCAGGCCAAGCTCCTTGGCCATCCGCTCCGCCTTGACGGCCGCGATGTTGGCGGAATCGAGCCGGCTCATCTGCCCGGCACCGACCCCGACTGTCGCCTTGTCTTTGACGTAGACGATCGCGTTGGATTTGACATGCTTGGCAACTTTCCAAGCGAAAAGAAGGTCTTGAAGTTGTTCCTCCGTGGGCACCCTCTTGGTGACGACCTTGAGATCCTCCAGCCCGACGAAGCCGTTGTCCTTGTTCTGGAACAGATAACCGCCCGAAACCTGCCGAACCGTCATGCCGCTGTCGCGCGGGTCGGGCAGGCTGTCGGTGAGCAGAAGACGCAGGTTTTTCTTGGCTGAAAAGATCTCTTGCGCCTCATCCGACGCGCCCGGCGCAATGACGACCTCGGTGAAGATCGCGGTGATCGCTTCGGCCGTCGCGGCGTCGAGCGGCTGGTTCAGTGCAACGATCCCGCCGAACGCCGAGGTGCGGTCGCAGTCAAACGCTTTCTGATAGGCCTCGAGAAGCGTTGCACCCCGTGCTACGCCGGAAGGGTTGGCGTGCTTGATGATCGCCACGGCGGGTCCGTCTGCCGGGTCAAATTCCGATACCAGCTCAAAAGCGGCATCCGTGTCATTGATGTTGTTGTAGCTGAGCTCTTTGCCCTGCACCTGCCGGGCGGTCGCAACGCCGGGACGATCCGAGCCGTCGGTGTAGAACGCGGCTTTCTGGTGCGGGTTCTCGCCGTAACGCAGCCGGGACGCGAGCTCGCCCGCCACCGCTTTGAAGCGCGGGGCCCAGTCACCCTGCTGCTCGGCCATCCAATTCGACACGGCGGCATCGTAGGCCGCAGTGCGGGCATAGGCGGTCAGGGCAAGCGACTGGCGAAATCCAAGCGAGGTTGCACCGTGATTCTCACGCAGCTCCGCGAGCAGCGGCGCATAGTCGCGGACATCGACCACGACATTGACGAAGGCATGGTTCTTGGCCGCCGCGCGGATCATGGCCGGGCCACCGATATCGATATTCTCGATGCAGGTTGGATAATCGGCATCGGAGGCAACGGTGGCCTCGAAGGGGTAAAGGTTCACCACCAGAAGGTCGATCGCGCCGATTCCGTGCTCGTCCATTGCCGCGACGTGCTCGGGGTTGTCGCGCAAGGCCAGAAGCCCGCCATGCACCATCGGGTGCAGCGTCTTGACCCGACCATCCATCATCTCGGGAAAGCCGGTGACGTCGGCCACGTCTTTCACCGCGATGCCAGCGTCGCGCATCGCTTTGGCAGACCCGCCCGTCGACAGGATTTCGACCCCCATTGCCTCCAGCTCGCGCCCGAGGTCTACGAGCCCGGACTTGTCGGAAACGGAAATCAACGCACGGCGCACAGGCGAAAGGTTGGTCATGTAAGATCCCTCAGGTGTCTTCTGGCAGTCCCGCCGGGTCGTCCCGCACCAAGTCACGCACGCCCACGGGCGTCTCCTGTGCCTTGGCCAGCGACCAGCGGATGCGCGTCGAATAATCCAAAGCAACGCCGGAGAGAACCACCTGTTTTGCCGCACGCGGTTTCAGGCGGCCCTTTTCCAGATATACCCCGGCCTCCACCGAAAGGGTTGCGGCACCCTCGTAGCGCAGAACCCAGATCTCGCCCGACTTGAGCATCATCGAAACCGCAGTCCCGCCAAGATCGACCGCCGCTTCGACATCGGGGTGCAGGTGGAACCGCAGCGAAAACCTGATGCCCGAAAGCCCCGTCTTGTCGGCCGCGGCGCGAAACACCTCCTGTTGCGCCTCGGATACCGCCGCGAGGGTTTCCTCACCATAGATGTTGCGCCCATCGAGGCTCATCTCGATCCTGCGCAGGTATTCGAGGCCGTGCGACGGAACGTAGCCGTTGTGCCTCGCCACCAGACCGGTGACGCCCTCGCCCTCGATTTCCTGAACATGAACCTCGCTCGGGGTTCGCACCAGCAGCGCGCGTTCACCATTGCCCGAACGGCGGCTTGGGCCCAGGAGCGATGACGAAACCCCGTCGATGCCCAGAACCGAATGTGATGGCGTGGCGCGCCCGGCCTTGCGCCATGCTTCGCCGAAATCCGTGCCGGAACCGCAGCTGACGACCAAGGGGCGGCGCCCGGATGTGATCTCGATCGCCAGCGTCGAGGCATGGGCGTTGGCCGATGCGGCGCCTTTCGGCGGCGGCGCTGCGTCCATGATCAGCGTGGTCCGCCCGCCGTGCAGCCGCGCATATCCCATCGCCAGGCCGGCGTTGATCGTCGCGCGCACGCCAGAGGTGGCCAAGGCTTGGTCGAGGCGCCCCTCGGCGCCGCGTCCGCCGCCATGGAACCGCGCAAGGCCGCCGTCGGCATGCCGCAGGGCGCGCAGTGTGGGCGCGATCCGTTCGATCGCCGCCACATGTTCGGGCCGCGACATCCGCCCGCTCTCGGCCAGCGCCAGCGCGGCCCAGTTCAGCAGGGTGAAAACCTCCAGCAGGTCTTCGGGGTTGCGGGTGGGGATGCCGCCCTCGGCATCGATCTGTTCATTGCATTCCTGCGCAAGCCCCCGGGTGGCCGCGTCGACATGGGCCTCCATCCCGGTGAGCGACAAACCGGCATAGATCAGCCCCGTCAAAGCCTCGAAGCGGGGCAAGCCGGGCGAGGCCGCCGGCCATCGTTTCGCGAGGAAAAGCGTCTGTTGCCCGAGCGAGCGAAAGAAGTTCTCCGAGGCCTCTGGTTCCTGCCCCTGAAGCAGGAAGATGGCGTGGTTGATCCAGCGGATCAGGCGCCGCCCGGTGAGGTCCGGCGTCCAGCCCGGGCCTCGGCCACCCCCAAACAGCGTGATCCAGTCAAACGTCCATTCCTGCGCCTTCCGGCGCGCCGCGCTGTCACCGACGGCAGCCAGATCGTCGAGCCAGCGAAAGCCATGCAGGGCCTCGGCAAAGGCCTCGTCGGGCGGCTCAAGCTGCCAGATCGAACGATCTCCGGCCTCGACAAGATGGCCGGCAAACAGGAGGTTTCCCGCGATGAGTTGCTTGCCCTTGGCGAAGCTTCCGATCGTGCGCGGCTCGGGTTGTGAAACGAAGGCCGTGGGCGGCCGGGCACGCGCCGCGCGGCGGGCATACCAGCGGTTCATCCACCGCGTCCTGCGCGCGGACCATGGCTCTCGTTGCGACACGGAACTGCCTCGGCTGGGTTTCCTTCCGCCCCTTTGCGGGGTTTTGGCCGGATGATACCCGCGCGCGGGCTTCAAGTCATCGCCTATTCCGGCTTCACGAGGCTGGCGATGAAAAACCCGTCCATACCGCCGAGGTTCGGCCAGAAGTCGGGACGAAGCCGCAGCCCGCCGGCGTCGTCAATCCAGGCGGCCTCGATCCCGGGCAGATCAAGTGCCGCAGGGTCAAGCCGCAGCCCGGGGTGGCGACCAAGCGCGTCTTTCACCTGCTCCTCGCCCTCGTCGATCAGCAAGGAACAGGTGCAGAAGACGAGACGACCGCCGGGTCTCAGCAATTCCAGCGCGTGGTCGATCAACCGTGCCTGAAGCTCGAACAGGGCGGGAAAGTCGCTGCCGTCCTTGGCATAGGGAAGGTCCGGGTGCCGCCGAATCGTGCCGGTGGCCGAGCAGGGCGCGTCGAGCAGGATCGCATCGAACGGGCCGTCTTCGTAGGCGAGGGCGTCGGCCGTGACCACGTTGGCGGACAGACCGACCCGGCCCAGATTCTCGGACAGGCGTGCCATGCGTGTGGCCGAAATATCGACGGCCGTGACCGCCGCGCCGGTTGCAGCCAGTTGCATCGTTTTGCCGCCCGGGGCTGCGCAGAGATCAAGCACGCGTTCGCCTGCCCGCGCGCCGAGCACACGCGCGGGAATCGCCGCGGCAGCATCCTGCACCCACCAGTTTCCGGCCGCATATCCGGCAAGCGTCGAGACCTGAA
>JANTFS010000101.1 GCA_024763335.1 Paracoccaceae bacterium | reverse complement strand
CGCGTCGAGGTAGCGCCAACCCTGGAAGGCGCGGCGCGGCACGGGTTGGGTGCGGTGGATCTCGCGCGCCATCACCAGGCCGCAGCGGCGAATACCGTCGTGACCGATCACCTCGTCGAGGCGCAGTATCCTCTGGCGCGCAAGGATGGTGCCCTTGATCACCCAGTAGAGCGAGCCGCCCGCCAACAACTCGGCCTCGCGCCGGGGCCACATTCGGGTGACATGGCGCGGCAACCAGTCGGGATCGCCCATGCCACGATCGCGCTGGAAACGTTCGAGGTCTTCGACGCTCTCGCAGCCGACGCAGAGTTTCACCAGGTTGACGTGTTGCGGCATGGGCACCCCCTGTCGACAAAATACCGCGCGTGGCCCGGGGCGCAAGTTGACCGGGGCGGGCCCGCCGCGTATCGTGAAGGGCCTTCCCAAGACCTGCAGGACAGCCCTGATGAGCCGCTTCACCGCCCCGATCGCCGAATCCATCTGGGACATGAAATACCGTTTCAAATCGGCCGATGGCGCGCCCGTTGACCACAGTGTCGAAGACAGCTGGCGCCGGGTGGCACGGGCACTCAGCGAAAGCGAGCCGGAGCGGGAAGAGGAATTCTACAGCGCGCTCGAGGATTTCAAGTTCCTGCCGGCCGGCCGCATTCTGGCCGGCGCGGGCACCGAGCGCAATGTCACCCTGTTCAACTGCTTCGTCATGGGCACGATCCCCGATTCGATGTCGGGCATCTTCGAAAACCTCAAGGAAGCGGCGCTCACCATGCAGCAGGGCGGGGGCATCGGCTACGATTTCTCCACCCTCCGTCCGCGCGGAGCGGGCGTGAAAGGCGTGGCGGCCGACGCCTCCGGCCCACTCAGCTTCATGGACGTGTGGGATGCGATGTGCCGCACGATCATGAGCGCAGGCAGCCGGCGCGGCGCGATGATGGCGACGATGCGCTGCGACCACCCCGACATCGAGGATTTCATCGCGGCGAAGTCCGATCCGGCCCGGTTGCGCATGTTCAACATGTCGGTGCTGGTGACCGACCCGTTCATGGCCGCGGTGAAGGCGGACGAAAGCTGGGACCTCGTCTTTGATGGCAAGGTCTACCACACCGTCAAGGCGCGCGACCTGTGGAACCGGATCATGAAGGCGACCTACGACTATGCCGAGCCCGGGGTCATCTTCATCGACCGGATCAACAAGATGAACAACCTGAGGTATTGCGAGACGATCTCGGCCACCAACCCCTGCGGCGAGCAGCCCCTGCCGCCCTACGGTGCCTGCCTGCTGGGGTCGGTGAACCTCGCGCGGTTGGTGTCGGACCCGTTCGAAGCGCAGGCCGTGCTGGATGAGGCGGGTCTGCGCGATCTGGTGCACACAGCGGTGCGGATGATGGACAATGTCGTCGACGCGAGCCGCTTTCCGCTCGAGGCCCAGCACAAGGAAGCACAGGCGAAGCGCCGGATCGGGTTGGGCGTGACCGGGCTGGCCGATGCGCTCCTGATGCTGGGGCTGCGCTACGGGTCGGACGAAGCGGCGGCGCAGACCGAGGCGTGGATGCATCTCATCGCCCGGGAGGCCTATCTGGCCTCGGTAGATCTGGCGAAGGAAAAGGGCCCGTTTCCGCTGTTCGAGGCCGAGCCCTATCTTGCTTCGGGCACGCTTCAGACCATGGACGAGGATGTGCGCGCGGCCATTCGCGCGCATGGTATCCGCAACGCGCTTCTCACCTCGATTGCGCCCACCGGCACGATCAGCCTCTATGCGGGCAATGTCTCGTCGGGGATCGAGCCGGTGTTTGCCTATACCTATACCCGCAAGGTGCTCCAGCCAGACGGCAGCCGCAGCGAGGAAGAGGTGGTCGACTACGCCGTGCAGATGTGGCGCGACAAGTTCGGCGACCGGGACTTGCCCGAGCATTTCGTCAATGCCCAGACACTTACGCCCTCGGAGCATGTGAAGATGCAGGCGGCGGCGCAGAAATGGGTCGACAGCTCGATTTCCAAGACGATCAACGTGCCCGAAGACATCGATTTCGAGGCGTTCAAAAACGTCTATCTCGAGGCCTACGAGACCGGCTGCAAGGGCTGCACAACCTATCGGCCCAACGACGTGACCGGATCGGTTCTGAGCGTGAGCGAGCACAGTGAATCCGCGCCGGAGGCCGACAGCGGGGCGGATGTGATCTACATGTCCGAGCCGCTCGACCGGCCCCAGGCGCTGGAGGGCAACACCTACAAGCTGCGCTGGCCGGAGAGCGAGCACGCGATCTATATCACCATCAACGACCTCGTGGTGAACGGCCACCGCCGGCCGTTCGAGGTGTTCATCAACTCCAAGAACATGGAACATTACGCCTGGACCGTGGCGCTGACCCGGATGATCTCGGCGGTGTTCCGGCGCGGCGGCGACGTGAGTTTCGTGGTGGAAGAGCTGAAAGCGGTGTTCGACCCGCGCGGCGGGGCCTGGATCGGCGGCAAATATGTCCCCTCCATCCTTGCCGCGATCGGCGGGGTGATCGAGCGCCACATGGTCGATATCGGCTTTCTCGAAGGCGAGGGGATGGGGCTGAAGTCCGACCCGAAATCTCAGGTGGTCAACCTCGGCAATCACCGCGGGCCGGCCTGCCCGCGCTGCGGCCAATACGAGATGCGCATGGTCGAAGGCTGCATGACCTGCGCGGCTTGCGGCCATTCCAAGTGCGGGTGACGGCGCGCGGTCGCAACATCTTGTGGTGGCGCGCGTGACGGGCACAGGCGCGACGCGATTTGTTTCGGCTGTTGCACTTTCACACTAGTCCGAATCGCTCAATTGGGGCAGAAAGATGGCGAGGTGGGGGCCTCAGACTTGGATTTTTCATGCGTGCGGCCCTCCTCGCTCTCCTTTCATCGCTCCTTTTGACATGCCTGCCTGCCACTGCGCAGGACCGGACGACCATCGGCGTCGGGCGATTGTTCACCAACGACTATTTCGGCGACGGCAAGGATCGCTGGCACACCGGATCCTACGTGTTGAGCTGGATGCGTGCGTCCGGTGGCACGGTCGCGTTGCCCGAAACGCCCGGCGAGGTGATGGAATACCGCTTTTCACAGCGGATGATCGCCCCGGCCAACCTGGTCAGTCCCGCGCCCGGCGACCGCCGCTATGCCGGCGTGTTCTCGATCGGGGCCTACACCCATTTCGCAACCAACGGGACCGAGATTTCTCTCGGGACCGAACTCGTGGCCGTCGGGCCGATGACCCAGACCGCCGCGATCCACGGTGCGTTGCATGGGGTTCTGGGCATGCCGCAACCCTCGCCGGCGGTGCTGGCGGCGCAGTTTCCGAATGCGGTGTATCCGACCATCGCGTTCGAGGCCGGTCGGCCGTTGACGCTCGGCGGCGGTGCGGTTCTGCGCCCGTTCGTGCAGCTGCGCGGGGGCGACGAGAGCTATGCCCGCGCCGGGGTCGATCTGTTGTTCGGATCGAATTTCACCCGCGGGATCACCGTCCGGGACGAGACCACCGGGTTTCTCTACCAGACCCTCGAGGATGTGCCGGACACCGGGTTGTCTTTCCTCATCGGCGCCGATGTGGCCAAGGTCTTTTCCTCGGCCTGGCTGCCCGCGCCCAGTTACACGCTGACCCCGGTGCGCACCCGGGTTCGGGCGGGCGTGCATTGGCAGGGGAAGAACATCGGGGTGTTCTATGGCGCCTCGTGGCTTGGACCGGAATTCACCGCCCAGCCCTCGGGGCAGGTTGTCGGCGCCATTCAGCTTCAACTTAGGTTCTGAGCCAAGGCCGCACCCGTCTGGCCAAGCCGGGCTCGCCGCCCCGGCGGCAGGCGTCCGGCAACCCGACAGCGCCGACTCTTTCAAGGCGGCCCCCCCGGACAGCGTGTGGCCTGCATTAACTAATTCTTAACAAGCTGATTCGCCCGTGCTAGATTCGGGCCAATAAAAAACAAGAGGCAGGCATACAGGCATGATAACGGGCTCTCGAGGCACGTTTGTCATCTCCTGGCGACAGACTGAGGTGGATGGGCTTGGCGCCGCGCCACGCCGCGCTTTGGGCGTGGGGGCGAGTTGGCGCTGGAGCGGGCGTGCGACGCGCGTCGATGGCCCGCAGGATCTCCTCACTCTTGGATCGCCGGACGGAGAGACGGAATTTCGAACCCGCGCGGCGCGGCGGGTTCGGAAGGTGGTCGGATTGGGCGCCGGGACTGGCGCGGGGCATGGGCCGGACTGGGCCGGCGACCCGATGTTCCAGTTCGGCTTTGACGTCACCGATGGGTACTACCGTTACACCGCCGCCGTGATCGACCCGGGCCACAACCGCGGCGCGCTGTTGATCTTCACCGACCGGGTGCCGCCCGCCGACACCGACCTCTGGGTTGTTCGAACGCAAATGGAAGCGGCCGAGATCAACCGGATGACCGACTTTCCGACCGGTGTCATCTGCTTCACCCCGGGCACCCGGATTCGCACCGAGCACGGCGATGTGGCGGTGGAAGACATCACGGAAGGCGACCGCATCCAGACCAAGGACAACGGCCTTCAGGAGGTGCTCTGGAAGGGCGAGCGCTACGTCTCCGGCGCGCGGCTCTATGCCATGCCCGAGCTGCGCCCGATCCGGCTGCGTGCGGGCGCCCTCGGGCGCGACCGGCCTGATGACGATCTCATCGTGTCGCCATCACACCGGATGTTGGTCACCGGAAGCCGGGCCCGGGCGCTGTTCAACACCGACGAGGTTCTGGTGCGTGCGTCCGATCTGGTGAACGACGGCAGCATCGTGCGCGATCTCACGCTGACCTCGGTGCGTTACGTGCACCTGCTGTTGCCGCGTCACGAGGTGGTGTTTGCCAACGGGCTGGAAACCGAGAGCTTCCATCCGGCCGGCGAGGCGCTCGACAGTGTCGAGGGCGGGGCGCGGGCCCGGCTTCTGGCGCTGATGCCCGACATCGCGGCCGATCCGATGGCCTATGGCGCCTACGCGCGAAGGGTTCTGAGCCCGGCGGAAGCGGCGATCATGGCGGCGCCCGGTCGCTGACCGGCACGCCGGGCTGCGATGGCCGTTGACTCCCGCGCCGCCGGCGCTATAAGCGCGCATTCATTGGTGTTGGTGGCCCCCGCAAGGGGATGCCTGTCATGTCAGTGTTTCCCGAAGGGAAATGCGAAACAAGAGGACAACGCCCTTTACAACGGCCCCAAGACGGGACCGGAGACAAGTGCCCACCGGGTCGGGGTCGCCCAGCGTCCGCAACCCGAAAAGTGGGAACCGGTTTTCGGACAAGTTGCGGAGCCAAACATAAAGGAGATCAGCCGTGACCAAACGCACGACTGCCAAGTACAAGATCGACCGCCGGATGGGCGAAAACATCTGGGGTCGCCCCAAATCCCCCGTCAACCGCCGCGAATATGGCCCAGGCCAGCACGGCCAGCGCCGCAAGCAGAAGATGTCGGACTTCGGCCTTCAGCTGCGCGCCAAGCAGAAGCTCAAGGGCTACTACGGCGATCTGACCGAGAAGCAGTTCCGCCGCATCTACGCCGAAGCCGAGCGGGTGCGCGGCGACACCGGTGAAAACCTCATCGGCCTGCTCGAGCGCCGCCTCGATGCCGTCGTCTACCGCGCCAAGTTCGTGCCGACCGTCTTCGCTGCCCGCCAGTTCGTCAACCACGGCCATGTGCTGGTGAACGGCAAGCGCGTCAACATCCCGTCTTACCGGGTGAAGGAAGGCGACGTGGTCGAGGTGCGTGACAAGTCCAAGCAGATGGCGATGGTTCTGGAAGCCACCCAGCTGCCCGAGCGTGACGTGCCGGACTACATCGACGCCGACCATTCGAAGATGACCGCCACCTTCGTGCGCACCCCGGGTCTGGGCGACGTGCCTTATGCGGTGCAGATGGAACCGAACCTCGTCATCGAATACTACGCGCAGAACTAAACCTCTGCTCGCATCACGAGAAATTGGCCCGCGGCGCTCAAATGGCGCGGCGGGCCTTTTGCAAGGAAAGGGGCCGGGATGAGCGAGAGCAACCCTGTGGAACGCGCTTTTGAGCGGACGATCTTTGCCTCGCGCTGGCTCATGGCGCCCATGTACCTCGGGCTGAGCCTTGCCCTGGGGATGCTGGTAATCGTGTTCCTGCGCGAGATCTCCTATTATGTGCCTCAGGTGTTTGAATTGACAGCCGACAAGTCGATCCTCGTGGTGCTCACGCTGATCGACCTGACGCTCGCCGCCAACCTCCTCGTCATCGTCCTGTTCTCGGGCTACGAGAATTTCGTCTCGAAGCTTGATACCGGGGCAACCGATGATCGCCCGGCTTGGATGGGCACCGTCGATTTTGGCGGGCTGAAGCTCAAGCTCATCGCCTCGATCGTGGCGATCTCGGGGATCCATCTGCTCAAGCGGTTCATGGAGATCGGCAAGGGCGATGCGACGGCATTCGGCGAGCAGGATCTGAAGTGGCTGGTGATCATCCACCTCGTCTTCGTGACCTCCGGCGTGCTGATGGCGCTGATGGACTGGATGATCGCCCGGTCGAAGAAAAACTGACCCGGAGCCAGCCGCGGGTGCGGCAGAATTGCCGCCTCCATATTCAAATTCGCGCATACGTCTTTTCCTGACCGTCGCCCGCCCTATATGCAGCCGACGCGACAGTGACCGGCCGCAACGGCCGCGAGACAACAGGAGAGACGCGATGCAGACTGAAACCGTGAATGGCAAGACCCTCGAAACCTGGAGCCCGCAAGAGGTTGGTCAGGCGCTCGAGAACAAGGAGATCGTGCTGATCGACGTGCGCACCCCGGCCGAATACATGTTCGAGTCGATCGAGGATGCGCTGCTCGCGCCGCTGAGCCATTTCAGCCAGAAGGCGCTTCCCGCCGAGCTTGGCAAGCACGTGGTGCTGTATTGCGGCTCGGGTATCCGCTCGCGCAAGGCGGCCGAGCTCTGCCTCGCCAACGGCTTTGAGCAAATCGCCCACATGGACGGCGGCTTTGCCAACTGGAAGACCTCCGGCGCCCCCTACCTCGGCACCAACATGGGCACCGGCGCGCCCGAGCGCATGGCCCAGAAGCCGGCTGCGGCTGCCTGATCCGCGCGCGGCCGCCCGCAGCATTGCAAACCCCGCCCCGTGCGGGGTTTTCGCTGTTTTGCGAAGCCCCTAGCCCTTTCGCGCCCGGCCAGTTATGACAAGTGCGAAGATCCGGGGGAGACCATGCCGAAGGGACCAATGCCGCAACCCGGCATCATGGAGATAAAGCCATACGTGGGCGGCGCCTCGTCGGTCGAGGGCGTGGCGAACGCGATCAAGCTGTCGTCGAACGAGAACCCCTGGGGGCCGTCGGAAATGGCCGTCGAGGCTTTCCAGCGGGCGGCCCATACGTTGCACCGTTATCCCGAGACAGACCACGCGAGCCTGCGTGCGGCGATTGGCGAGGTGCATGGGCTGGACCCGGACCGGATCATCTGCGGCGTGGGGTCGGACGAGATCATCACCTTCCTGTGTCAGGCCTACGCCGGACCCGGCGACGAGGTGATCCACACCGAGCACGGCTTCTCGATGTATCGCATTTCGGCGCTGGCGGCCGGGGCGACGCCGGTCGAGGTGCCCGAGCACGACCGGCACGTTGATGTCGATGCCATCCTGGCGGGCGTGACCGAGCGCACCCGGTTGGTCTTCATCGCCAACCCGGCCAACCCGACCGGCACGATGGTCGGCAAGAAAGAGCTGGCCCGACTGGCCTCGGCTTTGCCCGGCAACGTGGTTCTGGTACTCGATGGCGCCTATGCCGAGTTTGTCGAAGGGTTCGACGGCGGGGCGTCCCTGGTCAACAGGTTTGCAAACGTGGTGATGACGCGGACATTTTCGAAGATCTACGGGCTTGGCGGATTGCGGATTGGCTGGGGCTACGCCAGCCGCGACATCATCGACGTGCTGAACCGCCTGCGCGGGCCGTTCAACCTGTCGACCGCCCAGCTCGCCGCCGCCGAGGCGGCGGTCCGTGACCGCGCGCATGTCGAGCGCTGCCGCAGCGAGAATGCCCGGCTGCGCGCCTGGCTCGCGGGCGCGTTGGCCGACCACGGCGTGCCCTCGGACACATCGAGCGCCAATTTCGTTCTCGCGCGCTTCGGCTCGCCCGACGAGGCCGAGGCTTGCGACGAATTCCTGAAGTCCGAGGGGGTGATCGTGCGGCGGGTGGCGGGCTACAAGCTGCCCGATTGCCTGCGCATCACCGTGGGCGACGAGGCGTCTTGCCGCCGGGTGGCGCACCTCATCGGACAGTTCAAGGACGCCGGTGGCGAGGGAGGGCAGGGCGATGACTGAGACCGCACCGCTCTACAACCGGGTGGCGCTGATCGGGCTCGGGCTGATCGCCGGCTCGATGGCCCATGCGATGCGCCGGGGCGGGCTGGCGGGCGAGATCGTGGGCACGGCGCGCTCGGCCGAAACCCGCGCGGTGGCGCGCGAGATCGGCCTGGTCGATCGCGTGACCGACACCGCCGCCGAGGCCGTCAAGGATGCCGATCTCGTCGTGCTGGCGGTGCCGGTCGGGGCGATGGCGGCGGTGGCCGAAGACATCGCGCCGCATCTGAAGCCGGGAGCCACCGTCACCGACGTGGGATCGGTCAAACGCGCGGTGATCGACGCGGTTGCCCCGCATATACCCGAGGGCGTGCATTTCGTGCCGGCCCATCCGCTCGCCGGAACCGAGCATTCCGGGCCTCGCGCCGGCTTCGCCTCGCTGTTCGACAACCGCTGGTGCCTGATCGTGCCTGCCGAAGGGTCGGACCCGGCGGCGGTGGCCAAGCTCGAGGCGCTGTGGCACGGAATGGGGGCGAACACCGAGACGATGGACGCCGATCACCATGATCTGGTGCTCGCCGTCACCTCGCATGCGCCGCACCTGATCGCCTACACAATGGTTGGCGTGGCCGATCATCTGCGGCGGGTGACCGATAGCGAAGTGATCAAGTATTCCGCCGCGGGCTTTCGCGATTTTACCCGGATCGCGGCCTCGGACCCGACGATGTGGCGCGATGTCTTCCTGACCAACAAGGAGGCGACGCTCGATATTCTCGGCCGCTTCACCGAGGAACTGTTCGTGCTGCAACGCGCGATTCGCATGGGCGACGGGGAAATGCTGCAAGACTATTTCAGCCGCACCCGCGAGATCCGCCGCGGGATCATCGAAGCCGGGCAGGACACCGACGCGCCGGACTTCGGCCGGAGTGGAACATCGTAATGCGACGGTGGGCACAGATCGTCGCGCTTGCGCTTGCGATCGGGCCCGCCATCGGCCTTGCCCAAGCCCCCGATGCGTCGCTGCGGCCGATGCCGCGCCCGGCCACCTTCGGGGTGACCGAACGGCTGCAAAGCGTGGCGGCCCCCGCGCGCTCGCTGCGGCCGATGCCCCGGCCCACCCGATCCGCGCCCGTCGCGGCGCTTCCGGCTCCGGCTCCGGCGGCGGCACGTGCCGAGCCGGTCGCCGATCCGGTCATCGCGCTTGTCCAGACGCTCTCAGGCGCACGGATCGCCCCCGTCGCAGCTGCGGTGGTCACTCCGGCCAGCGGTCTCGCGGTCCCCCGGTCTGCGCGTCCGGTGCCGCGCCCGAACGACATCGCCCAACTGGCCGCTGCCGTGATCTCGGCGCCGCGCGCCGTCTCGCGCAAGGGCTCGGTTTGCGGCGTGCCGGAGATCAAGGGCGAAGCCCTCGCGCCGATCCCCGGGCCGGGTGCCTGCGGGATCGACCAGCCGGTGCGCGTCACCTCGGTTTCGGGCATTGCGGTGCGGCAGGCCCCGACGATTGATTGCACGACCGCGCGTGCGCTGAACGACTGGGTACGAAATGGTGTGATCCCGGCGGTCGGCCGCACGGGTGGCGGCGTGGCCCGTGTCAACGTCATTGCGCATTATTCCTGTCGCACTCGAAACAGCAAACCCGGAGCCCGGTTGTCGGAACATTCCTTCGGGCATGCTCTGGACATCTCGGGCGTGACGCTGAAAGACGGTTCCACGCTGACGGTGCTAGATCACTGGCGCGCACGCGAGTTTGGCCGCATCATCAAGGCGATGCATAGCTCCGCTTGCGGTCCGTTCGGGACGGTTCTGGGGCCGAACAGCGACCGCTACCATCAAGACCACCTGCATCTCGATACGGCGCGATACCGGGGCGGACCCTATTGCCG
>JANTFS010000100.1 GCA_024763335.1 Paracoccaceae bacterium | reverse complement strand
GTGCTCGATCTCGGCCTCTCGGGCACCGAGGAGATGTACTTCGCCACCACGCACTTCGACGCCGATGGCGGGATCTGCGTTACCGCCTCGCATAATCCGATGGATTACAACGGCATGAAGCTGGTGGGCCGCGGCTCGGCGCCGCTTGATCCGGCGACGGAGCTGGCGAAGGTGAAGGCACTGGCGGAGACTGATGAGCTCGCACCCGCCGCCGAGAAGGGCCGGATACGGCCCGCCGAGGGCGCCCGCAAAGCTTACGTCGACCGCGTTCTCTCCTTCGTCGACGTCGCAGCGCTCAAACCGATGAAGCTCCTGGTGAACGCCGGCAACGGCGCGGCGGGGCCGACCTTCGATGCGCTCTTCGCGGCGCTCATCGCCGCTGGCGCCCCCCTCGAGGTGGTGCGCCTGCACCACGATCCTGACCCGAGCTTCCCCAACGGCATCCCCAACCCGCTCCTGCCCGAGAACCAGCCCGTCACCGCTGAGGCCGTGCGCGCCCACAAAGCCGACATCGGCATCGCCTGGGACGGCGACTTCGACCGCTGCTTCCTGTTCGACGCCGAGGGCGGCTTCATTCCCGGCGAATACGTCGTCGGGTTGCTCGCGGAAGCCTTCCTTGGCAAAGAACCCGGCGCCAGAATCGTGCATGACCCGCGGGTGGTCTGGAACACCCAAAGCATCGTCGCCCGCCTCGGCGGCGAGGCGATCCAGTCGCGCACCGGCCATGCCTTCGTCAAACAGATCATGCGCGAGACCGGCGCGGTCTACGGTGGCGAAATGTCGGCACACCACTATTTTCGCGACTTCATGGCCTGCGACTCGGGCATGATCCCCTGGCTGCTTGTCCTCGAACTGATGAGCCGGCGCGACCGGCCGCTCGCCGATCTGGTCCACGAAAGCCGCGCCGCCTTCCCCTCCTCGGGCGAAATCAACTTCCGCGTCCCCGACACCGCCGAAGCTATCGCCCGCGTCGAAGCCGCCTACGCCCCGCAAGCCACCGCCCGCGACGACACCGACGGCCTCTCCCTCAGCTTCGACACCTGGCGCTTCAACCTCCGCGCCTCCAACACCGAGCCGCTGCTCAGGCTCAATGTCGAGGCGAGGGGGGATGCGGGCCTGGCCCGCCGCATTGAAGACATGCGCGGCCTGATCGGGGCCTAGCTGCGGCGTCGCCGGCGGCGGGGGCCGTTGGGGGTCGCGCCGCCGGAGAAATGCACATCCGGCAAAGCCACGGCGGCGCGCAGACGCGGGAAGGGATCGGCGGCATTGGGCAGCGCTGTTGCCGCCACGAAATGCTCCTGAAACCGCGGCTCCACCGCCGTTTCCACCTTCTCGATCTCGCGCACGAGCTGCTCGACTTCCGCCCGGGCGCCGAGGTTGAGCAGCGCGATCCGCGCCCCGGTGCCGGCCGCGTTCCCCGCGGAGGCGACCTTGTCGAGCGGCACGTCCGGGATCATGCCCAGCACCAGCGCGTGCTTGGCCGAGATATGCGCGCCGAAAGCGCCGGCGAGCACCACGCGGTCGACATGATCGACGCCGCGCTTGTCCATCAGCAGCCGGGCGCCGGCATAGAGCGCGGCCTTGGCCATCTGGATCGCGCGGATGTCATGGTTGGTGACGGTGATGCGGGGCGATTGCGCGTCGCCCTGCCACAGCACGTAGGCTTGCGTGCGCCCGTCGGCGATGCAGCGCGGCGAGCCGGTCTCCTCGGCGGTGCCGATCAGCCCCTTGGCGTCGACAATCCCCGCCATGCGCATCTCGGCGATCACCTCGATGATGCCCGAGCCGCAAATGCCGGTGAGGCCGGTGCCCGCAATCGCCTCGACAAAGCCTTCCTCGTCCGACCACAGATCGGAACCGATCACCCGGAACCGGGGCTCCTTGGTGGCCGGGTCGATCTCGACCCGCTCGATCGCACCGGGCGCGGCGCGCTGGCCGGCGCTGATCTGGGCGCCCTCGAAGGCGGGGCCGGTGGGCGAGGAGCAGGCGAGCACGCCGGTCTTGTCGCCGAGCAGGATCTCGGCATTGGTGCCGACATCGACCACGAGCACGAGGTCGTCGGACTTGTGCGGCTGCTCCGAAAGCGCCACGGCGGCGGCGTCCGCCCCGACGTGGCCGGCGATCAGCGGCAGCACGTAGGCGCGCGCACCGGCGGCGAGATCGAGCCCGAGCTCGGCGGCGCGCAGGCGTTGCGCCGCGCCCGTGGCCAGCGCGAAGGGCGCCTGGCCCAGTTCGTAGGGGTCGATCCCGAGAAAGAGGTGATGCATCACCGGGTTCATCACGAAGGTGGCGTCAAGCAGCGTATCGCGGCCAACACCGCTGTCGTCCAGCAGCGCGTCGATCAAGGCGTTCAGCCCCTCGCGCACCGCGGTGGTCAGCTCCGCCGCGCCGCCGGCGTTCATCATCGCATGGCTGACCCGGCTCATCACGTCTTCGCCAAAGCGGATCTGCGGGTTCATCATCCCCGAGGAGGCCAGCACTTCACCGCTGGCAAGATCGGTCAAGTGCCCGGCGATTGTGGTGGAGCCGATATCGACGGCAAGGCCACAGGCCGCCTCGTGATACCCCGGCCAAAGCGCGATGACGGTGGGCGGCCCGTCGATATAGACCGCCGCGGTGACGGCCCATTTGCCCTGGCGCAAGGTCTTTTGCAGGCTGGGCAGAAGGGAGAAATCGACGCCGAGCGCGTCGAGCCCCATCTCGGCCCTGAGCGCCGCCAGCAGCCGCTCGAGATCGCCCTCGGGCTTGTGCATGTCAGGCTCGGCGACCTCGACGTAATGCAGTCGTACCGCCGGGTCGAGCACGATCTCGCGGGCCTCGGCGCGTTTGCGCACCACCTGGCGATGGACCTGGCTTTCGGGCGGCACGTCGATCACCACGTCCTCGAGTATCTGCGCCTGGCAGCCGAGCCGGCGGCCGGGTTTCAGTCCGCGCACCCGGTCATACCGGTCTTCAACGGCGTTTTTCGGGCTGAGCGCATCCGGTCCGACGGTGATCCCGTGCTTGGCATGGGTGCCGTAGGCGGGCGTCACCTGGCATTTCGAGCAGATCCCGCGCCCGCCGCAGACCGAATCGAGATCGACCCCGATTTCGCGCGCGGCGGCAAGCACCGTGGTGCCGGCGGCGACATGGCCGCGCTTGCCCGAGGGCATGAAAATGACGAGCGGGTCGTGGTCTGGCATGCGCGCCTCCTTGCCGGTCTTTGTACCCGTCGGGGGCGGGAGGGCAAGCGTTGGCGGCGTGGCGGGGTCAGCCGGAGGCCCGCGGGCGGCCCCAGGGATAGGGCGGCAGGAAGCTGGCAAGGCCATCGGCGCGGCGGATCACCACGCCCGCCGGCGAGATCTCGATCAGCCGCCCGAGCGCGATCCGCTCGCCAAGCGCGGCGCGCATGATCGCCCCGTCCGGCAGGCGGATCAACGCGCGCATCGCCTCGTCGGGGCCGGCGACGCCGAGCAGCGCAACCTCGTCGAGCGGCAGGGCGCCGGCGCGGGTGGCGGTTTCGGCGACAAAGGCGTTGGGCGCGCCGCCATGCAGCAGGGGATCGGACATTCTGCCCTCCCGATCGTTGCGGATGCGGGCAGGCTAGGCGGATGAGTTTAAGGTGGGCTTAATCGCCCAGCAACGCGGCGAGATCGGCCGCCGCGCCGGCCGCGGCATAGATCTCGGCCAGCCGGTCCGGTGTCAGGCCGTCGCGTTGCGCCGCATGCAGCGAGACGCCGGGATGCGGTTGCAGCCGGGGAAGCTGGCCGGGCGGTCCGGGCACGAGGTTGCAGGGCACCGGCTCGGCGCTGTCAAAGCCCGGCAGGGCATTCGCGAGCCAGGCAAAACAGCCCGCGAAGGGCTCGCCACCGGCCCGGGCGGCGAGGAAGGACTGGAAGCTCTCTTCGCTGACGCTGGCCCATGTTTCGAAGCCGAAGACCGTGCGCGCACCGGCGATCGGCAGCAGCAAGCGCGCGCGCAGGAAGCGGTGGCCCGACAGGGTGCAATAGGCCGGCGAGAGCCGGTCATCGCCCGCTTCCACCGCCTTCTGCCCCGGCGCGATGGCGCCGTGGGGCCAGCTGTCGGGCGCCGCGATGGGCAGCGTGACCAGCCCGCCGCGCGCGGCCAGCCTGTGCCAGCGCGGATCGTCGGCGAGGGCTGTGCCGCCGGTCATTCGGCGGCTTTCACTTCGAAACCCTTGGCGATCATGTCGGAGGGCGCCACCGGGTATTCGCCGGAGAAACAGGCATCGCAATATTGCGGCGCATTTGGATCGCGCCCCTTGGCCTCGCCCACGGCGCGATAGAGCCCGTCGAGAGAGATGAACTTCAGGCTGTCGACGCCGAGAAAATCGCGCATCTCGTCTTCGCTCATCGTCGCGGCGAGCAGCTTGGCGCGTTCGGGCGTATCGACGCCATAGAAACAGGGCCAGGCCGTGGGCGGGCTGGCGATGCGGAAATGCACTTCCTTGGCGCCGGCGTCGAGGATCATCTCGCGGATCTTTTGCGAGGTCGTGCCGCGCACCACGCTGTCGTCGACGAGGATCACCCGCTTGCCCGCGATCAGCGCGCGGTTGACGTTGAGCTTGAGGCGCACGCCCATGTTGCGGATCTGGTCGGTGGGTTCGATGAAGGTGCGGCCCATATACTGGTTGCGGATGATCCCCATGGCATAGGGGATGCCGCTTTCCTGGCTGTATCCGATCGCCGCGGGCGTGCCCGAGTCCGGCACCGGGCAGACGAGATCGGCCTCCACCGGCGCCTCGCGCGCGAGCTCGACACCGATCTGGCGGCGGGTTTCGTAGACCGAGCGGCCGCCGAGGATCGAATCGGGGCGCGAAAAGTAGACATGTTCGAAGATGCAGAACCGCGGCATCACCGGGCGGAACGGCCGGCGGCTTTCCACCCCATCCTCGGTGATCACCACCATCTCGCCGGGCTCCACGTCGCGCACGAATTTCGCGCCGATGATGTCGAGGGCGCAGGTCTCCGACGAGAGCACCCAGCCGTCGCCGATCTGGCCCAGCACAAGTGGGCGCACGCCAAGCGGATCGCGCACGCCGATCAGCTTGGTGCGGGTCATCGCGACGATCGAAAACGCTCCCTCGACCCGGCGCAGCGCGTCTTCCATCCGGTCGGGGATCGATTTCGCCATCGAACGCGCCATCAGGTGAATGATGCACTCGGTGTCGGAACCCGACTGGAAGATCGAGCCCCGGTCGATCAGCTCGGTGCGCAGCTCCTCGGCATTGGTGAGGTTGCCGTTATGCGCAATCGCCGCGCCGCCCAGCGAAAACTCGCCGAAGAAGGGCTGGACGTCGCGGATCGCCGCGCCCTTCTTGCCGGCGGTGGAATAGCGCACATGGCCGATGGCAAGCGGCCCGGGCAGGGCCTGCATCAGGCTGGCCTTGGTGAAATTGTCGCGCACATAGCCGAACCGGCGCACCGAGTTGAACCCTTCGGCCGGGTCATGGCTGACGATGCCGGCGGCCTCCTGGCCGCGATGTTGCAGGGCATGCAGGCCGAGGGCGACGAAATTGGCCGCTTCCGGAATGCCGATCACGCCATAGACGCCGCATTCCTCCTTCAGCTTGTCGTCATCGAAAGGGTGAGCAGGCGGCATGGCGGCGCAGGAAGTCATGGGGCAGCTCCGAATCCCGTTGGCGCGTTTGGCCACCCTCATAAGGGCTGGGCCCGGGTCTGTCACCCGGAGGTGAGCGGGATATGACCGTTTTATGACGATCGGTCGCGGGGTTTGGCGCCGGATGCCGCTTTTTTCGCCGCCCCTGATGCCGGGCGGCGCGCGATCACGAACAGGGCCTTGCCCTTGCCCGGTTTCCAGCGTTCCTCGATCTCGAACCCGCGCGCGGCGATCTCGTTGACAAGCGCGTCGGCGTCGAAGGCGGTGACCCGTGGCAAGAGCCCCAGCGGGGCGCCGAGCCGCAGCACGACCCGGGCAATCCACGGCACAGAGTCGGCGCAAACGGTGGACGACACGAAGATGCCCCCGGGCCGGGTCAGCGCCCAGGCCTTGTCGAGCGCCGCCCGCCAGTCGGGCACGAGATGCAGGAGCGAGAGCATCAACACCGCGTCATACTGGATGTCGGTCCCGATTTCGGCCACGGATTTGCAATCGAATGTGACGTTGGTGACACCCTCGCGCGCGGCGCGCTCGCGGCCGTGGTCGAGCATCTTTTCGGAGAAATCCGTCGCGTGCACCTGCGCCACGTGGCCCGCGTGCGCGATCGCGGTGTTGCCGGTGCCGCAGCCCATCTCGAGCACGGTCCAGTCGGGCTGGAAGCGCGCCTGGGTCTCGGCCAGCTTGCGCCGGTAGGCCGCCTCGTCGGCCACCGGGCTTGCGGCGTAGCGTTTGGAAATCCGGTTCCAGAATCGCACGGCGTCCGCCATGTGCTCCCCCCTGTTTCACAGAGGGTGCGGGGCGGATCGGTTCAGGTCAAGCTCAGTTGGCGGGGTCCGCGCCGGTGCAGCTCGACACCAGCGTCTCGTAGCGCGCCACGATCCAGCCAGGCGCATCCTCGGGGATCTGTTCGTCGATCTTGCCGGAGGTGCGTGCGAAGATCTTGGCGGTGCGCGAATCATCCACCATCGGCACGCTTTCGGTGATGATCACGCGGTCATAGACCACCAGCGCGATGGCCACCAGAAGGATGCCGCGCAGCACCCCGAAGACGAAACCAAGCGCCTGGTCCACCCCGCCAAGGGCCGAGCGCTGGATGGCGGAGGAAAACAGCGGCGTGAACAGCGAGACCACCACGAGCGCGAGGGCCAGCACACCGGCGAAGGCGGCGATCACCGAGAGCTCGCAACTGTCGGCAATGAAATCGCGCAGCACCGGGATTTCCTTGATCAGCGGCACCGCGCGCGGGGCGAACATGTAGGCCACCACGGCGGCGATGATCCAGCCGGCGATCGACATCCCCTCGCGCACGAAGCCGCGCGAATAGGCCAGAATGGCCGATACGAGGATGATGAGCGCGACGATACCGTCGACAATCGTGAACCCGTCCATGCTTGCTCGCTTCTTTCCTCTGCCGCGCCTATCCTGCGCCGAACACCTCGCCCACGAAGCTCACGAGATCGCTCATCGTTCTGAGCTGTAACCCGGAACCTTGGCCAAATTTCGACCGTGCCGGCGCAATGGCCGTTGTGAAACCAAGTTTTTGCGCTTCTTTCAACCTGTTTTCCGCCTGAGCCACCGGTCGCAGCGCCCCCGACAGCGAAATTTCACCGAAAACCACCGTTTCCGGCGGCACGCCCACGTCTTCGCGCGCCGACAAAAGCGCGGCGGCCACGGCGAGGTCGGCGGCGGGTTCGGAGATCTTCATGCCGCCGGCGACGTTGAGGTAGACGTCGAGCCCGGCAAAGGGGATGCCGACGCGCGCTTCCAGCACGGCAAGGATCATCGCCAACCGGCCGGCATCCCAGCCCAGCACCGAGCGGCGCGGCTGGGCCAGCGGCGAGGGCGCGACCAGCGCCTGAAGTTCGACGAGCACGGGCCGCGTGCCCTCGATGCCGGCGAACACAACGGAGCCGGGCGCCGGCTCCTCGCGTTCCGACAGGAACAGCGCCGAGGGATTGGCCACCTCCGCAAGCCCGCCGCCGGTCATCTCGAACACGCCGATCTCGTCGGCGGGGCCGAAACGGTTCTTCACCGCGCGCAGGATGCGGAACTGGTGGCCGCGCTCGCCCTCGAAATAGAGCACCGTGTCGACCATGTGCTCGACGACCCGGGGTCCGGCAATCTGGCCCTCCTTGGTGACATGCCCGACGAGCACCACCGACACACCGTGGCGCTTGGCGAAGCTCGTCAGCTCATGCGAGGCGGCCCGCACCTGGGCGACCGAGCCGGGTGCGCTGTCGACGTTGTCGGCCCACATCGTCTGGATCGAATCGATGATCGCGAGGTCGGGCTTCTCGGCCTCCAGCGTGGTGAGAATATCGCGCAGATTGGTCTCGGTGGCGAGTTTCAGAGGGGCGTCTGCGAGCCCGAGGCGCTGGGCGCGCATCCGCACCTGCGCGGAGGCCTCTTCCCCGGAAACATATAAGCATTTCAGCCCCTTGCGGGAGAAACTTGCAGCGGCCTGGAGGAGAAGGGTCGATTTGCCGATGCCCGGGTCGCCGCCAACCAGAATGGCCGAGGCAGGCACGAGGCCGCCGCCCAGAACGCGGTCGAACTCGGCGATGCCGCTTTCGCTGCGCGGCGGCGGGGCTTCCTCGGTGGCGAGATCGGAGAGCGCGACGGCGCGCCCGCGTTTCGTGCCCAGGGATTTCGACGCCGGGCCCGCCGAGAGCGGTTTTTCCTCGATGATCGAGTTCCATGCGCCGCAGACGTCGCACCGGCCCGACCACTTCGACTGGGATGCGCCGCATTCCTGGCAGACATAGGAAGGGGCTTTTGCCATCAACGCCGCTCCTCGGGCCGGCTCTTCGCGGACTGCCATCCGCTCATCGCGAGGACGGCACAGGGTGTCGGACGAGCCATCAGCCGCGCTCCCGCTTGCCAACGAGGATGCCCACGAGGATCGAGGCGAGCACGCAGAAAGTGAAGAGATAGAGCCCCCAGCCGGTCTCCACCCGCGCCAGCCCGACGCCCTTCACCACCACGATGTAGAGCGCGATCAGGAACACGTCGGCCATCGCCAGCTTGCCCAGCAGGTTGAGAGCCGGCAGCACCTTTCGGCGCAGGAGGCCAAACTGGATCAGCGCCACACCGATGACCTTCAGCATCGGGGCGAAGATCGCAAACAGGGTGACGACGAGCGCCAGCACCACATCCGTCTCCCACAACGCCTGCAGCCCCGAAACCACGCTGATCTCGTCCATCCCGAACAGCGGCAGATTCAGGCCCGCCCGCAGCAGCGGTGCGAACCACGCCAGCGGAAACAGCACGAAGAGTGCGAGGTTGAGAAGGCGAAGCCAGATCATCGCCTCCGGGTTAGCCGATTGCACCGGCGCAGGCGAGTGGAATTGCCAATCAGTCGCGCCCCCGGGCATATCGCCGCGCATATCGCCGGCCGAGCTGGGTGAGCACCTCGTAGCCGATCGTGCCGGCCGCCTGGGCCAGGTCATCGACCGTCTGCTGCGCCCCGAGCATGGCAAGCGCCGGCGGCGCCGCTTGCAGGTGGCTCACATCGACGCCGATCATGTCCATCGAAACCCGGCCGAGGATCGGGCAGGGGGTATCTTCGAAAAACAGCACCCCATGGTTGGAGAGGTGGCGAGATAGCCCGTCGGCATAGCCGCCCGAGACGGTCGCCACGCGGGTGGGTCTGTCGGCCACGAAGGTGTTGCCATAGCCGACGCTCTCGCCCGCCTTGAGATCGCGGATCTGGATCACCGGCAGCTCGAGCTCCGCCACCGGCCGGGCGTCTTCGTAGGGCAGCCCGCCATAAAGGCCGATGCCGGGGCGGGTGAGGTCGAAGTGATATTCGGGGCCGAGCAGAATGCCGCCGGTGGCCGCCAACGAGCGCGGCACGCCGGTCCCCTCGGTCATCTCGATGAAGGCGTCGAGCTGCTGGCGGTTCATCTCGTGGTCGGGCTCGTCGGCACAGGCGAGGTGGCTCATCAAGAGCCGCGGGCCCTGGCCGAGCGCCAGTTCGCGCACGGCGGCCCATTCCGCGGGCTCCATGCCAAGCCGGTTCATCCCGGTGTCGAGCTGAATGCCGAACGGGTGGCCCGGAAGCGCCTCGAAATGCCGGGTCATCTGGTCGATCGAGTTGAGCATCGGCACGAGGGCGAGATCGTGGATCATGTCGGTATCGCCCGGCATGTGCCCCGAGAATACGGCGATTTCCGGGCCTGGCCCGAGCGCCTCGCGCACCGCCGAGCCCTCCTCGGCGACGGCCACGAAAAATCGCCGCGCGCCCGCCGCGGCCAAGGCGCGGGCCGCCTTGGCGACGCCGAGACCGTAGGCATCGGCCTTCACCACGGCGGCGGTCTGCACCTCGGGGGCGCTCATCGCATCGAGCGCGCGCCAGTTCTCGGCGAGCGCATCGAGATCAATCGTCAAACGTCCGATACTCATGGGCAGGGGTTTCCGGCACCCGGCGGCGCAGGTCAAGGGGGAAAGGGACCATCGCCGATGAGCACGGCGTGGCATCCCGCAGCGCGGCCGCGCGGCATCGGGCGGTGTCGGCCTGTGCCACGGCGCGCGGGGCAGCATGGCCGGTTGGGCGCATCGGGCGGGGTGCGGCCGGCGTCACGCTGCAC
>JANTFS010000099.1 GCA_024763335.1 Paracoccaceae bacterium | reverse complement strand
GAGGGCGGCGACGGCGGCGGGCGGATCGTCGCCACCGGCACACCCGAACAGGTGGCCGATGTTCCCGAAAGCCACACCGGGCGCTACCTGCGCGAGATGCTGGGGGCCCGACCACGCGCGGCGGAATGATCCGCGCCGCACCCCGGCTCTTTCATCTTTCCCCAAATATCCCGGGGGGTGTGGGGGGCTGGCCCCCCACCGCCGCCCCCGAAACGGGGGCCACCGCTTGACCTTTCGCGCCGCAAAGGCGCACTCTCCCCGCATGACCGGAAAACCGAAAATCGGCGTGGCGCTTGGCTCCGGCGGCGCCCGCGGCTGGTGCCATATCGGCGTTCTCAAGGCCCTCGCCGGGATCGGGGTCGAGCCCGACGTGGTGGCGGGAACCTCGATGGGGGCGGTGGTCGGCGCGGCCTTCGTCGGCGGCCGGCTGGCCGAGCTGGAAGCCTGGGTGCGCGGGCTCACGCCCACCCGGGTCGTCGGGTTGATGGATGTGAAACTCGGCTCCGGCGGCCTGGTGCGGGCCCGCGAGATCGAAACCATGCTCGAGGGCCTCGGCATTGCGCCGCGGATCGAGGCGCTTGGCCGGCCCTTTGCCGCCATCGCCACCGATATGGAAACCGGCCGCGAGATCTGGCTCGACAGCGGCCCGACCTACCGCGCGGTCCGGGCCTCGGCCGGCATTCCCGGGGTGATGACGCCGGTGCGCCACGAGGGCCGCTGGCTGCTCGACGGCGGACTCACCAACCCGGTGCCGGTCTCCGCCGCGCGCGCGCTCGGCGCCGAGGTCATCATCGCGGTCAACCCCAATGCCAAGCGCCACGGCCGGTTCTGGCACCCGCCCGAGCGCAAGGAGGGGGCCAACTGGATGCTGTCGGTGCTGCCGCCGGCGCTGCGCGAGAGCTTCGCGGTCAATCACGACCCCGAACTTTCGACGCCGAATTATTTCGACGTGCTCACGGCCGCGATCGACGTGATGGAAGATACCATCCGCCGGGCCCGCTTCGCCGGCGAGCCGCCGCATGTTCAGCTCAACGCCAGTTTGCCGAGCCTCACCGTGCTCGAGCTCTACCGCGGCGCCGAGGCGATTGCCGAGGGCGAGCGGATCGTGGCGGAGCAGGCGTCCTACATTCGCGAGGTCTGTGCGCGGTGAGGCACCGCAGGCCGGGCTCGAGAGCCGGTGCCGATCGCGGCCATCGCCGGGATCGGGCCGGCGCCGGGGTCAGCCGTCGAAATCGACCTCCTGGGTGATCCTGAGGGCGGCGGGGCGCAGCCGGGCGAGTTCCATCAGGTTCACGTCATCGGGCGTGAAGCTGCCCCAGCTTGCCACCAGCGGCGAGTTCGGCACCTGTGGGTTCACCGGGTATTCGTAGACCGCTTCGGCATAGATCGCCTGGGCGGCGTCGGAGGCGAGGAACTCCATGAATTTCAGCGCGTCGTCACGGTTCGGCGCGGCGGCGGTCATCGCCATGCCGGAAACGTTCACATGGGTGCCGCCGTTTTCGAAGGTGGGAAATTCGATCCGCACCGCATCGGCCCAGGCGGTCTGCTCGGCGTCTTCGAGCATCGCCCCCATGTAATAGGTGTTGCCAAGGCTGATGTCGCATTCGCCCGCCCAGATCGATTTCACCTGGCTGCGGTCATTGCCCTGTGGCTTCATCGCAAGATTGCTCTTCAGCTCTTCAAGCCAGGCGCGGGTGCCGTCTTCGCCGTGGTGGTAGAGCATCGCCGCAGTGAGCGCGACCATGTAGGCATGGGTGCCCGACCGGGTGCAGATCCGGCCCTGCCATTTCGGGTCGGCGAGATCTTCGTAGGTGGTCACCTCGCCCTCGGCGACGCGGGTCCGCGAGGCATAGACGATGCGGGCGCGGGTGGTGAGCCCGAACCATTCGTTGCCCGGATCGCGGAAAGCGGCGGGGATCTGGGCGGTGAGGATGTCGCTCTCGACCGGCTGGGTGACACCCGCCTCGACCAGCTCGGCAAGCCGCGAGATGTCGGTGGTGAGCAGCACGTCGGCGGGCGAACGGCGGCCTTCGGCCTTCAGCCGCTCGACCATCCCCTTGTTGAGGAAGGCGACGTTCACCGCAATCCCGGTGTCGTCCGTGAAGGCCTTGACCAGCGGCTCGATCAGCTCCGGCTGGCGGTAGGAATAGACGTTCACATCCGCCGCCGCGGGCAGCGCCGCAAGCAGGCCAAGGGTGGTGGCAATCGAAAACCGGATCTTCATCTGTTTCTCCTCCCGCGTCCGTTCCAGGGGGCATATCCGACAGTTTTTGTCGGGTCAAGGGCGCGCAGGCGGGGCCGCGTCAGTCGGGCAGCCCGACTTCGACCCAGATCGGCAGGTGATCGGAGGCGATCCGGGCCAGCTTGGTCTCGACCACGCCGCCGCGCTTGAGCGCGAGCTCGTGGCTCAGCCCGATCCGGTCGAGCGCCGCCATCGGTCGCGAGGCGTGATAGGATTTGCCCGGGGCGACGATTTCGAACTGGCCGTGGAATTCCTCCAGGCCGGCATTGGGCGACCATTCGTTGAAATCGCCAAGCACCGCGGTCGGGCGGTCGCAATGTTCAAGCGCCTGGCGGATCTGGCGCAGCTGGCCGTGCCGGTGACGGCGCATCAGCCCGAGGTGAACCCCGACAACCCGCAGCCGGTCGGCGATCACCGCCGATACCGCCCCGCGTGGTTCGAGGCCGGGCAGCTCGATGCGCTGCGGATCCGACACCGTGGTGCCCTTTCTGACCAGGATCGCATTGCCGTGCCAGCCGATCGAGACCGCGCTGACGGCGAGATCGACGGGCACGTAGTCGGTATGGTCGGCGATGAGCTGGCGGGGCAGGGCAGTGGGCCGGGGGCCCAGCCGCTTGTCGGCCTCCTGCAGCACGATCACATCCGCCCCGATCTGGTTGACCACGTCGAGAATGCGCGCCGGATCGCGCCGGCGGTCGAGGCCGATGGCCTTGCGGATATTGTAACTTGCCAGTTTCATGCCTGTGTCGCGCCCAAGTATGGGCAAGCCGGCGGGGAAAGAAAAGCCTGCGCTGTCAGGTGCCGCAGAAGGTCTGCCGCACGCGTTCGCCCGGAGCCGGCGGCCGGGCGTAGTCGGGCGTGTCGGGGCCATCGTCGAAGGGCTTCGCCAGCACCTCCATGAGCCGGTGGAACGGGCCGAAATCGCCGCCCACGGCCGCCTCGATCATGGTCTCGACGCGGTGGTTGCGCGGGATAACGGCCGGGTTGGCGGCGCGCAGGGTGGCGGCGGTGTCGCCCGGCTCGCGCGCCAGCCGCGCCTGCCAGCCGGGGGCCCAGCTCTCCCAGGCGCCGGCGTCGGCGATCAGCTCCGAGGCGTCGCCCGTCACGGCCAAGGCCCGGAAGGTGTTGGTGAAATCCGCCCGGCTGGTCGACATCCGCTGCAACAGCCCCACGATCAGCGCCGAGTCGCCGTCTTCGGCCCGGGTCAGCCCGAGTTTCGCCCGGAACCGCCGCAGCCATTCCGCCTGAAAGGCGGGCGCGAACCCGTCGAGCGCCGCGGTGGCGATCTGCGTCGCCGCCGTCTCGTCGGCGTCGATCAGCCCGAGCAGCGCCGAGGCGAGCTGGGCGAGGTTCCACAGGGCGATGTCGGGCTGGTTCTGGTAGGCATAGCGCCCCGTGCGGTCGATCGACGAGAACACCGTGGCGCCGTGATACTCGTCCATGAAGGCGCAGGGGCCGTAGTCGATCGTCTCGCCCGAGATGGTCATGTTGTCGGTGTTCATCACGCCGTGAATGAAGCCCACGCTCATCCAGCCCGCAACGAGCCTGGCCTGCGCCGCGATCACCGCCTGCAGCAGCCCGAGCGCGCCCTCGGCCTGCGGGTAATGGCGGGCGATGGCGTGGTCGGTGAGCGCCTTGAGCCCCTCGGTATCGCCGCGCGCGGCGAGGGCCTGGAAGGTGCCCACGCGGATGTGGCTCGCCGCGACCCGGGCCAGAACCGCCCCCGGCATCGGTCCCTCGCGGTAGACCGTTTCGCCGGTCGTGGCCGCGGCCAGGGCGCGGGTGGTGGGAATGCCAAGCGCGTGCATCGCCTCGGAGACGACGTATTCTCGCAGCACCGGGCCGAGCCAGGCGCGCCCGTCGCCGCCGCGCGAGAAGGCGGTGCGGCCGGCGCCCTTGAGCTGGATGTCGCGCCGCTGGCCGTGGCTGTCGATCACCTCGCCGAGCAGCACCGCGCGGCCGTCGCCGAGCTGCGGCACCCAGTTGCCGAACTGGTGGCCGGCATAAAGCTGGGCGAGCGGATCGGCGCCGGCGGGCACCTCGTTGCCGGCAATGGCGGCGGCGGTGATGCTGTCGGGCTCGATGCCAAGCTCGCGGGCAAGGCCGGCGTTCACCGCCACGAGGGCGGGGTTCTTGACCGGAACCGGGGCCTGCCGGGCGAAGAGCCGCTCGGGCAGCCGGGCATAGGAATTGTCGAATGTCGCGCGCATGGGGGCAATATGGGTGGGCCGCGCCGGGCGGACAAGGCGCCACCGGGGGTTTCGCACCCCCGGACCCCCGCGAGGTATTTCCGGACCAAAGAAGACCGGCTCAGGGCAGGCGGGCGAGCCGCTCGGTGAGGAGGGCGAAGAAGCCCGCGGCGTCAAGATCGCCGATGAAGGTGACATTGGGGGCGCGGCTGGTGACGCCCCACCAGTCGGCGACGGTCATGCCGCGGGTGAGGTCGGAGCCCGTTTCGATCTCGACATTGACGTGGCGGCCCGAGAAAAGGCCGGGATCGAGCAGGTAGGCGATGGTCGTGGGGTCATGCAGCGGGCCGCCCTCGGAGCCGTATTTCTCGATGTCGAAACGTTCGAAGAAGTCGAGCATCTCGGCGGTGAACGCCCCGGTGCGGGTGCCGAGCGCGGCGAAGGCTTCGAGCCGGGGGCGCGTCACCAGCGCCTTGTGGGTCACGTCGAGCGGCATCTGCGTGATTGAAATGCCGGATTTGAACACGATTTCAGCCGCTTCCGGGTCGACGTAAATGTTGAATTCGGCCGCTGGCGTGATGTTGCCGACTTCGAAATAGGCCCCGCCCATCAGCACGATCTCGGCCACGCGGGGGATGATGTCGGGGGCGCGTTCGAAGGCGGTGCCGAGGTTGGTGAGCGGGCCGATCGGGCAGAGCGTGACGCTGCCCGCGGGTTCGCGCCGCAGGGTGTCGATGAGGAAATCGACCGCGTGCGCCTCCTGCAGGGGCATCGCGGGCTCCCACAGCGCCGGGCCGTCGAGCCCGGTCTTGCCATGCACGTGTTCCGCCGTCACCAGCGGCCGGTGCATCGGCGCGGCGCAGCCGGCAAACACCGGCACATCGTCGCGCCCGGCCAGCTCGCAGATGATCCGGGCGTTCTTCGCGGTCAGCGCGAGCGGCACGTTGCCGGCCACGGCGGTGAGGCCCAGAAGCTCCAGCTCGGGGCTGGCAAGCGCCAGAAGAATGGCGACGGCATCATCCTGGCCCGGATCGGTGTCTATGATGATTTTGCGCGACATGACAATCTCTTACGCTGCGAGGCTCACCCAGATCGGAACGTGGTCCGAGGGCTTCTCGCGGGCGCGGATGTTCTTGTCGATCTGCACGTCTTCGAGCAGGTCGGCGCATTGCGGCGACAGCAGGATGTGGTCGATGCGGATGCCGTCATTGCGCGCCCAGGCGCCGCGCTGGAAATCCCAGAAGGTGTAGAGCTCGGGCGCCTGGGTGCGGGCGCGCAGGGCGTCGGTGAGGCCAAGGTTCAGCAGCCGGCGAAACGCCTGCCGGGTCTGGGGCAGATACAGCGCGTCCTTTTCCCACGCCTCGGGGCGCGCGGCATCCTCGGCCTGCGGGATGACGTTGAAATCGCCAGCCATGAGGAAGCATTCCTCCTGCGCCAGAAGCGCCTCGGCCCGGGCGTGGAGGCGTTCCATCCAGCGGAGCTTGTAATCGTATTTCGGCCCCGGCGCGGGGTTTCCGTTGGGCAGGTAGAGCCCGCAGATGCGCACCGCGTGCTCGCCCACCACCGTCGCCTCGATATAGCGCGCCTCTTCATCGTCGACGCCTTCGCGCCCCGCCCCCTTGGCCCCGGGCAGGCCGCGGGTGACGTCTTCGAGCGGCAGCTTCGACAGCAGCGCGACGCCGTTGAAGCTCTTCTGCCCGTGGGTTTCGACGTTGTAGCCCATGTCCTCGAACACAGCGCGCGGGAAGGTCTCGTCGATCGTCTTGATCTCCTGCAGGATCGCCACGTCGGGGGCGGCCTCGCCCAGCCAGTCCTGCACCAGCGGCAGGCGGGCCTTGATTCCATTGATGTTGAAGCTCGCGATTTTCACCCGGGGTTCCTCCGCAATTCTGGCCGCAGGGTAACGGGCGTGGTGCGGCGGCACAATGCGCCGGTGCGCCCGATCGAGGGCAAAACGCCTGCGTGGGCGGGGCTTCAGCGCCGCGCGGCGATGGCGGTGCCGGCGGCATGGGCCGACGACCAGGCCCACTGGAAGTTGTAGCCGCCGAGCCAACCGGTCACATCGACCGCCTCGCCGATGAAGAACAGCCCCGGCACAAGCTGCGATTCCATCGTCTTGGACGACAGTTCTTCGGTCGCCACGCCGCCGCGCGTGACCTCGGCGGTGCGGTATCCCTCGGACCCGGTTGGCGTGAGCGCCCAGCCGTGCAGGGTTTCCGTCAGCGCGCGCAGACGGGCGTCGGACTGGTCGGCGAGGGGCCCCCGGATGCCGAGCTCGGGCGCGAGATGGGCGACCAGCCGCGCCGGCAGGTGGCGTGACAGCTCGGTTGTCAGCGCGCGCCGGCCGGATTTCTGACGCTGCTCGCGCAACGCGGAAAAGAGCGCGACATCGGGGCTGAGATCGATCCGGATCTCCTCGCCGTCGCGCCAATATGACGAGATCTGGAGGATCGCCGGGCCCGACAGCCCGCGGTGGGTGAACAGGATCTGGTCGTCGAACCGCGCGCGGGCATTGCTGACGCGGGCCGGCAGCGACACCCCGGCAAGGGGCGCGAACCTGTCGCCGAAGGTCAGCGGCACGAGGGCCGGGCCGGTTTCGGTGACACGGTGAGCGAAGTGGCGGGCGATGTCATAGGCAAACCCCGTGGCCCCCATCTTGGGGATCGACTTGCCGCCGGTGGCAACCACGAGGTTGCGCCCGGTGTAGGTGCCGGCCTGCGTGGCCACGTGAAACCGGCCGTCGCGATGGTGAACCGACTGCACCGGCGTCGACAGGCGCAGCTGTGCCCCGGCGGCGCGGGCTTCGGCCACCAGCATCTCGACGATTTCGGTGGATTTGCCATCGCAGAACAGCTGGCCGCGGGTCTTCTCGTGCCAGGCGATGCCATGGCGCGCGAGCAGGTCGAGGAAATCCCACTGGCTGTAGCGGGCGAGGGCCGACTTGGCGAAATGCGGGTTTTCGGAAACGAAATTGGCGGCTGTCACGTCGAGATTGGTGAAATTGCAGCGCCCGCCGCCGGAGATGCGCACCTTTTCCGCCGGCCTGGCGGCGTGATCGAGCACCAGGCTGCGCCCGCCGCTGTGGGCGGCGCAGAACAATCCGGCGGCGCCGGCGCCGATGATGATGGTGTCGAACGTGGTCGGCATGGTCCGGGGTTGAGCACGCCAGCGGGCCGGCGGCAAGGGGCAACCCCGCGCGCGGCGCTGTTGTGCCGTCCACGCCGCCGGCCCATCGCCGCCAACACACGGTTGTGATGCGCGCGTGCAATGCTAGACATGACCCGCGCCGCGCCGTAACAGGCCAACAGCGTTAGCGATAACAGACATCACCGGTCTGCGGCCCCGGCCGCTCAGCCCGGCCCGAACACGGAGAATTGCCATGGTCTCGCGCGTCATACCTGTCGAGCCGTTCGATCTGGTGATATTCGGCGGCACCGGCGATCTGGCCCGGCGCAAGATCCTGCCCGCCCTCTACCTGCGCCACCGCGACGGCCAGATCCCCGACGATGGCCGGATCATCGGCGCGGCGCGATCGGAAATGGACGCGGCCGGCTATCGCGAGACGGTCGCCGAGGCGGTGCGCCAATTCGTCGTGCCGGCGAAATGCGAGCCCGAGCAGCTGGCACGCTTTCTTGAGCGGATCGACTATGTCGCGATCGACGCGACGGGCACGCGGGGCTGGGGCGATCTGGCCGAACGGATGCGGCCCGATCTGGCACAGGCCTTCTATTTCTCGGTCGGACCGGCGCTGTTTGGCGATCTCGCCGAGCGGCTGCACCAGCACAAGATCGCAGGACCCCGGGCGCGGATCGTCGTCGAAAAGCCCTTTGGCCACGATCTCGCCAGCGCGCGCGCGCTCAACGCCACGCTCGCCTGCCATTTCGACGAGCACCAGATCTACCGGATCGACCATTACCTCGGCAAGGAGACGGTGCAGAACCTGATGGCGGTGCGGTTTGGCAACATGCTGTTCGAGCCCTTGTGGAAGAACCAGTATATCGACCACGTCCAGATCACCGTGGCCGAAACCGTGGGGGTGGAAGGGCGCGGCGCCTATTATGACCGCTCGGGCGCGATGCGCGACATGGTGCAGAATCACCTGATGCAGCTTTTGTGCCTGATCGCGATGGAGCCGCCGTCGAAATTCGAGCCCGACGCCGTGCGCGACGAGAAGCTGAAGGTGATCCGGGCGCTGCAACCCGTCGAGGCCGATGAAATCGTGCGCGGTCAGTATCAGGCGGGCGACGGCACCGCCTCCTATCGCGACGACGCCGAGAATCCCGACAGCCGCACCGAGAGCTTCATCGCGCTGAAGGTGCACGTGGCCAACTGGCGCTGGAACGGCACGCCGTTCTACCTGCGCACCGGCAAGCGGATGCGGGCGCGGATGAGCGAGATCGTCGTGCGCTTCAAGGAACCGCCGCATTCGATCTTCGAGGAAGACACCGGCCAGAGTGCCAACGAGCTTGCAATCCGGCTGCAACCCAACGAGGGGATGGACCTCACGGTGACGATCAAGGAACCGGGGCCCGGCGGCATGCGGCTGGTGAACGTGCCGCTCGACATGACCTTCGCCGAGGCCCTTGGCGAGGAGGCGACCGACGTGCCGGATGCCTATGAGCGGCTGATCATGGACGTGATCCGGGGCAACCAGACGCTGTTCATGCGCGGCGACGAGGTCGAGGCCGCCTGGGCCTGGACCGATCAGGTGGTCGCCGCATGGGAAGCGCGCGGCGAGAAGCCCGTGCCTTACGAAGCCGGCTCGACGGGGCCGGAAGAGGCGCTTATCCTGATGCACAGGGACGCGCGACGCTGGAGGGAGCTGAACACATGAAACTGCTGGAATATGCCGATAGCGACCTGATGTGGCTCGATCTCGCCAACACGATCGCGGGCGAGCTGAACCGCGCGATGATGAGCCACGACCGGGCCTCTCTGGCGCTGCCTGGCGGAACCACGCCGGGGCCGGTCTTCGACGTGCTGTCGGCGGTGGATCTGGACTGGGACAGGGTCGACGTGCTGCTGACCGACGAACGCTGGGTGCCGGAGGACGATCCGCGCTCGAACGCCCGGCTCCTGCGCGAGCGCTTCCTCGTCGACAAGGCGGCGGCGGCGCATTTCATCTCCTACTACACCGGCGGGGATGCCCCGGACGTGGACCTTGTCGACATGGCCAACCGGATCGAGGCGCTGCGTCCGCTCACCTTCGTGCTGCTGGGCATGGGCGAAGACATGCACACCGCGAGCCTGTTTCCCGGCGGTGACAATCTGGCCAAGGCGCTGGCCTCCGGCGCCCCGGCGCTGGTGGCGATGACGGCCCCGGGCCTTGATACGCCGCGCGTCACCCTGTCGGCCGATGTGCTGAATGGCGCGATGAACAAGCATCTCGTCATCCTCGGCGCGGCCAAGCGGGCGGCGCTGGAGAAGGCCGCGGCGCTGGGCGACCCGATGCAGGCCCCGGTGGCGGCGGTGCTCGACGGGTTGACGGTGCACTGGGCCGAAAGCTGAATGAGGCGGGGAGAGCGGACGTGAGCCTGTGGGACGAGTTGAAGGCGCATCGCGCGGCGCAGGGCGATCTGCGCATCGAGGCGCTGTTTTCGGATGCCGCGCGGGCCGGGGCGTTCTCGCTGCGCGCCGATGGCCTGCTGTTTGATTATTCCAAGACCACGATCGACGCCGGCGCGCGCGATCTGCTGCTCGCACTGGCCGACGAGGCCGGCGTGGCGGAGCGGCGCGAGGCGATGTTTACCGGCGAAAAGATCAACGAGACCGAGGGCCGGGCGGTGCTGCACAC
>JANTFS010000098.1 GCA_024763335.1 Paracoccaceae bacterium | reverse complement strand
CCTTCGGGATCGCGCTCGACGACACGATCCACCTGCTGAACCGCCTGCGGCTGGCGCGCCCGTCGCTGCGCCATCTCGGCCGCGCCGAGATTGCCGAGGCGCTGCGGGTCACGGTGCCGCCGGTCGTCACCACCAGCCTGATCCTGTTCGTCGGCCTCGGGATGACCGTGTTCAGCGCCCTGCCGAGCGCCGCCTTGTTCGGCCAGCTCGTTGCCGGTGCTCTGGCGCTGGCGCTGCTGGCCGACCTGTTCCTGTTCCCGGGCCTGCTCGCCTGGTGGAACGAGACGCGCGGGAAGAGCTGACGGCGACTCCGAGCCCGTGGCTTGCCCCCCCGCAACGCCCCGCGGCGATGCCGACACAGCACCATTCAACCTGCGCGATACTGTTGCGCAGAAGGCGCAATGGCCTGTTTTGACTCCGTCTCCGCGCCGCGGCGCAATTGAGACTCCCGCAAACCGCGCCATAGTGGACCCCGATTCGCATTTTTTCCGGGTTTTTCCGGCTTTCTTTTGGGGGACAGTGGATTGAAAAAGGCACTTGCAACATTCGCGCTCGCCGCAGCGCTTGGAACCGCCTCGGCGCCTGCCGTGGCAGATGGCTTCTCCGGGGTCTATATCGGCGGATCCGCCAGCATCTCGACCAGCGGGGTGAGCAAAATCAAACCGCCAGTGGATATTGACAGCGTCGCTTCGCCGGCCTTCGTCTCCATGAGCGGGCTCGGCGGGCTCAGCGGCGGGGGCCACATCGGCTTCAACTATGACTTCGGCAATTTCATCGTCGGCGGCCGGGTGGGCTTCGAGACAGGGGGCTATTCTTCCTTCCTCTCCCCCTACCCCTACCCCAATTCGCTTTCGGGTTTGGGTGAGGTGACACCGTTTGCCTTGGTGCAACTGGGCTACCAAGTGGTCAACAATCTCATGGTATACGGCTCCTTCGGCGCAAGGGCCTCCGGCCTCTACAACCCGTTCTACTCTCGGGTGCCCTATGCGTCGTCCTCGAGCGCGCAACCCGCGAACGGTTTTCCCAGCTTCGTGACCGGCACACTCGGCCTTGGCGCCGAATACAAGTTTTCGGATGCGTTCTCCGTCAGCGGCGCCTTCCAGTTCGATGTTGGCAGCACATCGCTTTTCGCCGGGGTGGCGTCACCGTCGGCCACCGCCGCGTGCTGCTATGGCCCGTCCAACGGCAAGATCGTCGTCGGCTTCAATTTCTACCCCGGCGCCCTCTGATCACGGCGTCAAAACTGCCGGCCCGCCCCGGATGAGCCGGGGCGGCCGTCTCCCTGCATCCCCATCAGAGCGCTCCCCTCTGGCTTGCAAAGGCACGGGCCTGATCTGATCTGTTGCAAGGACGCCGCATTCGTCCAGTGATTCCGAGGCATCAGCCGCCCGCGGCTTGCGCCCCGCAACCGGCCTTCGCATAGTGCTGCTCGACTCACAATGCACATACGATTTCCGGGGGATATCAAAGTGAAAAAGACGATTTCGGCACTTGCGCTTGCGGCGACAATGGGAATGGCGTCGGCGCCGGCCGTCGCAGAAGGCTTCACGGGGTTCTATTTTGGCGGGACCGCGCATCTCTCGACCTCTTCCTTCAGAGGATACGAGCCGCCGAACATGGAATATCCGAACCCCAACAGCGCCCCGTCGGTGGTCATGACGTCCCTGCTTGCCGGTGCCGACATCGATCTGCATCTTGGCTACAACTTTGACTTCAGCGGTTTCGTCGTCGGCGTGAAAGCCGGGTTGGAAACCGGGGGCGGCGTCTCCGGCTTCTTCACCGGGCGCAGCCTTAGCGGGTCCATCGGCAGCCTGAACCCCTTTGTGGAAGTGCTCGCCGGATACCAGGTCTTCCCGAACGTCCTGCTTTTCGGCACGGCCGGCGCCGGCCTCGGCAGCTGGTCGGGGCTCTATGAAGCGGGATCCGCATCGGCATCTGGGCCGAGCCTCGGCGGCCTGAGCCCGAAATTCAGCATCGGCGCGCAGTACAAGCTGAGCAACCAGGCCTCGATCGGCGCCGCGCTTGAATTCGGCGGCAGCAGCAGCCCCTATGTGCCCGTTCGGGCGATGTCGTCGGCCGAACCCGCCGGCAGCTACAGCCCGTTCGGCAGCGCAAAAATCGCGCTGAGCCTGAACTTCTTCCCGGACTTTTGAGCCGCACCGGCCCTGCGTCGGCCCCGTAGACAGGGGCCGATGCCCGGCCATACCGTTGCGCGGGGCTACTTTGTCGCGGATCGGGTGCAGGGCCTTTTCGCGGGTCCGCATCCCGGCTAGGCTCCGGTCATGAGATCGGCATCGGTCGGAAACCTCGCGCGGGCAGCGCTTCTTGTCTTGGCGTCAACCGGGGCGGTCATGGCCAACGGCACCACTCCAGCGACCGAAACCATCACTGGCGTCTTTCTCGGCCCGGGGGTCGAGTGCCCGCAATTCCGGCTCGAAGATGGCGAGCAGATCAGCCTGACCGGGCCGGTGCCGGAGGCCGAGATCGGCAGCCGCCTCGTGCTGTCGGGCCATTGGGCCGCGATCTCGTTCTGCATGCAGGGGCGCACCTTCCGCGTGGTCGCGCCCGAAACCGAGACCAACAGGTAGCGAGTAGAGGCTGGCATGACCCCGAACGATCCGCTCTATCCCCTGCAATGGCATTTCCGGCTGATCGGCGACATCGAGACAATCTGGGACGAGTTCGACGGCACCGGCGTCACCGCGGGTGTCTATGACGACGGGTTCGAATACACCCACCCCGATCTCGACGGCAATTACGATGCCTCGCAGCATTTCGTCGACAGCACCGGCACCGTGTATGACCCGCTTCCGCGCTTCACCTCGGACGATCACGGCACCTCCGTGGCCGGCCTGCTCGGGGCCGAAGGCAACAACGGCATCGGCGTGATCGGTGTTGCGCCGGGCGTGACCATGACCGGGGTCAACTACCTCGAAGACCTGCAATACCGCGACGATACGATCGCGGGCGAAGCGCTGCGCTGGGCCGAGCACTTTGACGTCATGAACAACAGCTGGGGGGTCACGCCGCAGTTCAAGAGCTCTGAGAACCTCACCGTTCCGACCAGCGACGCCGCCTGGATGGAAACCCAGTTCGCCTATCTTTCGGAAAATGGCCGCGGCGGGCTCGGCACGGTGATCGTGCAGGCCTCCGGCAATGAAAGCACCGATGCCAACGGCGACGGGGTGAACGCCTCGCGCTTCACCGCCACCATTGGCGCAACCGACAATCTGGGGTTTGCGGAGAGCTATTCCAACAATGGCACCGCCGTTCTCGTCGTCGCGCCCGCGGCCACGGTGACCACCGATCTGGTCGGCCAGAACGGCAGCAACGGGATCGTCGGATCACTGGACTACACCAACCAGTTCAGCGGCACATCCGCCGCCACGCCGGTGGTTTCCGGCGTCGTGGCCCTGATGCTCGATGCCAATCCCGGCCTCGGCTGGCGCGACGTGCACACCATCCTCGCCCTGTCTGCCGCGCAGACCGGCCTGCCCTACGGCACCGGCGGCTGGTCGGCCAACGGCGCCGGCAACTGGAACGGCGGCGGCGTGAGTTTCAACCCGGACTACGGCTTCGGCATGGTCGACGTGTTCGCCGCCGTCCGGATGGCGGAAGCCTGGTCCTATTTCTCCCCCACCGCGCAAACCTCCGCCAACGAAGTGCACGCCACCGCGAGCTACGATGACGCAAGCCTTGGCGCGGTTGCGATCCCGGACCGCACCAACGGGGCGAACGGCGTGGCCGCGGTCGGGATCGACGTGGCCGACGACATCCGGATCGAGAACATCCAGCTCACCGTCGATCTGCAACACGATCACGGCTCCGATCTGCGCATCATCCTTGTTGCCCCCACCGGCGAGGAATTCGCCGTTCTCACCAACGATGGCGACGGGGCGTTTCTCGACAACCGGGTGAGCTGGACCTTCGGCGTGACCTCGGCGCTCGGCATGAGCAGCGCCGGCACCTGGACGGTGCGGGTCGAAGACAGCGTCAGCGGCGACACCGGCACCATCTACGATGCGACGCTCGATTTCTACGGGTCGGCGACGAGCACCGACGACGTGTATCACTACACCGCCGACTTCCCGCAACTGCTGCTCGCCGAGCCCGCGCGGGGGCTGCTGCTCGACAGCAACGGCGGCAATGACTGGCTGGACCTCGCCACGATTGCGCAGGATGTCGAGATCGACCTCAGCGCGCTCGGCTTCATCGAGGTGGACGAGATCGTCTGGGTCGCCCTTGCCGCCGGCAGCCTGATCGAAAACGCGGTGTCGGGCGACGGCGACGACAGCCTCATCGGCAACGCCGCCGCGAACGAGCTGCACGGTGGGCGTGGCGACGATCAGATCACCGATCGCGGCGGCGCCGACGCGCTGTTTGGCGAGGCGGGGGACGACACCTTTGTCGCCGGCGACGGGGCCGATGCCTATGACGGCGGCGCCGGCAAGGATGCGGTCGATTTCAAACAGGCCGCGGCCGGCGTGATCGCCAGCCTTGCCACCGGCGGCAGCGGCGGGATCGCCGCGGGCGACAGCTACACCGCGATCGAAAACCTGCTGGGGTCCGACTTCGGCGATGTGCTCACCGGCGATGGCGGCGCCAACGAGATCGAGGGCCGCGACGGCGCCGACGTGCTCTCGGGCGGCGGCGGAAAGGATGAGATTTCCGACGGTGACGGCGCCGACACCGTCTCGGGCGACGGCGGCGACGACACCTTCATCGCCGGCGACGGGGCCGATGCCTACGATGGCGGCGACGATGAAGACGCGGTCGATTTCAAACAGGCCGCGGCCGGCGTGATCGCCAGCCTCGCCACCGGCGGCAGCGGCGGGATCGCCACCGGCGACAGCTACACCGCGATCGAAAACCTGCGCGGCTCGGGCTTTGCCGACACCCTGTCGGGCGACAATGCCGCCAACCTGATCGACGGGCGCGAGGGCAACGACATCCTGCGCGGTGGCGGCGGCAAGGACGAAATCCACGATGGCCTTGGCATCGACAGCGTCTTCGGCGAGGCCGGCGACGATCTGTTCATCGCCGGTGGGGGCGCGGATTCCTACGATGGCGGCAGCGGCGAGGACGGGGTCGATTTCAAGGACGCCACCGCCGGCGTGACCGCCAGTCTCGCCACCGGCGGCAGCGGCGGGATTGCCGCCGGCGACAGCTACACGGCCGTCGAGAACCTCGCCGGCTCCGCCTTCGGCGACACGCTGTCGGGCGACGGCGGGGTCAACCGGATCGAGGGCCGCGGCGGCAATGACGTGATCGAGGGCGGCGCGGGGGGCGACCAGATCAGCCTCGGCCTCGGCAGCGACGTGGCCCGCGGCCTGCTCGGGGATTTCTTTGGCGACACGATCACCGATTTTACCCTCGACGACCAACTGATCTTCCTGAACCAGCACGTCGGCCGCGATGCGATCACCGTGGCGCCGGGGTCGGCGATCCTCTCGGTCGATGGCGATGGCAACGGCGCGCCCGATGGGTCATTCACCCTCGAGGGGGATTTCAGCGGCGGCGATTTCATGGCGGTGCACGAGGGCGCGGACACGGCGGTGACCTTCGAGACCTTCCTGCCGACGCTGTCGGAACGCGTCCGGGTCGACGATGGCGTGGTCAATGGCATCAACAACCAGGCCTTCCTTACCGGCGACGGCACATCGGGCTTCCGGATCACCCTCAACACCGCCCTCGCGGCAACCAACTGGGACAATGCGATCGGGGTCTACGAGGTCGATGCCGCGGGCAATATCGTCGATGTCCGGATTCTGGTGAACAATGCCGACAACCATCCAAGCGGGGTGGCCGAGATCACCGGCGTCGAAGCCGGGCACGAGCTTGGCTTCTTCATCGTCCAGAACGGCGCCGACTGGGCCAACGGGCTTGCGGCTTCCGACACGCTGAGCTTCCTCGACGGCGCCAGCGGCCCGCCCGCGACGGTGACCGGCGGATCGGATGTGGTGCTGGCCGTGAACGGGACGAATGCCGGGGTGACGGTGTTTCACAGCTACGATCCGAGCCTCAACACCGACGGCATCCAGCATGCGCTCTCGGGGGTGGATGAAGGCGGCATGGCGCTCAGCATCGGCTTCGAGGACATCACCGGGGGCGGTGACCGCGATTTCCAGGATGTGGTGTTCTCGGTCACGCAATTCGATCTGGCCTGAGCCCGCACCCGAAGCGCGCGGCAACCCGGCGGCCCTGTCGCCCGCCGGGCTCGGCGCGGGCGCGGGCCGACATCTCCCCCCACGTCTGCCACCGACCACGACGGCGTGCGCGCCACGCGGCAATCGGCAACAGGGGGGGGGGCGCGGGGCAAGGGCCTTGCATTGACCGCCCCAGTCGTGAGATATGGCGTCGCGCGCGCTCATCGGGCGCGCGTCGGGGCTGTTGCGTAGGGCTGTCCCGGGGGATGAAACAGTTGAACGAACTACCGGGCGCAACCGACGCGCCGGGCAAGGGAAAAACACGGTGCGGCACCCCGTGGAGGGGGCGTTCAGCGCCAACTAATCTGCTTGAACACCCGCGCCTGCGGTGTTTACGTGGAGCGCGAAACAAAGGGCGCATTTGGGTGGGATCACAGACGCTGTCATTTGAACCGGTCTGGGGCCAGCCTTTGGTGCGCAGAAGAAACAGGATTCCAATCCGTGCCTCTTAAGACGCTGATCACCGGCCACGCCTGCAGGCTTCCAGGATCACCTGACGTGGACGCGCTGACGCGCGCGCTCTTTGACGGCCGTGACCTCGTTTCGGAAATCCCCGAAGACCGCTGGGCACATTCGCCCTATTACCACCCCGCCCCCGGAACCCCCGGAAAAAGCTACACTTTTTCTGCCGGCGTTCTGGATGACCTGTGGAGCTTCGACGCGGCCGCCTTCGGGATTTCGCCGCGCGAGGCGGCGCAGATGGACCCGCAGCAGCGGCTGCTTCTGCAAGTTGTGCACGAGGCGCTCGAAGATGCCGGGCTGGCGCGCGACCGGCTCGTGGGTCAGCCCGTCGGGGTCTTTGTCGGGGCCTCGACGATGACCCATGGCACCCGGGTCGCCCACGATCCGATGCTGGCCGACCCCTACATGATGACCGGCAACACCCTGTCGCTGGTCTCCAACCGGATTTCCTATGTCTATGACCTGCGCGGGCCCAGCCTGACCGTCGACACGGCCTGTTCCTCGGCGCATTTCGCCTTCGATCTCGCGGAAGAAGCGCTCGCGCGGGGCGAGATCGACACCGCGATCGTCGCCGGCTCGAACATCCTGCTCGACCCGCAGCACTTCATCGGGTTCTCCGCCGCCCAGATGCTTTCGCCGACGGGCCGGTCGCGGCCGTTCTCGGCCCATGCCGATGGCTATGCCCGGGCCGAGGGCGTCGTCGCTTTCGTGCTCGAGCGCAAGACGCCCGAAGCCATCGCGCCGCGCCGGGCGCGGGCGGCGATCCTCGGCGTCGGCACCAATGCCGACGGGCGCACGATCACCGCCGCCCTGCCCTCGCTCGAAGGCCAGACCCAGCTGCTCAGAAATGTCTATGAAACCAGCGGGATCGACCCCGAGACGCTGGCTTTCGTCGAGGCACACGGCACCGGCACCGCCGTCGGCGACCCGATCGAGGCAGGTGCCCTGGGCCACGCCCTTGGCGCGCACCGCACGGCGCCGCTTCCGATCGGCTCGATCAAGTCCAACATCGGGCACCTAGAACCGGCGGCCGGGGCGGCGGGCGTGCTCAAGAGCCTGATCGCCTTCGAACACGGTCGCTACCCGGCGACCCTGCACGCCGAGGAGCCGAACCCGAACATCGATTTCGACGCGCTCAACCTCTCGATCGTGCGCGAGCCGCTGGCGCTGAACGAAACCGCGGACCGCCCGCTGCGCGCCGGCGTCAGTTCCTTCGGGTTCGGCGGGGCCAATGCCCACGTCATCCTCGAGAAGATGCCCGACGTGCCGGCCGCCACGCCCTCGGCGCCGGCCACCCCGCCGGTGCTGATGGTCTCGGCCGCAACCGAGGAGTCGATGCGCGATCTGCTCGCGGAATGGTCGGACAAACTTCGCGAAACGGCCCCGGATGCCGCCGGGATCGGAGAATTGGCCGGTGAAGCGCTGGCCTTCCGGGCGCTCGCAGACCGGCGCGCCGCGGTCCTGTGCGAAGATGCCGCCGCCACGGCCGAGATTCTGGACCATGCCGCGCGCGGCATCGCGGATCAGCGCGTGGTGCTCGGCGAGAGCAACCGGCGCGACGAACCGACGGTGTTCGTCTTTTCCGGCAACGGCTCGCAATATGGCGGGATGGGCCAACTCGCCCGCGCGACCGACAAGACCTATGCCGCCAAGCTCGACGAGATCGACAGGATCTTTGCCGCCTTGTCGGGCTGGTCGATCATCGAACAGATGGAAAGCCCGGAGCTGGACGAAGAGCTGAAGGGCTGTGGCGTGGCCCAGCCCCTGCTCTTTGCCGACCAGATCGCCCAGGTCGCCGCGCTCGCGGCGCGTGGGCTGAAACCGGCGGCGGTGATGGGGCATTCGGGTGGTGAAGTGGCCGCGGCCCATGTCGCCGGCGCGCTGTCGCTCGAAGAGGCGCTGGCGCTGATCTACTGGCGCAGTTTCTCGCAGGAGGCGCTGCGCGGCACCGGCACCATGGCCGCGTTGCAAGTCGGGATCGAGGAGGCATCGGAAAGCCTCGCGGAATTCGGCGGCGACATCCACATCGCGGCCGACAACAGCCCCCGCAGCGTGACCCTTGTCGGCGCCAACGAAACGATCGCGGACTACATCAAGTTCGCCCGCCGCTCGCGGCGCTGGGCCTGCGTCAAGCTCGATATCGACTATCCCTACCACTCGCCGGCTCAGGACCAGATCCTCGACGAGCTGCGCGCGGCCATTGCCGGGATGACGCCCGCGGCAACCACCCTGCCCTTCGTGTCGTCGGTCACGGGTAAGGTCGAGCCGGGCGAGGCGCTCGGCACCGCCTATTGGTGCGACAACGTCCGCCAGCCGGTGCGGTTCCGCGCCGCGATGGAGACCCTCGCTGGCGAAGGCTACCGCGCCTTCCTCGAAATCGGCCCCTCCCCGGTGCTGGTGAACTACATGAAGGGCTCGATCGCGTCCGACATCCCGGACGCGGTGGTGATTGCCGGGTTCGAGAAGAAAGACACCATCGACCCGGTTGGCCGCACCCTCGCGCGCGCCGCCGTGCACGGCTGCGCCGTCTCGGCGCCCGGTCTCGCGCCGAAGCCGGTTACCTTCGACCCCACCTTGCCGCGCTACCCGTGGTCGAACCAGGTCTACCGCGTCGACCAGACCGCCACGATTGCCCGGCAATTCGGCACCGCGTCAGACTACCACCACCTGCTCGGCATCGAGGACGGCGACGAAGGCGCGGTCTGGCGGTCCGATCTCGATCTCTCGGTGCTGCCGGCGATGGCCGACCACCAGGTCGGGGCACAGGTGCTGCTCCCGGCCACCGGTTTTGCCGAAATTGCCCTCGCCGCCGCCCAGAGAGCGCTGCGGGTCGATGACGTCGAGTTGCGCGACTTCGACATTCTCGCCCCGCTGCGGCTGAGCGAAAACAAGCTGACGGTGCTGCGAACCTCCGCGCTGGCCACCTCGGCCACGGTGCAGCTGGAAAGCCAGCCGCGCGGCGTCGACACGCCGTGGCGCACCCATCTGCGCGGCCGCTTCTACCATGTCGAGGCCCTGCCAAGCATCGACGCGGCGCCCGATCCCGCCCGCCTGCCGGGGGATCTCGATGGCGCCGTCGTCTATGCCGCCGGGCGCGAGATCGGGCTCGAATACGGGCCCGGGTTCCGCCGCCTGTCGCACCTGCGCCTCGCCGGCGACGACCGGGCCGAGGTGATCCTTCACCCGGCCGCCCCGATGGCCCTCGGCCACGAAGGCGAGATCGTCCATGCGCTCGATCTTGTCGGGGCCGACGCGGTGTTCCACGGCGTAATCGGCATTCTGCTCGAACGCCAGCTTGGCCAGCACAGCTATCTGCCGGTGCGCATCGGCCGGCTCTCGCTCTTGCAATCGGGCGCGATGGTCGCGTCGGGCCGGATCCATGTTCAGCGTGTCGGACAGCGCAGCGTGCTGGCGGATTTCACCCTCTATGACGCCGACGGCGAGCCGATCGCCCTGTTGCACGGTGTGCGCTTCCAGGCGGCGCAGCTTCAGCGCGGCATCGACCTCGCCCAACACGCCTATCGCTTCGTGCCGCAGGTTCTGACAGCTGCGGACGAGAGCCCCGATCTGGGGCTCGAGGACGCCCTCGCCCTGACCGAAGAGCCGGCGTTCTCGGCCGATGACGAAGG
>JANTFS010000097.1 GCA_024763335.1 Paracoccaceae bacterium | reverse complement strand
CGACCGTCTTGTCGCCGCCACCTCGTCCCGACGACCTGCCGCGGCCCGAGGACCGCGCCTCGGATGCGGGTTTTGCCTTGGCCGGCGCTTTCTCGGACCGTGGCGCCGTCTTGGTTGCGCCCTCCGGCTTCGGCTCCGATTTCGCCCTGGGCTCCGGTTTCGCCTTCGCCTTGGTCTCGGTCTTGTCGCCCGATGCCGGCTTGAGCGGATTGTCGACGCGCGGGATTTCCGTCTCGATCAGGCGCTCGATCGCGTCGAGGTTCTTTTCGTCACGCGGCTCGCAGATCATCAGCGCCTTGCCCGTGCGCCCGGCGCGGCCGGTGCGGCCGATGCGGTGGATATAGTCCTCGGCATGGCCCGGCACGTCGAAGTTGAAGACGTGGGAGACGTTGGGAATGTCGAGCCCGCGCGCGGCCACGTCGGAGGCGACGAGGAAACGGATGGTGCCGTCCCGGAAACCCTGAAGCACCTCCATGCGTTTGGACTGGTCGAGATCGCCATGGATCGGCGCGGCGTTGTAGCCGTATTTCTTCAGGCTCTTGGCGACGATATCGACATCCGTCTTGCGGTTGCAGAAGATGATCGCGTTGGTGCAGGCCTCGCCCTCGCCGTCGATCAGGGCGCGCAGGAGCTTGCGTTTCTCGCTGGCCGCGCGGTCGCGGCGCGAGGGTTTGAACATCACCAGCCCCTGCTCGATCGTCTCCGAGGCGGTGGCCTGACGGGCAACCTCGATGCGCGCGGGGTTGTGCAGGAAGGTGTTGGTGATGCGCTCGATCTCGGGCGCCATGGTGGCGGAAAAGAACAGCGTCTGGCGGGTGAAGGGGACGAGGCCGAAGATGCGCTCGATATCGGGGATGAAGCCCATGTCGAGCATCCGGTCGGCCTCGTCGACGACCATGATCTGAACGCCGGTGAGCAGGAGCTTGCCGCGCTCAAAATGGTCGAGAAGGCGGCCGGGGGTGGCGATCAGCACGTCAACGCCGCGGTCGATCAGCTGGTCCTGCTCCTTGAAGGAGACACCGCCGATCAGCAGGGCCTTGGTGAGCTTGACGTGCTTTGCGTAGGTGTCGAAGTTCTCGGCCACCTGCGCGGCGAGTTCGCGGGTGGGGCAGAGCACCAGCGAACGCGGCATGCGCGCCCGGGCGCGGCCGCGCGCCAGCATGGTGATCATCGGCAGGGTGAAGGAGGCCGTCTTGCCGGTGCCGGTCTGGGCGATGCCGAGCACGTCGCGCCCTTCGAGGGCGGGCGGGATGGCGCCTTCCTGGATCGGGGTGGGGCTTTCGTAGCCCGCTTCCTCGACGGCCTTGAGGACTTTCGGGCTGAGGTTCAATTCGGAAAACTTGGTCAAGTGTCGCCTTTCGTGATGTGCGGCTTGGTCTTGGCCGCAACAACTACGCGGCCCGTCCGGCCGGAGTGCCGGAACGTCTTGGTTGGGCAGGACTTACTGTGCAGGTGCGGAAAGGTCAAGGAAATCACGGGGGCACCGCGTGCCGCCCGCTGCGGGTGTTTCACGGCGCGCCCGGCGACGATGACAGCCCGTGCGCCGGCGGCAGCGGGGCGCCGTCATCCAGAGCCGGCACACCGCGGCGGGCCGTTTCGATCCGGGCCCACAGAAGCGGCGCGATGCCGTCGCGCTGCCAGACCCCGGTGAGCGCAAAGGCAAAGCGCGGCGCGGTGGCGGCGAGGGCCTCGATCTCGTCGATCACGGCGGCGCCATGGGCGGCGAGAAGGTCTTCAAGCGGCCCGGCGGCGACGGCGGCGACCTCGTCGGGGCTGTCGCAGGCGGCGAGCGTGGCGCGGATCGCGGCAAGGGCCTGCGCGGGGTGGTCGCGCGTGAGCCCGTCGAACAGGGCGTAGGTCCAGCCATCGGGGTGGTCCGGCGGCGGGAGCTTGTCTTCATCGCCGGCGGCGAGATAGGCCAGAAAGCGGGTCGCCAGCCGCTCCAGCGGCAGATCGCCCGGCGGCAGGGCGCTTTCATCCACCATCAGCGCATCCGCCACGAGGGCGCGGGGCAGGGCACTGCTCATGCGCCGTGCATTTCCTTCGTCGCGCTCAAGGTAAGCTCCGGGTAGTCGCGCTCGGCGCGGTCGATGTCCCATTGCAGGCGGGTGAGGTAGACCGGATCGCCGTCGTTGTCATGGGCGATGTGCTGCTTGTTGGCGCTGATGAAGCGCTCAAGCTCGGCCTTCGGCCCGGAGACCCAGCGCGCCGAGGTGAACTGGCTGGCCTCAAACCGCACCGGCAGCCCGTATTCCAGCTCAATGCGGCTTGCCAGCACCTCGAACTGCAAGGGCCCGACCACGCCGACGATGAAGCCCGCGCCGATGTCGGGCTTGAACACCTTGGCGGCACCTTCCTCGGCAAACTGCATCAGCGCCTTCTCGAGGTGCTTGGCCTTCATCGGGTCGCCCGCCCGCACGCCTTGCAAGAGCTCCGGCGCGAAGGAGGGAATGCCCGTCACCCGCAGCGTCTCGCCCTCGGTGAGCGTATCACCGATGCGCAGCTGGCCGTGGTTGGGAATGCCGATGATGTCGCCCGCCCAGGCTTCCTCGGCCAACTCCCGGTCGGAGGCGAGGAACATGACCGGGTTGGAGATCGCCATCGGCTTCTTCGCCCGCACATGGGTGAGCTTCATGCCGCGCTTGAAGTGACCCGAGGCCATGCGCACGAAGGCCACGCGGTCGCGGTGCTTGGCGTCCATGTTCGCCTGAACCTTGAAGACAAAGCCGGAAACCTTTGGTTCGTCGGGAGAAATCTGGCGCGGCTCGGCCGATTGCGGCTGCGGCTCGGGGCCGTAATTGACGATCCCGTCCATCAGCTCCTTCACGCCGAAGGAATTGATCGCCGAGCCAAACCAGATCGGCGTCATCATGCCTGCCGCCACCTCTTCCGGGTCGAGCGGCGGTAAGAGCTCGCGCGCCATCTCCACCTCTTCGCGCAATTGCTCCAGCAACTGCGCCGGCACATGCTCTTCGAGACGCGGGTCGTCCAGCCCCTCGATCTGGATGCTCTCGGCCACCTTGTTGCGGTCGGCCCGGTCCATCAGCTCCAGCCGGTCGTTGAGAAGATCGTAGCAGCCGAGAAACTCGCGGCCCATGCCGATCGGCCAGCTGGCCGGGGTGACGTGGATTGCCAGCATCTCCTGGATCTCGTCGATGATCTCGAACGTGTCGCGCGCCTCGCGGTCCATCTTGTTGCAAAATGTCAAAATCGGGAGGTCCCGCATCCGGCAAACTTCAAACAATTTCTGCGTCTGGCTCTCAACCCCCTTGGCGCCGTCGATCACCATGATCGCTGCGTCGACGGCGGTGAGGGTCCGGTAGGTGTCTTCCGAGAAGTCGGAGTGGCCGGGGGTGTCGACGAGGTTGAAGCGGTAGGTGTCGAAGTCGAACGACATCGCCGAGGCCGAGACCGAGATGCCGCGGTCCTGCTCCATCTTCATGAAGTCCGACCGGGTGCGCCGCGCCTCGCCCTTGGCACGCACCTGGCCCGCCATCTGGATCGCCCCGCCGTAGAGCAGGAACTTCTCCGTCAGCGTCGTCTTGCCCGCGTCGGGGTGGGAGATGATGGCAAAGGTCCGGCGCCGGGCGATCTCCGGGGGCAGGGCGGGGCGGTTCTGGTTGGGCGCGTCAAGCATGCGCGCGGATATAGGTGAGCCCGGGCGGCGCGGCAAGCGGCTCGGGTCTGGAACCGGGCTTGACAGGCGGGATTGTCCGTGGCCCGGCTTTCACCGGAAAACCGGAAAACCGGAAAACCGGAAAACCGGAAAACCCGGCTCGTCAATTCGGCAGGCCAGATCCTGACCCCGTTTCGGACGTCCCAGCCCCCCGGCCTAAAGTGCTGACACGCGCCGCAGGATTTCCACCGCGTCCTGACGCCGCGCCAGATCGCCCGCCCGCAATTCCCGCCCGGGCAGCCCGGCGGGCGCGCTGTCGGTTTGCAGCCGCCGGGTCAGTTCCCGGGGCAGACCGGGCCGGGTCGCCGGATCGATGAACACGCTTTCGGCGGCGATCCCCTCGGCATAGATGATCTCGTGTTTGTCGAACAGGATCTGGAAATAGTCGACAAACCCGCCCGGTTCCTGCGTCACGCTCGTGCCGTTGACCAGAAGACCGGCCTTCACAAGGATCTCCTTGCGCCCGGCGCCGAGCGCGTCGACGCGCTGGTAGATGAAGAGCCGGTGGTGCGGGCTCACCACCAGTTCACCGGTGTTGTTCAACACGCCGGGCTGGATCCGGATCGGGGCGAAGGCCCCCGTGGCGCGCAGGGTCTGCATCCCCGTCCAGCGCACCTCCTGCGGCCCCGAATCCCGGGTCAGAACCCGGTCGCCGGGTTGCAGCTCTTCGATCGGCCTCTGCCGGCCATCGGCCAGCGTGATCCGCGTGCCGCGGGTGAAGGCCACCGCTGCCGCCGCGGCCAGACGCGCGGCGGCGCCGCTGCGGTCGATGGTGACGAGGGTATAGCCGGTCTTGGGTTCCAGCGGCGCCAGCGGATGCAGGTAGATCTGCGTGATCAACCCGCTTTGCGGCTGAACCTCGACGAACACCAGGATTTCGCGGGTTTCGCTGGACGGGCCCATCAGGGTGAGCAGGCTGTCGAGATAGACCGGGGCGCCGGGCTGACCCGCCGCGCTGTCGGCGGCGATGTGAAAGACGGGCGTTTCATCGGCGGCGAGGCCAAGGCGTTCGGGCTCGGCAAACTCGTCGAGCCTGTAGATGTCTTCGAGAAGCAGCTCGGAGGCATCGGCGAGCGGATCGCCCTCATTCACCCCATGGCTGACGCGGAAGGCCTCGGCGCGATACACCGTCAGGTGGCGGACCGGCAGCTCGGCCTGGCTCGAATGAAACGACATAGCAGCTCCTGCGCGGCCCCCACCGCAGCCCGAACACTCTAGGCCCGAAACCGGATTCCGTCAACAAAACCTTAGCCTTGGCGGGCAAACTTCCTGCACACACGCACAGATTGTTGCGGTGCGGCGGATAAAACCGGCGATGTCGCGCAACTGTTGCCGGACGGTCGCGGGCGTGGCCGAGGCTTCGATCCATGGGCGAATCGGGCGGGCTTTGCTAGGTCAGGCCATTGCGGGAGAGGAGGCCAGGCATGGATTTCGGGATAGGCGGCAAACGGGCGCTGGTTTGCGCCTCATCGAAGGGGTTGGGGCGCGGCTGTGCCGAGGCGCTGGCCGGCGAGGGCGTGGCGCTGGTGCTCAACGCCCGGGGCGCAGCGGCGCTGGAGGCCACGGCGCAGGAGATCCGCGAACGCTTCGGCGTCCCGGTCGAGACCGTCGCGGCAGATATCACCACCGCCGAGGGCCGCGCCGCGGTGCTCGCGGTGGCGGGCGAGGTGGATATCCTCGTCAACAATGCCGGCGGCCCGCCCCCCGGTGTCTGGACCGACTGGGACCGCGACGACTTCATCGCCGCGCTCGACGCCAACATGCTCACCCCGATCGCGCTGATCCAGGCCCTGGTGCCGGGGATGATGGCGCGGGGCTGGGGCCGGGTGGTCAACATCACCTCGCGGGCGGTGAAGGCGCCGCTGCCGGCGCTGGGACTGTCCAATTCCGCCCGCGCCGGCCTGACCGGCTTCGTCGCCGGCACCTCGCGGCAGGTGGCCCGATCGGGGGTGACGATCAACAACCTGCTGCCCGGGTCGCATGATACCGATCGCATCCGCAGCCTCGATGCGCGCAACGCCGAGTCGAAAGGCATATCCGTCAGCGATCAGAAGGCGCAGCGGGTCGCCGCCAACCCCGTCGGGCGCGATGGCACGGCGGAGGAATTCGGCGCCGCTTGCGCCTTCCTGTGCTCGCGCCAGGCGGCCTTCATCGTCGGGCAGAACCTGCTCGTCGATGGCGGCGAGGTGAACGCCACGCTGTGAGCCCGGGCCGAACTCAGGGATGGGCCAACAGCAGATCGGTGGGCGGGTTGCGCACCAGCCGGGCGGCGAAGCTGCCCAGCGCATAGGGGGCCATGCCGCTGCGGGTATGCACGCCGAGCGCGATCAGGTCGGGGTTTTCGCGGGCGATCTGCGCATCGACGGTTTCGCCCAGACTGCCGCTGACCGGCGTGACGGCGCAGAGCTCCGCCGCCAGGCCCTGACCTTCGCACCACACCGCCCGGGCGGCTTCGGCCTCATGCGTCAACTCGCGGTCCATCGGCCCGCCGGGCCCCTCGCCGGTGAGCCCGGAGAACGGCAGATGCACGGCGTGAAACGCGGCAATCTCGGCCTGCGGCGCGAGCGCGCGGGCCGCGGTCAGGGCGGTGGCGCAGGCGGGCGAGAAACTGACCGGGACGAGGATCTTGCGATAGGGATGATCGGCCCGGTCATGGACCAGCAGAACCGGCCGCCGCATCAGCTGCACCAGCCGCTCCATCGTGGTTTCGCGCAGCCGGTCGAGAAACGCCCGCGGCCGATGCAGGCCGAGCACGACGAGATCGGCCTCCAGCTCCCGGGCCATGCGCGGGATCTCGACCAGCGGATCGCCCGACACCACCCGCGCGCGCAGCTCGGTGTCGCCGGCCTCGGCCTGCACGATCCGCTCGAGCTGCGCCATCGCCGCCGCGCGGTAGCTTCGGGCGGTCTCGTCGGGCAGGCCCTCGTCCACGATATGCACCAGATGGCAGCGCCCGCCATGCGCGCGTGCCAACGCGATTGCCCGGCGCAGCGCCCGGTCGGAGCGTTCGGACAGATCGGTTGCAACCATGAAATCTTTCATGTCGTCCTCCCTTTTCCCCCCAAATACTTGGGGTTTTGCCCAGCCCCCCGCAAGCCGGCCAGCCTCTTGCGGCGCGTCGTTTCGGCTGGTATCTGGCCCAAACCCCGAGATTTTCGGTCGGGTTTCAGGGGCAGGACACCGAGCGCGGCATGACACCACGGCTGGAAGTCAGAAACATCACCCGGGTTTTCGGCGGCCGGCCGGTGGTGAATGATGTCTCGCTGACGGTCATGCCGGGGCAGGTGACATGCCTGCTCGGCCCCTCCGGCTGCGGCAAGTCCACCACGCTCAGGATCATCGCCGGGGTGGATTGGCCCGACGCCGGCGAGATCCTGATCGACGGCGAGCGCATCGTCGGGCCGAGCTGCTTCGTGCCCCCCGAGAGCCGCGGCACCGGCCTCATGTTTCAGGATTTCGCGCTGTTTCCGCACCTGAGCGTGTTTGACAACGTCGCCTTCGGCCTGACCGGTTCGCGCACCGAGAAGCGGCTTCGGGTGCGCGAATTGCTCGAAAAAGTCGGGCTCCTGCGCGCCATCGACAGCTATCCGCACGAATTGTCGGGCGGTGAACAGCAGCGTGTCGCGCTGGCCCGGGCGCTGGCCCCAAGGCCGCGGATCATGCTGATGGACGAGCCGTTTTCGGGGCTCGACAACCGGCTGCGCGACGGCATCCGCGACGAGACGCTCTCGATCCTGAAAGACGAGGGCACGGCTGTCCTGCTCGTCACCCATGAGCCGGAAGAGGCGATGCGCATGGCCGACGACATCGCGCTCATGCGCGCCGGGCGCATCGTCCAGCAGGGCGCGCCCTACAACATCTACAACGCGCCCGTCGACCGCGAGGCGGCGGCGTTCTTTTCCGACATCAACGTGATCCGCGGCACCGTCGAGGGGCTGCTGACCGAAACCCCCTTCGGCAAGTTCATGGCGCCGGGGCAGGCGGACGGCACCGAGGTCGAGATCGTGATCCGCCCGCAGCACCTCAAGATCGACTTTGACCGCGGCGGGCAGGGGCCGGCCCCGACGCCCGAACACGGGGTCTGGGCGCGGGCCATCGTCGAGCGGGCGCGGTTCATCGGCAAGGAGAGCCTGGTGGAATTCCGCATGGACTTCGACGGCAGTCCGCTGAAGGCCACGGTGCCCTCGGTCTTTCTGCCCAAAGCCGGCACGCCGCTCTGGATCGCCATCCGCCGCGACCGCTGTTTCGTCTTCCCGGTGACACCGCAAAAGGACTGGCGCAAGCGCGACGCCTGACCCGGTTTGGGCATTTTCTTGCGCAGCGTGACGCATTCGGGGTTTGATCTTCCGCCGTGAGGCAATAGATACGTATGGCGAAATGACAGGGCGGTGCGCCGCTCCGAAAGGGAGAGAATTCCATGCTCAACAATATCGGCCTTCCCGGCATTCTGCTGATTGCCGTCGTGGTGCTCGTGCTGTTCGGCCGCGGCAAGGTGTCTTCGCTGATGGGTGAAGTCGGCAAGGGCATCACCGCTTTCAAGAAGGGCGTCGATGACGGCAAGAAAGAGATCGAAGATCAGGCCGCTGAAGGTGCCAAGGACGTGACGCCCGAGGCCGACAAGGACAAGGCCTGAGGCCCGGCGGGCCAAGGCCCCGAGGCTGACCCATGTTCGACATCGGAATGAGCGAACTCCTGGTCATCGGCGTCGTCACGTTGATCGTGGTGGGGCCGAAAGACTTGCCCGGGCTGTTCCACACCTTGGGGCGGTTCACCGCCAAGGCGCGCTCGCTCGGCCGAGAATTTACCAATGCGATGAATCAGGCGGCCCGCGAAAGTGGCCTCGATGATGTCAGCAGCACACTCAAAGGTGTGAGCAACCCGAAGAAATTCGGGCTCGACAAGCTCAACGAGGCGGCGGACCGGTTCGACAAGTGGGACCCCTCGGCGGCGACCAGGGGCGACACGTCGGGCGTGAAGGGCAAGCCGCCCGAACATCCCAAGCCGTCCGATCCCGACCGTCAGGCTGACATCGAAAAGATCCGCGCCGCCACCGAAAAGGCCGGGCAGGCGAAGCTTGACCGCGAAGCGGCGGAAAACGCCGCTGCTGGCGAGGCGGCCGACACTGCTGCCGAGACCGACAGGGCCGACAAACCATGAGCGTCACCGACGACGACATCGAAGACAGCTCGGCGCCGCTGATCGAGCATCTTGCCGAATTGCGCACGCGGCTGATCTGGTCGGTGCTGGCCTTTGTGATCGCGATGGTTCTGGTGTTCGCCGTCGCCAAACCCGTGCTGTCTTTCCTGTTGATGCCGATCGAGAGCACCATGCGGTCGCTCGGCAACCCCAACCCGGTGTTGCAGTTCACGGCACCGCAGGAACTGCTGTTTACCTATTTCCGGATCTCGATGGTCGGTGGTCTTGCGCTCGCCTTCCCGGTGATCGCCTACCAGATGTGGCGGTTTGTGGCGCCCGGTCTTTACAAGTCCGAAAAGGCGGCTTTCTTGCCGTTCCTCATCATGTCCCCGGTGATGTTCCTTCTCGGGGCGGCCTTCGCTCACCTCGTGGTCGTGCCGCTGGCGATGGCATTTTTCCTCGGTTTCGCCGATCTGCCGTCGGTGGCGGCGGCGTATTTTTCCGGCGAGGGGGCGACCCTCGCACCCGCGGCCACCGCCGAGGGCATCGAGTTCGTTTTCCAGGGCAAGGTTGACCAATCCCTCGATATCTCCCTGAAAATGATCGTGGCCTTCGGGCTCACCTTCCAGCTCCCGGTGCTGCTCACGCTCATGGGCAAGGCCGGGCTCGCCAGCGCCGGTGGCCTGCGCAGCGTGCGCAAATACGCCATGGTCGGCATCCTGCTTCTGGCGGCACTGGTCACCCCGCCCGATGTGATCACCCAGATCATCCTGTTTTCCGTGGTCTACGGGCTCTACGAGATTTCCATTTTCTTCGTTGCCCGGGTCGAGAAACAGCGCGAGGCGCGTCTTCGGGCCGAAGGGCTCTGGGACGAGGATGACGACGCGGAAGACGACGATCTCGCGGCAGCCGCGGACGAAGAAGACGACCCGATCTTCAAGGAGTTTGATGACGACGACGAGGCCGCGGAGCCCGAGGAACATGCCGAGGAAAAACCGATCTGGGATATCGCCGAAGACGAAACGCGCCGCACGGACGATGACGACGATCCCGGCATGGTGAACAAGGACGGATGACGGACGAGGCCCTTACCCGCATTGCCGCGGCGCTGGACCGGATGGCGCCCGCGCCGCTGGCCGCGCCGGATTTCAACCTCGCCGACGCCTTCGTCTGGCATGTCAGCCCCGATCGGCTGGTGCCCGTGGCACAGGTCAGCCGGGTCGATCTGGCGCTGCTCGTCGGCGTTGACCGCGCCCGCGACACGCTCGTTGAGAACACCCGCCAGTTTGCCCGCGGCCTGCCCGCCAACAACGCGCTTTTGTGGGGCGCGCGCGGGATGGGCAAGTCGTCTCTGGTCAAGGCGGTGCACGCGGCGGTGAATGCCGAGGGGGCGGGGCTCAAGATCGTCGAGTTGCAACGCGAAGACCTGCCCTCGGTGGGCCGGCTTCTCAACCACCTGCGCGATGCGCCGCACCGGTTCTTGCTGTTTTGCGATGATCTGTCGTTCAGCCATGACGACGAGCACTACAAGAGCCTCAAG